>JBOGYW010000020.1:0-36269 GCA_050696815.1 Solirubrobacterales bacterium | reverse complement strand
GTGCGGACCGTGCCGTATGGTCGCTCCGGTTCTCGAAGAGATCCAGCAGGAGAAGGGCGACGCGATCCAGATCGTCAAACTGAACGTTGACGAAAACCCGGAGACCGCAGCCAAGTTCCAGGTCATGTCGATCCCGACATTGATCCTGTTCAGGGACGGCGACGTCGCTCACAAGGTGATCGGCGCACTGCCGAAGCGGCGCCTTGAAGCCGAGCTCGAGCCCGCCCTCGCATAGAGGCAGGCGGCTCGTTCTCAGCCGCAACCAGAGATACGCGTTTGATCGCAACGGCCCCGGAGTTCCGGGGCCGTTGTTTTTTGCGCAGATCATCTAGTCTCCGCGCCATGCCAGTAGTCACCATAAAGATGTACGAAGGCCGCACGCGCGAACAGAAGGATGAGATCGCCAAGCAGATCACGAAGACGCTGGTCGAGGTCGGCAAGACGACCGAAGACCACTGCTGGGTCGTGTTCGAAGATATGAAGAAGAGCGATTTCGCGATCGGCGGCCAACTGCAGGACGAGGTCTAGCCTCGCCGGCGCCTACTGAGTAGGCGTAAAGCTCTGCGTACCGCCCGGCGTGGCCGTCGCTCCGCCTGGAGCGGTCGGCGGCGGCGTGACAACTCCAGACGCGCCTGACGCAGGCGTCGCACCTGTCGCCGCGGTCGAGCCCGACGCACCCGACTTCGTGGCGCCGCTTGGCGCGAAGACGTAGCTGCCGTCAGCAAGGCGATAGACCTTGCCGACCTCCTGGCCCTTGCCCTGAGTCTCGCCCTGGCCGGAGGGCTGACCGGCGATCGGTGTGCCGGAGCCTGAGCCGCCTGACACGAGTCCGACGACGCCGGCCGACGAGAGCGCCGCCAGCAGCAGTCCGACGGCCAGTACGAGTGACAGGTCGAAGAGGTTTACGAGTCCGTCGAGCGGGTCGCCGACGCGGTCGATGCGGCGACCGGCGACGCTGCCGGGTGTCGGAGTGACCTTCATCGCTTAGGCCTTGCCGTCCTCATCACCTTCCGGCGCGGGCGCGTCGGGGATGCTCGGCGACTTGTCCTGCGGCTGGTCGGACGGCAGCGAAGCGGGCTGCGAAGTCACGTCGGTGATCGGCGCGGGCGCCGGAGGCGGCGGCGGGAAGGCCGGCGCGGCGGGGTCCGCGGATCCCTTCTTCTTGATGCCGAACTTCTTCTTCGGCTTGTCGTCCGGCATCAGCGGCTGGCCCGGCAGCGCTGCCGGAGCAGCCACAGGCGGCGGCGAGTGCGCCTGCACAGGCGCGGCCGGTGCGGCGGGCGCCGCCGGAGCAGCGGTGGGAGCCGGCGACTCCGGAACCACGGCCTCGGAGATCGCCGTCGGCTGGTCGGTCGAAGTCATGTGCGCCGGAGCGGCGGCGGACGGCTGCGGGACGGTCGCGGGTACGAGCACCGCGGCGTCGCCACGCACTTCGCGCAGGAACTCGAGGTCGGCGAGGTCCTTTGTGTAGTAGCGCTCGCGTACCAGTGCGATCGTGAAGGCGATCAAACCGACTGCGACACCGACGACGGTGATCGCGAAGGCTGTCTGCAGCTCGTTGGCGAGCACGCTTGGCTGGCCTTTGCCCAGTGCGGAGAGCGCCGGCGCCAGCGGAATCAGCGTTCCCATCAGTCCCAGCGCCGGACCGGCACGCACCAGCAGGCGCACGCGGTCGAGCCGCTTGGATACGTAGAGGTCGTACTCGATCACGGCGCGCTGCGCGTCGATCGGGTTGGTCGCAAACAGCGTGCTGATCGCGGCACGCTCGAGCGCGGAGCCGTAGGCGTAGGCGCGCAGCGTCGCCTGGGCACCGGCCGAGTCGCCGGAGCGAGCCTGTGCCAGCGCGTTGCGCGCGGTCTGGTCGAAGTGGTCCGTGTGGCGCTGCGAGCGCTTCCATGCTTCGATCCCCAGGCGCCCGAGCTCGTAGGCCACGTAGGCCAACGCGACCAGCGCGAGGATCAGGACGGGGTAGCGAAGAGCCTTCGCTACCTCGGCGACTGCGTCGGTGATCGTGTCACCCGGCGACGTTGCGTACGGAAATATCACGGATTAATCCACTCCCTTGCTGCCCCAGTGAAACAGAGCGCGAACAATATCGATAAGAGGTACGGCCATAGGTCGCCGGGGTCGTCTACCGGCTGGAAGATCGTGTTGATCGAGGTCGCCACGGGCGGGGGAAGTTCTGAGATCGGGGCGCCGCCGCCTCCGCCGCCGCCGGCAGCGGCAACGGTTGGCGAAGAAAGCAGCACGCCACTGACGGTCTGAAGCGGTCCGCTACCGGAGACATTCTGCGCGACGTTGGTGATGCCTGAAGTGTCGACGGTCGCCTGGTCGGGCTGCGAAGTAGCGTCTGTCGGAGTGGGCGTCGGTGTTGGGGTCGGCGTGGGCGTAGGTGTCGGCGTGGGTGTGGGGTTCGCATTGCCGAATGAGCCCAGACCGCCGTTGTTGCCGGTCGTTCCGCCGCCACTGCCGCCGTTGTCACCGGCGCCCGTGCCTGGCGTCGAGCCGGTGCCGGGCGTCGGAGCGTTCGGGTTCTTCTTGTTGCCGTCGTCCTTCGCGCGCTTAGAAACGTATGAAGAGGTCTGGACACCGTAAGAGCCGGTCGTACCAGATGAGACGACGACGCTGACGTCGTGACTCTTGGTCCCGCTGTTGGCGTCGGTGGTGACCAGCACCCGCTTGTTGAAGCCGACGCCGTCGACGAACCACTGGTAGTCGAGGTCACCAGACGGCTTGTTCGCGACGACCGAAGCCGAGTAGCGATACTCGCCCTTCGAGGTCGGCGTCTTCTTGATGTTGATCCCCATGATCTGCGCGCCCGGCTTGGCCGGGATGAAAGTGAGCTTCTCGGTCTTCGTGTTCCACTCGCCCATCTGCGCTTCGGAGATGCCGTCGTCGTTCACCTGCGGCGGAACCAGCTTCGGCGTCCCCGTGAAGCTGTTGCCGTTGGCCGCGATGCCAGACGTCATGATCAGCGGCGGCGTCTCCGGCTTGTCGAGCGCGAGCGGGATCAGCGCGATGTGCGAATCGGTCGTGCTCGCGGCGTTCTTCGGTGCGACGCGAACGCGCACGAACGGCACGCTCGTGACATCGACCTTGTTCGCCTTCAGGATGTCGACGATCGACCAGCCGTGAAGCGTGCGATTCGCCGTCTTCTTCTTGTTGGCGGAGGTGAGCTTGTAGACGTGGTCGGTCTGCGGCGTGTCGGAGTAGCTGAACTCGACGCTTTCAGACTGGCTCGAGTTCCAAGCCGGGTAGACGAAGCCGCTCGTCGGCGTGCCCGCGTCGGCCGCGACCGGGCGAAACATCACGATCGCCAGCGTGGCGATCAGGCCTAAGACCATGAATGCGGTTGCAGGCGTGGTCGAGCGGATTTGAGAAAGTGTTCGAGTCATGGCAGTTCCGGTCCGTATCCGTGGTTGAGCATGTCAATTGGCCTTCCAGGCATAGTCCAGCCTGCCCCCCACAGGAAAAACAGCGTAACCGGGTGATTCGCTTCGGTGGGGCGTTTGAAGGCCAAATTAACCCGCTCACAGCACGGGATACTTGGTTTCTTCAACGAGGGCGGCGAAATCACTGCGTTAGCGGCGCAAAGGCGCGGCGCAAAGGGCTACTGGGCGCAGCTCTTGGCCACACTCTTGCGGACGCTGACCGGGTAGTGCAGACCGGAAAGCGCGATCACGGAGTCGCTGGTCGCGATCCCCTTGCCGACCGTCTGGCCCGGCGCAAGCGCGCTCGATGAGTCGTTGCGGAACCAACCCTGTTTGTTCTGTAATGCGCGCAGAGCGGCCTTGGCCTTCTTCAGGTTCTTGCCCATCACGTCGCCGGCGCGGATCGCGTACGCGGTCGTGTTCGCCTGCGTCGGAGCGCCAGAGTTGGTCGGGTCCGTCGGGTTGTAGCCACCCTGGGAGTTCTGCTGGTTGAACATCCACTTGAAAGCGGCCTTCAAAGACTTGTTCGACTTGCTCACGCCGGCCGCGCGCATCGCCTCGATCAGCAGGCCGGTGCTCTCGGTGTCGTCGCCCTTCGAAGTGCTGAGCGCGAAGTTCCAGCCGTTGGCGCCACGGTGCGTACGCACGAACTTCACTGCAGCACTCGGAACCTTGTGGTGCATCGCCTTCAGCGCCAGCATCGCGAGCGCCTGGTCGAATGCGGTCGTGCCGTACTGGCCCTTCGAGCGGCCGGGCAGCTCATAGAAAGAGTCGATCTGCGCGAAGAGGTCGATGCCACCAAAGCACTGCGGGTTCGACCCCGATGCAACGGCCGCGAGCGCGAGCTTTGCCGACGCACCGGCCGAAGTCGCGTAGTCGGTGGCGCCGTCGCTGATGCTCTTGACGAGCGCGTCGTCGGCGCTCTTCTTCGTGCCGGCGCCCGACTTGCGAGCGGCGGCGAGCGCGGAGACGGCGTCGGCGCGGAAGCCCTGCCCAGGGAATTCACGCAGCGACTTCTTCGTGGTCTTGGCGATCCACGACGCGCCCTTCTTCGTCGACCCGGAGCTACTCGATGCCTGGGCGACAGCGGTGCTGATTGCCAGCGCCAGCACAGCGGCCAGCGCGATGACGAACGACGATTTGCGGCTGCGTGAGTTCATGCTTGAGATAACCCCGTGTGTACGCGTTTGATGCGCCCGCCGCCGGTGACGAGCTACGAAGACTTGGTAACCGTGATCCAGAGATCGTGGCCGTCAACGCTAGCGGTCGCGCCGTCGTCCGCGCCCGCGCCGCCGACGTCGAGCGACGTCGCAAGCGTCTCTCCGGAAACGTAGTCCCGGTGCTCGCGCGCGGCTTCGAGCAGCGTCTCGTCGCCGCCGATCCGCAGGTCGATGCGGTCCTCGACCGCTAGACCGGCGTCCTTGCGCGCGTTCTGCACGGCATGCACGACCTCACGCGCCAGGCCTTCGCGCTTGAGCTCGTCGGTGATCGTCAGATCGAGCGCCACCGCGTGGCCGCCGTCGCGTTCCAGCTGGTAGCCGTCGAGCGGCGCCAGCACCACCTGCACGTCGTCGGCGGTCAGCAGGATCTCGTCGCCGCCGATCCCCAGCCGAACCGGCTCGCCGTTCTTCAGGTTCTCGGCCGCGGCGGCACCGTCGAGTGCCGCGATCGCATCCTTCGCGAGCGGCATGTTCTTGCCGAGCCGCGGGCCGAGCGCCTTGAAGTTCGGCTTCAGCTCGAAGCGAGCGAGCTCGTCGGCATCTGTCACGTAGCGCACGGACTTCACGTTCAGCTCGTCGAGGATCAGCGGCTCGAAGCGACTGATCGCCTCGCGCTCGGCGCCGTTGGCGACGACGACGATTTCACCGAGCGGCTGACGGATCTTCACCTTCGCCTGAGCGCGCGCGGCACGTGCAAGTTCGACGGCTTCGCGCGCCGTCTCCATGTCGGACTCAAGAACCTCGTCGCGAAGCGCGGCGTTTGACTGCGGAAAGTCAGTCAGGTGCACGCTGTCGGCAGTGCCGGCCGGCGCCAGCTTCGTGTAGATCTCGTCGGCGATGAACGGTGTGAACGGCGCGAGCAGCTGCGCGATCGCGGTGAGGCACTCGCGCAGCGTCGCGATCGCGTCGGGGTCGGCCACCCAGAAGCGGCGACGCGAGCGGCGCACGTACCAGTTCGAGAGATCGTCGACCAGCTCGCTGATCGCGCGGCCGGCGGCCGTGGCGTCGTAGTCGTCGAGCCGCTCAGTGACGGTCGCGACCGTTGACTGCAGACGGCTGAGCGCCCAGCGGTCGAGGTCGCCGCGCTCGGCAGGCGGCTTCGCGCTCGCGCCGTCCTGGTCGCCGGCGTTGGCGTAGAGCACGAGAAAGCCGTAGGTGTTCCACAGCGTCAGCAGGAACTTGCGCACGGACTCTCCGACGGTCTCGGTGCTGAAGCGGTAGCCGGCCCACGGCTCCTTGCTGGTGAAGTAGTACCAACGGAACGCGTCGGCGCCGTGCTCATCGATCACGTCCCACGGCGCGACCACGTTGCCACGGCTCTTGCTCATCTTCTGGCCGTCTGGGTCAAGGATCAGTCCCAGGCAGAGCACTGTTTCATAGGAAGGCTTCTCGAACAGCAGGGTCGAGACGGCGAGCAGGCTGTAAAACCAGCCGCGCGTCTGGTCGAGCGCCTCGCAGATGTACTGCGCCGGAAACTTGTCGTCGAACAGATCGGCGTTCTCGAACGGGTAGTGCCACTGCGCGAACGGCATCGAGCCGCTGTCGTACCAGGCGTCGATCACCTCCGGCACACGGCGCATCGTGCCGGCGTTGCCGCTCGGCGGCGCAAAGGTGAACTCGTCGATGTACGGACGGTGCGGGTCCTCCACCGGTTTGCCACTGAGCTGCTCGAGCTCTTCGTAGGAGCCGATGCAGACGACTTCGTCCGGGTCCTCATCGTTGATCCAGACCGGCAGCGGCGTGCCCCAGTAGCGCTCGCGACTGAGCGCCCAGTCGATGTTGTTCGCCAGCCAGTTGCCGAAGCGCCCCTCCTTGATGTGCGGCGGGTGCCAGGTGATCTGCTCGTTGCCGCCGAGCATTTCGTCGCGCACGGCGGTGGTCTTGATGTACCAGCTGCCCTTCGCGTAGTAGATCAGCGGCGTGCCACAGCGCCAGCAGTGCGGGTAGCTGTGCTCGTACTTCTGCGCCTTGAAGAGCAGGCCACGCTCGCCGAGATTCGCGATCAGCTCATCGGCGAGCTCCGGGTCTTTCACGAAGCGGTCCTCGAAGCCGATCACGCGGTTGTCGTAGTGGCCGTCGAGATCAACCGGGTTATAGAGCAGCATGTCCTGGTCTTTTTGTGTCGGGTCAAAGATCCCGTGCGCGGCCGCCACCTGGTAGTCGTCCTCGCCAAAAGCCGGTGCAATGTGCACCAGGCCGGTGCCGTCGTCGGTAGTCACGAAATCGCCGGCGACCACCGGAAATCCTCCCGGCTCGCGATCGTTCAATACGAAGATCGGCCCCGCGTAGTGCCTGCCGATCAAGTCGCTGCCCTTCAGCTCCTCGACGACCTCGGCGCCCTCACCGAGCACGCGCTCGGCCAGCGCCTTGGCGACGATCAGCGTCTCACCGTCGACGACGGTTTTGACGTATTCAATGTCGGGACCGGCAGCGACCGCGACGTTGCCCGGCAGCGTCCACGGGGTCGTCGTCCAGATCAGCAGGCTCGCTTCCTCGTCGATCAGCTTCAGCTTCACGTAGACGGAAGGGTCCTCGACGTCCTTGTAGCCGAGCGCAACCTCGTGGCTCGAAAGCGCCGTGCCGCAGCGCGGGCAGTACGGCACCACTCGATGGCCTTCATACAGCAGGTCCTTTTTCCAGATCTCTTTCAGCGACCACCAGACCGACTCCACGTAGTCGTTGGACATCGTCTTGTAGGGATCGTCGAGATCGATCCAGAAACCGATGCGCTCGGTCAGCGCGTTCCAGTCCTCCACGTAGCGCAGCACCGACTCGCGGCACTTCTCGTTGAAGGCGCCGATGCCGTAGTTCTCGATCTCGTGCTTGTTGCTGAGGCCGAGCTCTTTCTCGATCTCCAGCTCGACCGGCAGGCCGTGGCAGTCCCAGCCGGCTTTGCGGTCCACGCGAAAGCCCTGCATCGTTTTGTAGCGCGGGAAGATGTCCTTGAACACGCGGCTGAGCACGTGGTGACTGCCAGGGCGACCGTTGGCCGTCGGGGGACCTTCGTAGAAGACGAAGCGCTCGCCGCCCTCGCGCTGGCTCAGCGAGCGATCGAAGACCTCCAGCTCTTTCCAGCGCTGGAGGATGCGTTCCTCGATTTGCGGGAACTTTTCGTTCGGTTTGAGCGGAGTGAACGGCGGCATGGCTGAGCGGTGAGTTTATGTGGCGCCGCCGCGCCCGGCGGCTATGACTTCGGCTTTGGCACGTTCGCGCGAACGTAGTGGCCGTCGCCCTTGTTGGCGCTCCGCAGCGGCGGGCAGTCGACCAACCCGCCCGCGAAATTGAGCCCCTCGCCGCTTTTGCCCGGCTTCAAGTCGGTCGGCGGCGCGTCGACGGCTGACTGGTCGAGCAGCTCGTACTGCTCGGTGACCGAGCCGACCGGCCAGCCCTTCTGGTCGCCGGTCTGTGGCCCGATGACGGTCGTGCGCGTGTAGATCGGGATCGCGTTGTCGCGGTCGAAGTACACGTCGAAACGCTGGTTGTCGCCGACGCGGGAAAGCAGGATCGCGCGTGCGCCGTTCGGTGCGTCAGTTTCGGCGGCCGTCGTGGTGCCGGGGATGTAGCCAAGTGCCCTGATCAGCGCGACTCGCTGCTCAGGCCTTAGGATCGTCGCGCCGTACTGCAGGCTCCACACGATTTCGTTCCAGATGATCGACCGGCGGCTGATCGACCTACCGGTGTACTGCTTCGAGCGGCGCGCGAGCCGGTCGTAGATCTGCTTCGGATCGGTCGGTAGCTTCGCCGGGTCGCGCTGGGGCAGGACGCCGCTGTCGATCAACATACGCGGCTCTTGCGGATCAACCTGACACACGACCTGCTGGTCGGCCTTCGGCGACCCGGCCAGCGCCAGCCGCAGCGAGTCGTAGACCGAACTGTGGTCTGGCGGCGGGTTCCAGTGATGCCTCGCGCGCATTCGCGCATTCGCTTCGGAGTCGCGTTTGTCGGCGGCGATGACCTGTACCGCCTGATCGCGATCGCGCTGCGAGAAGAAGTAGCCGAGCCCGACGAGCGAGCGACTTAGTCCTGTCTGCCTGGTGCTCGTCCAAGACTCATGCTCCAGCGGGTAGATCAGCGTCGTTTTGTATGTCTTGCCGTCGGCGGTCCCGTAGCCCGTCTGCGTCCGCATCACCTCGCGGTACTTCACGTGAAAGAACTGGTCGGGTCCGACCTGCGGCACCGTGTAGCTCGCTGCCGCGACCTTCGCGATCGCTTGATCGACCGTCAGAACGCCGCCATCGCCGCGCGAGGACAGCAGCGCGCCGGCGACCAGCGCGGCGACCGCCAAGCAGCTCGCAAGCGCCACACGCAGTGGCGTGAAGATGCGGCGGCGATCTTTGTCCAGGACCGGCACCTGCGATTCGGCCTGCTCGAACGCGGCCAGCAGCTTGTCGTGCACTTCGTCGATCACCGGAAGATTCGGGTCACGCATGTTCCATCACCTCGTCGTTCTCGTTCATGTCAAGGCGGTCGCGCAGCAGGCCGAGCGCGCGGCTGACGCGCGCCCGCGCGGTCTGCTCGTTGACGGCCAGCCGCCACGCCACCTCGCGGTAGGGCAGCTCATCGACGACTCGCAGCTGCAGCGCGTCGCGGTGGTCGGGCGTCAGTTCGCGCAGAGCATCGGCAACCAGCGCGCGCAGCTCCGCGGTGCAGGCGAGCTGTTCAATCCGCTCGAGCTGGTCGTCCGGCACGGCGGTCGGCGGAACGCCGAGCCGCTCCATCGCGCGCGATTCGATCTGCCCACTGCGGAAGTAGTTGTTCAGCAGGTTGTTCGCGATCCCGAAGATCCACGACTGCTGCTGAACGTCGCCAACACCGCGGAACGTGCCGCGCTGTTCGAATGCCACCGCAAACGTCTCGCCGACGAGATCCACGGACACCTGCGAATCGAGTGTCCGTCGCATCGCGAACTTGAGTACGCCGTACGCGTGCTCACGGTAGAGCCGGGAAATGTCTGTGCTGTCGAGTGGCATCTGGTCGTTAGTGACACGAGGGCAAAAAAGTGTGACGCAACAGTCCGGCGCTTACTAGTGTCAACCCCGGATTTTCAGCGCGCGCCACCCCATCCGCGCGGCGCCGCGCACCGCTCAAGCAACTACGCAAGGAGACCATCGTGTCACCCACCACCAAGAAGGCCGCCAAGAAGGCCGCGCCGAAGAAGGCGGCGTCCAGAAACTCCGCGAGCCACAACGGCTCGGCGAGCAAAACCACTTCGAAGAAGGCTTCAGCGCCGGCCCGCAAGCCGCTCGCCAAAAAGCTTTGGGGCGGAGAGACGGACAAGGCGATCGCGAACTTCCCGGTCTCGGGCAACACGGTGCCGCTGCCGGTGATCCACCAGCTCGGCGCGGTCAAGGCCGCGGCCGCTCGCGCCAACGGCGAGCTCGGGCTGCTCAAGCCGACGATGGCTCGCAACATCGCGAAGGCCGCCGACGAGATCGCCAACGGCCAGCACGACCAGCAGTTTCCGATCGACGTCTTCCAGACCGGTTCGGGCACGTCGAGCAACATGAACGCCAACGAAGTGATCGCCGCGCTCGCCGGCGGCAGCGTCCATCCGAATGACCACGTCAACCTCGGTCAGTCGAGCAATGACGTCTTCCCGAGCGCCGTGCACCTGGCTGCGCTGGCACAGGTCAACAACAAGCTGCTGCCGGGCTTGAAGCTGCTCGAGCAGTCGCTGGCGAAGAAGTCGCGTCAGTTCAAGAACCACGTCAAGAGCGGCCGCACGCACCTGATGGATGCCGTGCCGGTCACGCTCGGTCAAGAGTTCGGCGGCTACGCCGCTCAGGTGCGCCTAGGCCGCGAGCGCGTGATGACCGCTCTGCCGCACGTCGCGCAGATCCCGCTTGGCGGCACCGCGACCGGCACTGGCCTGAACACCCACCCGCGCTTCGCCGCGGTCGCGCGCAAGCACATTCAAAAGGCGACCGGCATCAAGGCGCTGCCGCCGGAGGATCCGTTCGAGGCGCAGGCCAACCGCGACGCGCTCGTCGAGCTTTCCGGCGCGCTGAAGGTCGTCGCCGTCAGCTTCACCAAGATCGCCAACGACCTCGCGCTGATGGGCAGCGGCCCACGCGCCGGCATCGGTGAGATCTTCCTGCCGGAGCTGCAGAAGGGCAGTTCGATCATGCCGGGCAAGGTCAACCCGGTGATCCCGGAAGTCGTGCTGCAGACGGCCGCGCAGGTGATCGGCAATGACGCGGCGATCACGGTCGGTGGCATGCAGGGCCAGTTCGAGCTGAACGTGCGTATCCCGTTGATCGCGAAGAACCTGCTCGAGTCGATCCAGCTGCTCAGCGCGGCAAGCCACCTGCTCGCCACGAAATGCGTCGACGGCATCGAGCCGAACAAGGCCGGCCTGAAGGCCAGCGCCGAGAACACGCTCGCCGCCGCGACCGCGCTGAACCCGCACATCGGCTACGACAAAGCCGGTGAGATCGTCAAGGAGGCAGCCGCCAGCGGCCGCAACCTGCGCGAGGTCGCCTACGAGAAGGGCGTCAGCGCGAAGATCTACGCCGAGGCGATGAACCTGAAGAAGATGGCGCTGGGCGACGGCAATAAGCGGTAGCCGCGTTCCTTAGACCTGCGCCGCCGCACGCGACAGCATCACCGCCGCCTCGTCCCGCGCGAGTCGGCGATCAGTGGTGACAATGCGACGGGCGCCGACTGCCCTTGCCGTCGCCACGACAGTCGCGTCGGGAACTTTCAGCGATCGGTCGGCGGCGCGGATCGCCGCCAGGTGCAGCGCCACCTGCTCGTCGAGTGGTGCGTACCTGCCGCCGGTGACCGCACTGATTGCCGTTCGGGCGAGTCGAAACTGATCGACGCCGAGCCGCGTCGGCAACACGAGAGCCTCGGCCAGCGTCAGCGTCGACACAACGAACTCCGTGCCGGCGCGCAGCGACTTGGTGATCACCTTGACCGCGTCCGCGTGATGCGCGTCGTCGGCGTCGAGAAAGCCGATCAGCACGCCCGCGTCGAGCACATCCGGGGCGCTCAAAAGCGGTCGTCCCAGTCCTTGCGCAGATCGTCGAGATAGCCACTGGGATAGACCCCCGTGAGCGACCCCGCGAGCCGCTCCGCGCGATCGGCCGGCGATTCGTTGGCGTCGCGAAGCACGATCTCGTTCAGTTCGTTGACGGTCACTTCCAGCCGCGTGCCCGGCCCGAAACCTGCCTTGCGCAGCGCGTCTACGGGCAGCGTGAT
Source organism: Solirubrobacterales bacterium (assembly GCA_050696815.1). Taxonomy (GTDB): domain Bacteria; phylum Actinomycetota; class Thermoleophilia; order Solirubrobacterales; family JACPNS01; genus JACPNS01. The sequence goes on along the minus strand of JBOGYW010000020.1, from coordinate 24,415 downwards.
CTGGTTCTTGCTCGACACCGTGGATCTGCCGCGTTCACGCGGACCCGTACGCGGCGCCCGCGTTTCCTTTACTTTTGAATTCATTTGCAAAGGTAGTGTACCGCCGCTTGTGCGACGAATCAAGACCCAATTGCAACGATTCAGCAGCGCTTGAAAAACGACTTCTTCACCGACACGGTGCCGTCGTCGTACGTCGCCTTCAGCACGATCTTGTGCTTGCCCTTCTTGAAGCGCTTGGCCGGCACCTTGAAGCCAAACGGCGCGCGCTTCGCGGTGCTGGTCTTCTTGCCGTCGACAATCAGCACGACGCGGCGGATTCGCGCGCGCGAGGTGTAGGTCGGCTGGAAACGCAGCAGGTTGAAGACGCAGCCGAACGAACGCAGCTTCTGGATGCCGAAGCAGTTGAGTGCGTTGAGCTTCGTCGTCGACGAAGCCGTCGCTCCGGTGTAGCCCGTGAAGTTGTACGTGAACGAACCGTCCTGCGGCTGCTTATTGCTGGTCGGGCAGCCGAGCGTGCGCAGCAGTCCGTTCGGTCCGCCGAACAGGTGCACGTTGAGGCGGCTGAAACCGACCTCCGGGATGTTGTCGAAGGTCGTCTCGATCTGATTCGTGTTGATGTAGCGGTTGGTGCCGCGCTGGGTGAAGTGAATCGCGCCGCGGATCTGCATTGCCAGGTCCGGCAGCGGCGTCTTGTTCGGGTTGCGCACCAGGTAGACATCGCCGGAGAGGCCGGCGGCGATCAGAGGCGTGTCGATCGCGACCGTGCCGACCTTCGTGCTCGCCGGGCAGGTATCGGCTTTGAAGTCGGCGTCGGTGCAGATCCGGCTGAGCTGCTGCACGTCGACGTTGATCGAGGCCGGCACAACGGTGACGACCTTGCGCGGTGTGGACGAAGCCTGACCGTTGGCCTGCACGCCCGGATCGGTAACGGTGAAGTCGAAGTCCGGCGAGACATCGCGCGCGTTCGAGCTGATCTTGGTCGTTCCGACGATCGGGAACGGCACGTCGAGCTGGTTGGTGCAGTCAGGCGTGAGCGTGGCCAAGTTGCCTGCCCGGTAGTTGTTGGCTCCGGTCGCGAGCGGGTCGCTATCGAGGTTGTCGTTCACGTACGTCGCGTCGGCGAAGATCGACGATGTCCACTTCTTGCAGTTCGTCGAGTTCGTCATGAAGGCGTTGCCGTTGGCGAGCACGCCCTCGAAAGTGAGTTGCATCGAATCGACGCGGAAGTTGGCCAGCGGATCGCCCGGCGGCGGAGAGCTCGACGCCGGTCCGGCCCGCAGCACGTGATCGATCCCGTCCGGGGTCACGGTTCGCAGGTGCAGATCGCCCGCCGTGTCGGGCGCGATTTCCATGATCGTGAGAATTCGCTGAAAGCCAAACGGCGGCTGCACCGTGACACCGATCTTGGCCGGTATTTCGGGATCGGTTTTGAGCAGCGAAACTTTCGTGAACGCACCGGCGCCGATCTGCGGAATCGCGATCGGTACGCCGCCGTCACCGGGATCCGGGGGCGTGTCGAGCGGAAGTAGCAGCGTGGCGATCGAGAAAGTCCCGATCGTTGCGGTGCCGGGGCAAGTGCCGGTCTGAAAAACCGAAATGTCGCAGCGATCGGCATACGGAACCGCGTTCGGGTTGCCGACGAGGCCCGGCGGTGTGTTGACGACCAGGTGGTTGACGGATTCACGAAAGTCGGACGGCTGCGGATAGGTCGCGGGATCTTCGTACGCCGGCGAACCCACCGTGCCTGTCGCGCCGTAGGAGAAGTTCATGTTGACCGTCAGATCCGGATGCGCTCCGAGCTGAAGGTCTGACAGCGTTGTGCTGATCGTCGGCTTGACGAGCGCAGAGGCCGATCCGGCCAGCACCAGCAAAGCAATGAATGAGGCAACCACCAGCGTCGCCGAACGGGCGACGAGTCGTGAAGACGTCTGCATTTTTCTTCCCCTAGATTGAATGCCTTCGCCGAACACACAACGGCGACACGTCAAGCCTACGGGAATGCGAAGTCATTCACATCCCGAAAAACATGTAATTCTTTCTGTAGGGTCGGCGCGTGGAACTTCTGGTTTTTGCCTTCACGAAAGAGCAGCCGGCGCCCAGCTGGCTGCCACTCGTACTTCTCGCAATCCCAGTCGTGATCATGGCTGTGGTGCTGCGCTGGGCCTTCAAGCACCGCGCCCGCGCCGCCAAGGGCAAGCGCGCGCAGCAAGGCGCGCGACAAGAAGACCAGACTGCGCTCGGAATCGCCGAATCGGTCGCGGACGGCGGCCGGTACAGCGTCGATGCCCTGCTGAAAGCGCTGGCGATCAAGCCCGCCGACTACGGACCGACCGACGACCTGCCCTACGACGAGGGCTGGGCCGGGACGATGCTCGGTCTCAAATCAAAGATTTCAACGGCGACGATCGTGCTTGAGCCACACGTCTATTGGGGCGGGCGCCCGCAGGGAGAGGTGTTCGTGCGACTCGGCCCCGACGAGAAGATCGAGGGCGGCACGATGCTCGGTACCAACCGCCACATCCGCCACTTCACGGTGCTGCGGGTGAACGCCCCGGAGTTCGAGCTGCAGACCGATAACGGGCGACCCGCCGCGGTCCGCGGCGGCACTCCAGAGCTCGACGGCGTGCTCGCGTCGATCGCGCCGAACGAGGGGATCTGGGAAGGCCTCGTTGCCTACGCCGGACCCGAGGGCATCGTCTTCATCCGCCCCGGAATGCAGGACGCCACCTACTGGGCGTACGAGCTGTGGCTCGCCGAGCGGATCGCGCGTCTGCTGCGCCTCGAGCCGCTGCCCGACGCGCGCGTGGGCCCGGCCTGGAAGATCCCGTACGGACTCGGCCGCAGGTTCAAGCCAGACGACGCCGACTAGATCAACCGAGCGGCAACAGCGTGAAGATCTGTTTGCCGCGACGCTCTTTGACGGCGTACATAAATCCGGCGGTACAGCCGATCACACCTTCGCGATTCTTTGAACTGACGGTGGCAACAACGCGCGTCAAGGCGCCGGTCAGCGGATCGACCTGGACGATCACTTCCTTCTTACGGCGTTCGAAAACCGAGAAGATCGCGTCGCCACACGCCAGGGTCCATGCAGCCCCCTTGGTTTTAACTTCCGGCTGCAGGGAGCCCGGGGTCGGGTAGATCGTTGTGAAGTACTGGTACCTGGGCCGGTGGTACCGCGAGCGCACCGCCTGGTTTTGGACGATCTTGCCGCTGGTCGTGACACTGAGAATTCTGCTGCCGGAGTCGCCCTTCGGCATCGCGGGGATGGGCAACACGGCGCCCGTCGTCATGTTGATCACCGAGTAGTTCCTGAAGTCCGGCGACAACACCGCGTATTCGCCGAACACGTCGAAATCGCCGGACGAGCCATCGCACTCGCAGTATCCAAACGGCTTGCCGCCGTACTTGGTGACGCGGAAGTGGGAGACGACCTTCTCGGTTCCCGAGTAGATCTCGCGCGTCGCACCATTGATCGCGACGCCCACGTAGTGAATCTGGTTGACGTCCGGTTTGCCGCCACAGGCGGTGCTCCCACGCTCACGATCACGCCGGGTGTAAAAGACTTCGCCGGTTGACGAAACGGCGTTGAGCTCCGTATCCGTACCGCAGTCGTTGAGCCTCGCGACCCCGTTTTCGACCACGGCCAGATGTTCGTCGTCGGCCTGGACCAGCCCAGCCGCAACTTCTTGCGCGCTGGTGCCGTCGCGGTTTACCCGCACGATCGAGTCGCTGCGCAGTTCGCCTTTGCGCAGCTGCGGGTGGTACACGCCGATCGCTGCAACGCCGCCTCCCGCTTTGATCATGTAGATCGAGTCGAACGACTTCGGCTGCGTGCGGTAGACCAGCACGGCTCCGTTCTCGTTGAACGACGAGCGGTAGACGCTCTCAACCGTCGTCTCGCCGTGCTTGAAGCTGACGCGCTTCGACGTCACCCAGTACACGTCTTGCCCGTCGAACGCGGTGAGAAAAACACTGCGGTCGTTGACCGCGAGGCTGCGCGCGCCCTTGGTCGGCGCGGCGAAAGCCGGCGCGCAAGACATCGCGATCGCGACCGTCGTGATCGCGACCACGCAGGCAAATCCCTTTCCCCACCGCAGCATCACGGCGAGTCTACAGTCGGGACTAGGTGGCTACAAGTCCCTCGCCCAGTTCTTCGCTGATGCGCACGTCGATCGAGTAGTCGATCGGCAAAACGATCAGCGACGGCACGTCGAGCGTGACCGCGTGGCGCAGGCGCTCGCGGAAGTCGTCGTTGCTGTTCGCGCGCCAGGCCGGCATGCCGAAGGCCTCGGCCAGCTTGACGAAGTCGGGGTTCGTGAAGTCCACGCCAAAGTGGCGGCCGAAGCGGTTGTCCTGCTTCCAGACGATCGAGCCGTACTGCTGGTTCTCCCAGATGATGTTGACGACCGGCGTCTTCAGACGCACGGCGGTTTCGAGCTCCTGGCAGTTCATCATGAAGCCGCCGTCGCCGTTGACGGTGATCACCGTGCGATTTGGGTACACGAGCTTGGCGGCGATCGCCGCCGGTACGGCGAAGCCCATGCCGGCGAGACCGTTGGCGATCAGCACGGTGTTCGGTTCGTGCGCCGGGAACATCCGCCCGATCCACAGCTTGTGCAGGCCGACGTCGCTGATCAGAATGTCGTCGCGGCCCATCACCTGGCGAATCTCGTAGAGCGCGCGCGGCGGCTGCGCCGGGAAGCTGTCGTCGTCCTTCGCGGCTTCGAAGCGACCCATCACGACGTCGTGCAGATGACGCGATCCACCGGTGAAAGTTGTGTCGCGGCACTCCTCAGTGAGGATGTTGAGGATGTGGTAAATGTCGCCGACCAGCTCGATCTCGTGCATGAAGTAGGCGTCGATCTCGGCGGCCTTCGTGTCGATCACGATGATCCGCTTGTCGCCGTTCGGGTTCCAGTTCTTCGGCGCGTGCTCGACCAGGTCGTAGCCAACCGCGATGACGAGGTCGGCGTCGTCGAAGCCGGCCATCGTGTAGTCGCCGGCCTGCAGCCCGGTGGTGCCGAGCGAGAGTTCGTCTTCGTAGTCGATGACGCCCTTTGCCATGAAGCTGGTCGCAACGCCGATGTTCGTGGCGCGCGCAAACTCGCGCAGCGCCTGCGTCGCGTTGACGCGGATCACTCCGTTGCCCGCCAGTACGACCGGGTTGACCGCGCTCTTGATCATGTCGGCGGCGCGCAGGATGTCGCGCGCGTTGGGCTCCGGGCGGGCGACCTCCATGCGCGGCAGCGGCTCGGCGTCGAGCGGCTGCGCCATCACGTCTTCGGGAAGTTCGATGTGCGTCGCGCCGGGCTTTTCGGACTCGGCGATTTTGAAGGCCTTGCGCACAACCTCGGGGATGATCGCCGGGTCGGTCAGCTGCGCGTTCCACTTGGTGATCGGTCGCATCACGCGCATCAAGTCGATGTACTGGTGCGACTCCTTGTGCATGCGCTCCAAGTCGCCCTGGCCGGTCAGCGCAACCAGCGGGGCACGGTCGAGGTAGGCGTCGGCGACGGCCGTCACGAGGTTGGTCGCGCCCGGGCCGAGCGTTCCAAGGCACACGCCGGCGCGGCCCGTCAGGCGGCCGTAGACGTCGGCCATGTAGGCGCCGCCCTGTTCATGGCGTACCGGAACGAACTGCACCGAGGAGTCCTCGATCGACTCGTTCAGGTCGAGTGTCTCTTCTCCCGGAATTCCGAACACATAACGCACCCCCTCGGCTTCGAGGCATTCAACAAATACAGCCGATGCTTTGGGGGTAGCCATGTGTTCCTTCCTAGAGAGCTTGCAAAAGGCTGCGATGGAGCCTAACAACCCGTTTTTCCCTGCAAGTCCCCGTAGACCGTCCAGTTGGATGGAGTTTTTGTAGGACTTCTACTACACGTGGATAACCACGATCAGATGCCTTCACGCGCCCCGAAAACAATCGCTTTGCTGGTCTTTTGCGTCTTCGTATTGGGGGCGCCGAGCGCGAACGCGAAATCGTTGACGTTCGTGCTGCGCGGCGCGGGCTTCGGCCACGGCATCGGCATGAGCCAGTACGGCGCCCAAGGTCTGGCGTCGCACGGGAAGTCCTACAAGGAGATCCTCTCCCACTACTACTCCGGCACGTCGATCGGCGATTCGCCGAAGGGCACGATCCGGGTGATCCTTCGCCAGGGCGTCAAGAGCATCGCCTTCAGCGGCGCCGGCAGCGCGAGCGGCGGAGTCGACCTCAGCAGCGGCACGCGCTACACCGTCAAGCGCGATGGTGGCGACCTGAAGCTGTACGACGGCTCGAAGCTGATCCACACGTACAGCAATGGCTTCGACGCCGACGCCGGCAACGGCGCGGCCAGGCTTTACGGGACGGCGATCGGCGGCCTGAAGGACGGCCGCTACCGCGGGCAGCTCGAGTTCAGCGAGGCACCACTCGGCGGCATGTACGTAGTCAACGCGGCCGGCATCGACGACTACGTGCAGGGCGTGGTTCCGGGCGAGGTGCCGTCGTCGTGGCGAGCAGATGCGCTGCGCGCGCAGGCCGTCGCCGCGCGTTCATACGCGCTCACGACCGACGCCGGCGGCGCGCTGTTCGACCAGTACCCCGACACGCGCTCGCAGGTTTACCGCGGCGTCTCGGTCGAGACCGACGCGACGAACAAAGCGGTCAGTGCGACGGCCGGCGAGGTCGTGAAGTACAAGGGAAAGGTCGCGACGACCTTCTTCTTCTCGACCAGCGGCGGCCGCACCGAGAACATCGAGAACGTTTGGTACGGCTCTGCGCCGCAGCCGTATCTGAAGTCGGTCAAGGACCCGTACGACGACATCTCGCCGTACCACCGCTGGACCGTACGGATGTCGCGCAAGACGCTGCAGTCGAAACTCGGCTCCTACGTGAAGGGCACGCTGAAGAACGTGAAGGTTGTGAAGAAGGGCGTCTCGCCGCGCGTGATACGCGCGAATGTGATCGGCACGCGCGGCACGAAGTCGATCACCGGCGCGCAACTGCGCAGCATGCTCGGCCTGCGCGACACCTGGGTCAGTTTCAAGCGCGTAACGCGCTAGGCGCAGAACTCTTGGCTACGCGATCAGCTGCTCGGTGCGCGCGGAGTGCAACTTGGCGTCGCCGTCCGTGCGCCACGTCATCTGAGCGATTGCGCTGATCTTCCATCCCCGGCGCATCTTCACGAACTCGAAGCAGTATTCGCCCCAGCTGTGAAAGTGGCGCTCGCCACCGTGCGCAAATCGCTTGATCGCGAACTTGCAGCGGGCCTCGGCGGTTCCATCGCCGATCCGCAGCGATTCGAGATCGAACGTGTGCGTCATCTCGAGGTCCGACAGCGAGTTGCGGCGCTGGCGCACGAAGCTGTCCGGGTTGACCGAAAGCAGCGTCGGGCGACCGCCCCGCGGCGTCGCGAAGTCGATCCTCAGCTCGTCGGCCAGCGTCAATCTCATGCCGACCCAGTCGTGTGCATCAAACGCGCGGAGGAAATCGGCGATCAGCAGCTCGATTTCATACGAATCAGTCACGAACTGGAACGCTACCGATTGGTACGCGCGCGCGGCGGTTCAAATCGCACCAATCGCCGTACATATGTCCAGCGAGTCACTTAGCTCGGACTGTGTAGATCCGGATCGCCGTCGCGCTCAACTGTGTTCTGCGTGATCTCCACGATCAACCAGTGTTCGTCCTCGCGCACGAAGCCGAAGAGGTAGTCGCCCTTCGTATGAAAGTGGCGCAGGCCGTCGGCCGAGTAGCGGCGGATGTCGAAGTTGCAGGTGGCGGTGGCGGTGGCGCCGTCGACTTGGCCCTCGAGCGCGGAGAACTCGTGCGTCGTCATCAGCTTCGCCAGCGACTGCTCACGCTGCGCCACGTACTCGTCGGCGGTGATCGGCGAGAGCCCCGGCTCGCCGCCGCGCAGCGTTGAGTAGTCGATCATCAGCTGGTCGGCGAGCATCGAGCGCATCGCCTGCCAGTCGTGGTCGTCGAAGCTGTCGAAGAACGACTGAAGAAGGTGTTCGAGCAGTTCGGCGTCTGGGCGCATCAGCCCGTGTGCTTGACCGTCAGCACGTCGCCGTCGGCCATCACGTAGTCGCGCCCTTCCAAGCGAAGGGTGCCCTTGTCGCGGGCGCCGCTGTAGCCGCCGGCGTCGATCAGATCCTGCCAGCCGATCACCTCGGCGCGCACGAAGCCCTGCTGGATGTCGGTGTGGATCGCGCCGGCTGCGTCATAAGCGGTCGAGCCGCGCGGGATGTGCCACGACTGGCCGATCTCGTCGCCGACGGTCAAAAATGTGATCAGGTGCAGCAGGCTGAAGGCGCCGTTGATCACGGTCGTCAGACCGCTCTCGGGAATCTCCAGCTCTTCGCGCATGACCGCCGCGTCTTCGTCGTCCATCTCGACGAGTTCGGCCTCCATCCGCGAACTGATCGCAACCGCTTCGGCGCCCTGCGACTTCGCGTACTCGGCGATCGCCGGCGGCACGTCTGTCTCGCCCTCGTTGACGTTGGCGACGAACAGCACCGGCTTGCCGGTCAGCGGGCTCAAAGACTTCAGCGCGAGCGGCGCGTCTTCGGGCACCGGCACGGTGCGCACCGGCTTGCCCGCCTGCAGCGCCGCGACGACGTCCTTCAGCCACACCTCTTCGGCGACGGCTTCCGGGTCGAGCGACTTCGCCTGCTTGGCGACGCGCTCCAGCCGGCGCTCTGCCTGTTCGAGGTCGGCGAAGATCAGCTCGGTCTCGATCGTCTCGATGTCGGCGATCGGGTCGACGCGGCCCTCGGGGTGCACGACGTTGTCGTCCTCATGCGCACGCACGACGTGCAGAATCGCGTCGGTCTCGCGGATGTTCGCGAGGAACTGGTTGCCGAGACCCTCTCCCTTGCTGGCGCCGCGCACCAGTCCGGCGATGTCGTGCACGTGGATCTGGTCGAGCCGAATGTCGGTCGCGCCGGTCACGGCGGCGGTGTCGAGCAGCCGCTGGTCGGGCACCGGCACGACGGCGATGTTCGGCTCGACGGTCGTGAACGGGTAGTTCGCCGCTTCGGCACCGGCGCGCGTAAGCGCGTTGAACAAAGAGGACTTGCCGGCATTCGGCATGCCGACGATGCCGACCTTCATCGCCATCTCAGCTCACCTCCGCCGTTTGCGTCTGCGTGTTCACGCGCCGAAAGTATCGCTTCGCGACTGCTCCGCCCGCGATGTTGCCGATCGCCGCGCCGGCGAGCAGATCGCTCGGGTAGTGGACCATGAAGTGCAGGCGCGAGAACGCGACGGCGAACGCGCCAACGTGCAGCGGTCCGCGCGCGGCCGGCGCGAGCTCGCCGAACAGCCGCGCGGCGGCAAACGACGTCACCGCGTGCGACGAAGGGAACGAGAGGTCGGTCTCGGTGCCGAACTCGGACTGCCGGGGGCGCTTGCGGCGGGCGGCGAACTTCAGCGCGGTGTTCGCGCCGTAGACCACGGCGACTGCCGCGCCCGCGCGCAGCCACTCGGCTCGGCGCTGCCGGTCGGCGATCGCGGCGACCCCGGCCATGCCATACCAGACCATCCCGTGCTCGCCGGCCTTCGTGAGCACCGCCGTCGCGTCTTCGACGGAGCCGCGCACACGCACGCGCTTCACCCAGTCGAGGGCGGGCGACTCAAAGTCGTCGAGCGGTTTCCAGAATGCGCGCGGTTTCACACGACGGCGCAGCGGCGACTAGAAGCCGGCGCGGCGTTCTTCTTTTTCGTCTTGCGTGCCGTAGTAGTCGACGCGGTCGGCGCGCAGGTTCAACGTGCCCTTCTCGGTCTTGACTTCATGCCACGGCGTCTCGTCCTTGATCGCCTGGATCAGCTTGTCGAACTCTTCCGGCTCGAGCTTCAGGCCGACCGACTCGCCACTGCGGAAACCGATCTGAATCGTCTTCTTGTCGTCTGACATCGGGTTCCTCCTGTGGAAGGTCAGTGGTCGTCGGCGGGTGTGACCAGCTCGGTCAGCACACCGCCCGCGGCCTGCGGGTGGATGAAGGCGACCGTGCTCTTACGGATGCCGATGCGCGGAGTCTCGTCGATCAGTTCTACGCCAAGCGCGCCGAGGCGGTCGAGCTCGGCCTGCACATCGGTGACGCGGTAGGCGACATGGTGCATGCCCGTTCCGCGCTTCTCGATGAACTTGCCGACCGGCGTGTCCGGCCCAAGCGGCTTGAGCAGTTCGACGTGTCCGCCGCCGACCTCGAGCAGCACGGCTTCGACGCCCTGCGACTCGACGACCTCGCGGTACTGGATCGCCATCTCGAACTTCTCGTTGTAGACGGCGAGTGTCGCGTCGAGGTCCTCGACGGCCACTCCGATGTGATCGATCTCGCCAAACATTGCGCGGCGAAGACTAGCTGCTCATGCGCTTCCAGAAGGCGACGAAATCGCGCTCGAACTTGAGGCCGGTGTTCAGCGTCAGGAGCTGGCCTTCGCTCATGAACTCACCACGTTCGTCGGCAATTCGCTCGTACTCAGCGAGCCGCTCGCTGTGCGCGGTGAACTGCTCGGCCGCGAGCTTTTTCGGGTCCGCGCCGAAGAACAGCTTCAGCAACCCCATGTCGCGCAGCTCCATGTGCGACTCCGCCACGTTGGCCCGCCACGCGTCCATCGCCGTGCGGCCGTCCTTTGTGATCGTGAAGCTGCGGCGCCGGCGGCCGGTCTGCTCGCGGCGCTCGGCGAGCAGGCCGGCCTCCGTCAGCCGGTCGCACTGCGTGTAAATCTGTGTGTGCGGCAGCGACCAGAAGTTCAGCACGCTCTCGGCGGCGAGCTGTTTCAGTTCGTAAGGCGTCACCGGTTCGGCCATCTCGACCAAGCCCAGAACCAGATACGACGCCGTGGTGAGACGCGGAGCAGACACGTACTTGCATTATGACGGCGGATCCGTTAACATTCGATGCGTACCGTACAGTTTGTACTATCTACGGAGCTTCGAATGACTACCACGGCAGTCCAAGACAAGACTTTGGAAACAATCGCATTGGGCCTGACTTCGGCCGACGAGGCGCCTGAGCGCGTCGAGCTGCCGGTCTCGGGCGAGCTGCCCGCGTGGCTCTCGGGCACGCTGCTGCGCAACGGCCCGGCGCGCTGGGACTTCGACGAAACCGAAGTCAACCACTGGTTCGACGGGATGTCGATGGTGCACAGCTTCGAGATGGCCGGCGGCCGGGTGCACTATTTGAATCGCTTCATCGAGAGCCGCGCCTACAAGGCCTTCCGCGACAGCGGCAAGCTGCAGTTCAGCGAGTTCGCCAGCGATCCCTGTCGCACGCGCTTCCAGCGGATCCAGACGATGTTCCGCCCGAACGTGACCGACAACCCGTGCATCAACGCGTTCAAGTTCGGCGACGAGTTCATCGCGCTGAGCGAGACCCCGATGGCCTACGAGTTCGACCCCGAGACGCTCGAGACCGTCGGCGTCGCCTACGAGAACCCCGACATGTTTGCGACCGCCCATCCCCACCTGAGCGGCGAAGGCAAGATGCTCAACCTCTCCGCCAAGTTCGGCCCGCGCAACTCGCAGAGCTTCTTCGAGCTCACGCCCAACTCGCACGAGGTGCGCCGGATCGCGAAGTTCCCGCGCCGCCTGCCGACCTATCAGCACTCGTTCGGCATGACCGACCGCTGGCTGATCTTCACCGAGTTCCCGTTCGTCGTCGATCCGTTTGACATCTTGAAGAGCGGCCGCCCGTTCATCGAGAACTTCAACTACCGCCCGGCGAAGGGCACGAAGATCACGATCGTCGACCGCGAGACCGGCGAGATCGGCGGCGAGTGGCAGGCGAAGCCCGGCTTCTGCTTCCACCACGTCAACGCGTGGGAAGAGGATGGCGCGGTCGTCTTCGACCTCTGCCGCTTCGAAGACGCGTCGATCGTGGAGGCTCTCTACCTCGATTCGATGCGCAAGAACGAGCACCAGGAGATCGGCGCCTACCTACACCGCTACCGCCTGGAGCCCAAGCGCGACCACGCGATTGAGCGCCGCCTGAGCGACGAGCCGATGGAGCTGCCGCGGATCAACTACAAGGACAACAACTGCAGGCCGTATCGCTACGCCTACGGCGTTGGTGCCGGCGCGCCGGTGCCGTTCGACCGGCTGCTGAAGATCGACGTCGAGAGCGGCGAGGCGACGCAGTGGAGCGAGCAGAACAGTCTGTGCGGCGAGCCGGTGTTCGTCGGCTCCCCCGACGCGACCGCAGAGGACGACGGCGTTCTACTGACGGTCGTGCTCGACGGCGACGCCGGCCGCTCGTTCCTGCTGGTGCTCGACGCGAGCGACATGACAGAGATCGCGCGCGCCGAGGTGTCGCACCACATCCCCGCGGGCTTCCACGGAAACTTTTCCCGCAGCTGACCCCACCGGTCGGATCACACAAGCGTCGACCGACGCGGGCTGAGCATCGGAGAACCCCTAGATCGACTTGCTCAGCCCGCGGCGGGCGGCGACTCTTTTTCGAGCAGCGCCGCGATCGCCGCCTGGCCGACCTGGATCTGTTCTGGGGTCGGCTCGCGCGTGCCGAGCACACGCTGAAGCTCAAAGCCCGGCGCGCGGAAGGCGCGGGCGAAACCGGACTGCGGGTGACGTTCGGCGTAGGCGAACATCTCGATCGACGCGGCCGCGCCGGCCAGCGCAACGCTCGCCTGAGCGACCGGTCCGGGCTTTTCGATCGCCTTGCGCATGATCGCCTCGCCGGCGACACTGGCGATCATCATCGGGGCGACAAGATGTGAGCCGCAGCGCTCGTGCTCTTTCTCGGCGGCTTCGACAACGGCCGGGTCCGACGGATCGCCGCCCTGTTCGTATGCGGCGATCGCCTTGTGCTCGACGCCGTGGTAGGCGGCGGTGTTGCCGGATTTCAAGCTGATCAATGCCGGCGCGAGGCCGAGCAGGCTGACCGCGATGTCCGTCGACAGGCTGCGCTTCTTGCGGTTCTTCGCGAGCAGGCTGATCGCCGTGGTCGCGGCGCCGACAGCGATCACCGATGGGTTCTCGAACGGCAGCCGCGCCTGGGGCAGCTTGGCGCGCACGAGCGGTATGACCACCATCGACTCGGCAAGCCGGGCCACGCCGCGCACGCCCGGAATCATCTGAACTTTCTCGCTGACGCGCGGCACCTTGCCGGTGCGCACGATGATCACGCCTTTCTTGTCCCGGACCGCGGCGGACCAGTGCGTCGGTCCGTAGACGAGCAGGCCGTTCTCCAGCGCCATCCCGCCCAGGCGAAGCCGGTCGCCGTTGGTGGTGCGGGGCTTCTCGCGCTGCTCGTCCATGCCTACCCCAGCAGCTTAGGCACGGTTGTGGCGAAGAAGTCCGCTGCCAGCGTGAGGTCTTCGACGGGGATCCGCTCGTTGGCGCTGTGGATCAGCGGATCGCTCTCGTACATGTCCATCTTCAGCTGCGGAAAGAAGCCGTAGGCGACGCAGTCCGGGAAGGCGTCGCGGAACCAGCGGCTGTCGGTAAAGCCGGGCAGCACCGATGGCACGGTCTGCGCGTCAGGGTCGACGGTCGCGACCCATGCGTTGATCGCGTCCATCAGCGGAGAGTCGTGCGCGCTGCTGTTGCCGATCGCGCTGACGTCGAACTGCAGTTCGAAGTCGCCGTCGCCAAGCACCTCGCGGGCGCGCTTCTCGGCGTGGTCGCGGTCGAAGCCGGGCGGCACACGGCAGTCAACGCGCACGCTGGCGGTGCCGGGGATCACGTTGACCTTTTCGCTGGCGCGCGCCATCGTCGGCGTGAGCGTGACGCCGAGCGTCGGCTCGAGCAGGACGGCGAGGCGGTCGTCTGTTTGCCGCAGCCGCTGGACCAGCTCCGGCAGGTCTTGCTCACTGACGTCTTGCTTGAAGATCGCTTCGAGGATCGCTTTTGGTTCTGCGGTGAGGTCGTAGCCCGGCTGGTTGTTTGCGAGCTTGTCGAGCACCGGCGCGAGCTTTGTCAGCGCGTTGTCGCCCATCCGCGGAATCGAGGCGTGCCCGGCCTTGCCGTGCGCGACCACGTCGAAGCGCGCGAAGCCCTTCTCGGCGCAGCCGACGCGGTAGTAGCGCGTGCCCTCGTAGACGAACATCTGCCCGCCGCCCTCGTTGAGCGTCATGTCGCAGCGCGCGGCGTCGGGGTGGTTCTCGCACAGCCAGCGCGCGCCGTAGTTGCCGCCGGCCTCTTCGTCGGCGGTAACGATGATCTTCAGGGCACCGCTCGCCGGGCGCCAGCCCGCCCTGCTCAGTTCGATTGCCGCCGCAAGCTCGGCCGCGACCTGCCCCTTCATGTCCTGCGCGCCGCGGCCCCAGATGCAGCCGTCGTCGCGGATCTCACCCGACCACGGGTCGACCTCCCATTCGTCGGGATCGGCGAGCACCGTGTCGACGTGTCCGAGCAGGCCGACGGTCGGGCCGTCGCTGCCGTTGGGCGCGGCCAGCGTGGCCACAAGGTTGGGACGCCCCTCGTCGCGTGCGTAGAGCTCGACGGCGAAGCCGGAAGCCTCGAGCTCACCTTGGATAAACGCCTGGGCGATTGCTTCGTTACCGGGCGGATTGACCGTGTTGAAGCGAATCAGCTGCTGAAGCAGCTGGGTGCTGGTCGCTTCAAGCGTGGCGCGATCGATCGTCAACGTGGTCCCCCTGAGGCCGACATCGGTGGCGTCAGCATATGGGGCTGGCGGGTCGGCGGCAACTTGCCCGCAAACTGCGGACGAGTTTGTGCTCTGCGCCACGCCAAACTGACACCTAGTGTCAGTTTGAGATGCGGATCCTCACAAGCGAGGAGGCCTCGATCAAGCGCGGGCGGCTGCCAGGTCGGATTTCTTCGGATTGTCCTGCACGCGGGTCCAGAGATAGATCGCGGCGAAGATCGGCGGCAGGAATTTGCCGGCGGCGTAAAAGACCATTCCCGCAACGTTCCAACCGACCGCTCGGAGTCCCGTGCCGAGCAGAAGAGCGATGACCGGCACGCCGACGACCAAGCAGGTCGCCAAGGTCTTCTCACGCGGCGACCAAAGTTTGGAGATCCACATGCTCGCCAGTCCCGCGACCGCGAACAGGATTGGAATCAGTGGAGAAAGCGCGAAGTAGACGATGGTCGTCGTCTCCAGGGTGCCGCGAGGGAGCTGCTTTCTCGTCTGGTCGTCCATCAGCTCGGCCAAGTCTGACACGCAATCTGCGGCATTTTCGATCGCGCGCGGGCTCGAATTGCGCCGCGAATCCGGTACGTTTGCAACATGGTCCGGGACATCGACGCCATTGCGGCCGAGATTCGCGCGCATAAGGACGAGCACTGCGACTTCGAGCCGTGCCGTACGTGCACACAGATGGTCCCTGGCGTCGGCAATCCCGACGCCGCGATCCTCTTCATCGGCGAGGCGCCGGGCAAGAACGAGGACCTGCAGGGCGTGCCGTTCGTCGGCGCCGCAGGCAAGTTGCTGAACGAGCTGCTCGCTTCGATCAACCTGCAGCGCGAAGACGTCTTCATCGCCAACGTGCTGAAGGCGCGACCGCCGGGCAACCGCGATCCGCTGCCGGATGAGGTCAAACACCACTGGCCGTGGCTGGAAGAGCAGATCGCTGCGATCGATCCCGATCTGATCATCCCGCTCGGCCGCCACGCGATGGCGCGCTTTCTGCCGAATCGCGTGATCAGCCGCGACCACGGTCAGCCACGCCTGAAGGGCGGGCAGGTCTACCTGCCCGTCTACCACCCGGCTGCCGCGCTTTACAACGGTGGCCTGCGCGGCACGCTGTTTGACGACTTTGCGCAGATCCCCGATCTGCTCGCGCGCATCCAGGCGACCGGCCGCGATGAGCTGCTGGCGCGCTCCGCGCCGGCGCTCAATTCACCCGACGAGCACGTCGCCGCCGAGTTCGCCGACGAGGGCGAGGTCGCAGTGGCGTCCGGCGCGCCGGGCCTGCAGAACTTCGGTACCGACTACGGCACGCCGCTCGATGGCATGAGCGCCGCACGGATGGTCACGTCGCCGCGCGAGATGGAAGAAGTCCGCGCCGCGGACGACCCGCCGCAGCCCGCACCCGGGCAGCCCGGCCTCTTTTAGCCCGCGCGCTTTCCGCGCAGTACGTCGTCGACCGCCTCGCGCGCCAGCGCCCAGCCGCGATCGTCGTCGAACAGCTGGTTCATCCACATCGCTTCGGTGACGACCGCGTGCAGGCGAAAGACCGTACGAGCGCCGTTGAGGCCGGCGGTGTGTGCCTCTTCGGCAAGCACCCGGAACCAGCGGCGCCACACCCGGGCCACCCGATCGCGAACCGGTCCGGGCCGGTCGTCGTACTCGAAGGCGGCGGCCGTCAGGAAGCAGCCGCCGTATTCGCCGCGATCGCGCACGTAGTCGAGCCAGCACTCCATCAGCGCGCGTAGGCGGTCTTTGCCCGGCTCGTGCCGGTCGTAGACGCGCAGCACCGCGCTCGTAAATGCGTCGGCAGCGGTATCCACGGCCGCCAGCTGCAGGTCCTGCTTGCTTTCGAAGTGGCCGGCGACGCCGCTCTTGCTCATCCTCAGCTCGTCGGCGATGCGACCGATGCTCAACGCCTCCATGCCCTCTGAAGTTCCGAGGTCGAACGCGCAGCGCGTGATCGACTCGCGCGTGTGCGCAGCTTCTTCCCTTGACTTTCTCGCCATCACTTGTTATCTTAGCGTACGCTCGTACTCTAAAACGAAGGCAGGAGCATCGCTATGAGATTTCGCAGACTTGGCTGGGCCGGCGTGGAACTCGAGGCCGGCGGCGCGACGCTGGTGATCGACCACCTGATCGATCCCGGAATCCTCGTGCACTTCATGACCGACGAGCGCGACGCGCTGATCGAGCCGCCAAGCGGCAGCGCATCGGCTGCGCTGGTCACGCATCTGCATCGCGACCACACCGACGTGGAGGCGATCGAGCGCGTGCTGGCCCCGGATGGCGTCGTGCTGCGCCCACCTCGTCCGCACGACTTCAACGAGCACGACAAGATCACCGTCGGCGAGTCGGAGGAGGCCTTTGCCGCGTCATCGCTGGATGTGCGCGAACTGACCGCCGGCGACACACTCACCGTCGGTCCATTCACCGCCACGGCGATGTTCGCCAGCGACGGCCTCGGCTCGCCGCAGGTCTCCTGGGTGATCGAGGCCGAGGGC
This sequence comes from Solirubrobacterales bacterium, assembly GCA_050696815.1. Classification (GTDB taxonomy): domain Bacteria; phylum Actinomycetota; class Thermoleophilia; order Solirubrobacterales; family JACPNS01; genus JACPNS01. The sequence continues at coordinate 7,307 of JBOGYW010000020.1, read as the reverse complement.
ACGCGGATCTACCACGCCGGCGACACGCTCTGGCACGGCGCCTGGTGGGGCGCGGCGCTGGCCCACGGGCCGTTCGACCTCGCCTTTCTGCCGGCCAACGGCGTGGAGATCAGCTACCCGCATCTCCAGCCTGCGGCAAAGACTGCCGCCGTGATGAATCCGGAGCAGGCGATCGACGCGGCCGCGGCCCTGCAGGCGGCCAAGCTCGTTCCGATCCACTACAACCGCACGTTCGAGCACCCGGACTACTACCGGCCGATCTCTGACGCGGAGGAGCGAATCGGCGCCGCGGCGTGGGACCGCAACATCACGGTCGAGTTCCTCGAGCCAGGCGAGTGGAGCGAATCCAGAATCGCCGCCTGACCCCGCGGCAGGTGCCATAGTGGGCGGGTCATGGCCGATCAACTTTTCGACGCCGGACCCGCCCCCGCCGCCGCGTCTACGCAGACCGGCGCAGAACCGCTCGCGGCGCGCATGCGCCCGCAGAGCGTCGACGACCTCGTAGGCCAGAAGCATCTGCTGCAGCCCGGCCAGGCCCTGCACGAGGCGCTGACCGGCAAGGCGCCGCACTCGATGATCCTCTACGGCCCGCCCGGCGCCGGCAAGACGACGATCGCGCGGCTGGTCGCGCAGGCCGCTGACGCCGCGTTCGAAGAACACAGCGCAGTAGTCGTCGGCCGCCCCGATGCGGTCAAGGCGATCGCCGCCGCGCGTGAGCGGCTGAAGACCAGCGGCCGGCGCACGATCTACTTCCTCGACGAGATCCACCGCTTCAACAAGGCGCAGCAAGACGCGCTGCTGCCGGCGGTGGAGGACGGGGCGATCATCCTGATCGGCGCTACGACCGAGAACCCGTACTTCGAGGTCAACGGAGCGTTGCTCAGCCGCACGCGGCTCTACGTGCTCGAACCGCTTTCGGAGCAAGACGTGCGCGAGCTGCTGGACCGCGCGCTCGCCGACCCGCGCGGCCTCGACGGCAAGTACGAGGCGACCGACGACGCGCTCGGGTTCGTCGCCCGCAGCGCCAGCGGCGACGCACGCACGGCGCTCGCCGCCCTGGAGACCGCGGCGCTGGCCGCCGAAGCAACCGACAGCAACACAATCGACCTCACCCGCGCGGAAGACGCGATGCAGCAGCGCGCCGTGCTCTACGACAAGGGCGGCGACCAGCACTACAACTACGCCAGCGCCTTCATCAAGTCGCTGCGCGGCAGCGACCCGGACGCGGCGCTCTATTACATGGCGGCGATGCTCGAGGGCGGCGAGGATCCCAAGTTTGTGGCCCGCCGCATGGTGATCTTCGCCAGCGAAGACATCGGCAACGCCGACCCACAGGCGATTCAGGTGGCGATGGCCGCGGCCCAGGCGCTCGACTACGTCGGTATGCCCGAGGCGCGGATCACCCTCGGCCAGGCGGTCACCTATCTGGCGCTGGCCCCGCGCAGCAACGCCGCGTATAAGGCGATCAACGCCGCGATCGGGCACGTGAAGCAGAACGGCCTTGCGCCGCCGCCGCGCTACTTGCAGGACCAGAACGTGCCGGGCGCGCAGGAACTGGGCCAAGGCGAGGGCTACGACTACCCGCACGACAGTCCCGACGCGTTCAGCGGCCAGCCGCTGTTGCCGGCAGAGGTCGGCGACCCACGCTTTTACAAACCGACCGACCGCGGCCACGAGGCCGCGATGGCGGAGAATCTGAAAAAGGCCCGCGCAGCGCGCGGACAATCGACAAACGGGGAATGAGATGCCAGAGCAAGAACGCATCGACGTAGAGGGCAAGACGATCGTCATCACCGGCGCGAGCGACGGGATCGGAATGCACGCCGCAAAGTCACTCGCCAAGCAGGGCGCGAACGTGCTCGTCACGGGCCGGTCGCCAGAGAAGACCGCAGCCGTGGCGAAAGAGGTCGGCAGCGACCCGCTGGTCGCGGATTTCAGCCGCTTCGACGAGGTGCGGCGCCTGGCGAGCGAGATCAACGAACGAGTCGACCACATCGACGTGCTGGTCAACAACGCCGGCGGAATGTTCCTGCACCGCAACCTCACGCCCGAAGGCCACGAGCCGAACTTCCAGATCAATCACCTCAGCCCGTTCCTGCTCACGAACCTGTTGCACGACAAGCTGGCCGCCGCGCCGGCGCCGCGCGTGCTGGTGACCAGCAGCATGGGCAACAACACGGGCCGCGTGAAGATGGACGATCTCGACTACAAGAAACGCCACTTCCCGCAGGACACGTTCGTGTACGGCACGAGCAAGCTGCAGAACATCCTCTTCGCCCGCGAGCTGGCCAACCGCTGGGAGACCGACAACATCACCGGCACTGCCCTGCACCCCGGAGTGGTGCGCACGGAGTTCGGCCGCGACTCATGGACGGCGGGGCTTGTCTATCGAACGCCGATCAACCGACTAGTGATGATTTCTCCGGAGAAGGGCTCGGAGCCGATCGTCGATCTCGCCACGCGAGCCGACCGCGACGCGATCAACCGCATCTTCTTTTTCCGCCACCGGCCCAACGGCCCGACGAGCCGGCAGGCGAACGATGCGGACTTGATGAAGGCGCTGTGGGAGCGCTCGGAGGAGCTCGTCGGACTTTGACGGTCTACGGGCCAAGCACCGGTCCGTATCCGCGAACGAGCTGGTAGGTCGCGCAAAGCGCCGTCGCAGAAACCGCAGTCGTAGAGCTGCCGAAATTGCGTGCGGTCACGAGGTACACGCCGCCCGCGTACGAGATCTCGCTGGCGAGCGATCGCACGTCGCGGCCGGCTCCGGCATTGAATCCGCCCCAGATGACGCGCTGGCCGGCCGGGCATCTGGCGACCGCGGTGCCGGTTTCACCCGGCTTGATCACCGCCGGTGTCTCGGTGGTTGACTGTGTGAGTTGCGCAAGACCCGGAGGCCCAGCCGGTCCGGTTGGTCCGCGCTTGCCGGTGTGCCCGCGCGGGCCGACGACCTTTTTGACCGCGATCGTCACTTGATCGGTCGCGGCGTTTGAAAGCGGTGCGGCGACGACCGCCGCGACGGCGGCAGCGATCACGGCAGAGCGCAGTTCCACATTGCGACGCAAGCGTCTCGAATCCCCCAAAGTTTCCGCGCGGCCTTACCCGAGATGTCCCAGCCACGCGTGTCGTCGATGCTACGGCCTACGCGCGCGTATTTCAAGTGCGGAAATCCGTCCAATTTCCTGAACTCCCACTCAACCAACCACCGTTAGTATGGACTGATGGAACCCACCAGCACCCCCACAGCACCGTCGCACGCGTTCAGCGAAGCGACTGCCCCTACGGGCACTCTCGAAAGCTTCAACCCCGCAACCGGCGAAATCGTCGGCAGCGTTCCGACGATCACGCCCGACCAGGTCGATGCGGTCGTCGATGAGGTCAAGAAGGTCCAACCCTTCTGGGCCGAACTCAGCTTCAAGGACCGCGCGCGTTACATCCGCCGCGCGGCCGACGTGGTCGCTCGCCGCAAGGACGAGATCGCCGCGCTGATCACCGCCGAGCAGGGCAAGGTGCGCACCGAGGCGTTCTCGATGGAGGTACTGACCTCGATCGACGGCATGCATTGGGCGGCCGACAACGCGGAAAAGGTCCTCGCCGACGAGAAGATCCCGGGTACGCAGGCGTTTGCGCGCACGCGCAAGATGCGGTTCCACTACCAGCCGATCGGCGTGATCGGCGTGATCAGCCCGTGGAACTACCCGTGGCTGCTGGCGATGGACGAGATCTGCACCGCCCTGATGTCGGGCAACGGCGTGATCTTCAAGCCGGCTTCGCTGACCTGCCTGATCGGGCAGGAGATCCAGGCCGTGTTCGATGAGGCTGGTCTGCCTGAAGGCCTGATGCGCACGGTGCACGGGGGTGGCCGTGTTGGACAGGCGATGGTCGACAGCGCCGGCGTGGGCAAGATCTTCTTCACGGGATCGGTGGAAGTGGGCCGCTCGATCTCGCAGGACCTGTCGAAGCAGCTGAAGAGCGCGACGCTCGAGCTGGGCGGCAAGGATCCGATGATCGTTCTGAGCGACGCCAACGTGGCGCACGCGATCGACGGCGCCGCGTGGGGCGGCTTCGCGAACATGGGCCAGACCTGTGCCGGCATCGAGCGTGTGTACGTGAAGCACGACGTCGCCGACCGCTTTATCGAGGGCGTCGTCGAGAAGGCGAAGTCACTGAAGCTCGGTGACCCGACCGACTGGAGCACCGAGGTCACCGCGATGACCGACCCGAACCAGTTCGAGATCGTCAAGGAGCTGGTAGATGACGCGGTCGCCAACGGCGCAACGTTGCACACCGGCGGACCGATCGCCGAAGCCGACCTGCCCGCCGGGCTGAAGGGCCACTTCTACGCCCCGACGGTGCTGACAGGCGTAAACCACGGCATGCGGATCATGAAGGAAGAGATCTTCGGCCCCGTGCTGCCGATCATCACCGTCGACAGCGATGACGAAGCCGTCTCGATGGCAAACGACTCCGAGTTCGGCCTGGGCGCCAGCGTCTGGACCAACGACAGCGACAAGGCGATCTCGATCGCCAAGCGCATCGAGGCCGGCAACGTGTGGGTCAACGACCACATGTACAGCGCGGGCCTGTGCCAATGCTCATGGGGCGGCCAGAAAGACAGCGGCATCGGCCGCTCGCACAGCAAGTTCGGCTTCTACGAGGCAGTCGAGATCCAGGTGATCGCGCAGACGAACCCGCGCGAGGCCAGCATGTGGCTGCACCCGTACGACGAGACCGTCGGACCGGCGATCCGCACCACGGTCGACCTGCTGTACGCGCGTGGCAAGGACCGCTTCCGCACGCTGGGCGAAGGCCGCGCCGCGCTGGGCAAGATGACGTCGCGTATTGGGCGGCAGTACTTCAAGAAGTAAGCAGTGGTGATCGCCGGACTACTGCTGCTCGGGGTATTGGCGTCGCTGGCCCGTTTTCGCGGGCGCCGGGTCGCAAGACCAGAAGCGCCCTTGACGCGTGTGCGTCGCTATGAAAGCGTGGTGCTCAATGCGCTGGGCGCGATGCTGGCGCTAGCCGCGCTCATGTCGTTGCTCGTCCTTGTCGCCGCGATCTTCGGTGCCTTTGGAAACTTCGGGACGACGGCATTCGAAATCGTGCTTCTCGTTCTGCTGCTGCAGTGGAACGTGGCCTTCGCCTGCGACGCGCTCGCGAAGCCCGCGCAGACAGCCACGGTGTGATCGCCTTTCTGGGCATCCCCAACTCGCTTTTCATCGTGATGGGCCTGACGCTCGTCATCTCGGTCGTCCTTCTGATTGTGATGATGTTCGCCCTCAAGTCATCGAACCTCGGCAAGAAGCCGGGCGATGATTGATTGAGCGGCGGCGCGAGCCGATACCCGTGGTATGCGTGGTCGAATCGAAAAGACATTGCTCGACCTGGCGGTCCGCTTGGTCCTCGCTGGTGCGCTGATCTACGGCATGTTCAAAATGCTCGCGTCGCACCACTAGCCGAACGACCCCCCACTTACAAACGCCTTACAGCTCCCGCATGTTGGGCTAACCGCCCGCACGCAACATCGACTGTGCAATGCCGAGCAACTCCAGGAACTAGGAGGAAGCACATGTCAATGATCAAGAGGATCGGGGCCAGCCGAGTGGCCATCGCGACGATGGCGGCGATACTCGCTGCCAGTGGTGCGGCGTTTGCCGCCGGTGGCGGTGGCGAAGGCGGACCCAGCGGCCAGGGCGGCCAGGGTGGTCAGCAGCGCGGACCGGGAGGTCCGGGCGGTGGTCCGAAGGCGAACAGGTACCTCACTTACGTTGAGGTGCACAGCTACAAGCGCGGCAAAGAGACCGTGCTGCGTACGGACGCCGGAAAGATCACCGAAGTGAGCAGCACGTCGATCACCGTTCACGAACGAGACGGAAACGACGTGACCCGCGCACTCGATGAGGACACGGACATCCACATCCGCGGCAACTCCGACGCCACGGCCGCAGACCTCTCAGTCGGCGACTCGGTCATCGTCAGCGGCGAGAAGGACCAGCCCGCCGACGATGTCGGCGTGAGGAAGTAAGCGAAGCCCCTTCGTTTGTTTCACCGATGCCGGGCTCATGGCTGGTAAAAGAACAGCCATGAGTTCGGCGTCGATCGACCCGTATTTCGGCATCACTCCGATGCTCGCCTCCTCCGGTCCTTTGCCGGAGGGCGACGACTGGGTCTACGAGATCAAGTGGGACGGCTGGCGGGTGTTGGTGTCTTTGACCGAAGACGGCGTGACGATCCTCACGCGCAACGGGATCGACATGACGGCGCGGTTCGCCGCGATCGCCGAACAGGTCGAGAGCGCGGGGATCGCAGAGTCGGCTCTGCCCCTGGTGCTCGACGGCGAGGTCGTCGCCTTCAACGCAGAAGGCCGCCCGGACTTTGGCGCCCTGCAACGAATCGCCAGCGACCCCAATCCCGTCGCGCCGGCGCACCTGGTCGTGTTCGACCTGCCGGTGCTTGCCGGTCGCAAAGCGATCGAGCTGTCGTACGACGACCGGCGCACGCTGCTGGAGAAGCTCGACTTCCCCGGCGAGCAGATCTCGATCGCGCAGACGTTCGACGACGGGGCGGCGCTGCTCGAGCGAATGATCGACAGTGGCATGGAGGGCGTCGTCGCCAAGCGCCGCGACAGCACGTACTACTCAGGCAAGCGCACCAAGAGCTGGGTGAAGGTGAAGACGAAGCCGCGACAGGAGTTCGTGGTCGGCGGCTGGACCGTGGGCACCGGGATGCGGGAGCGCACGTTTGGCGCGCTGCTGTTGGGAGCGCACGTCGGCGAAGGCGGGCCGCTCAGGTACATGGGCAACGTCGGATCGGGCTTTTCAGACAGTGAGCTCGAGGCGATCTCGGCGCAGCTTCGCGAGCTGGAACAGGCCGAATCTCCCTTCGACGGCCCGGTGGAGCCACCCGATGCCAACTTCGTGAAGGATGTACTTGTCGTGGAAGTTGAATTTCAGGATCTGACGCTGGACGAAAAGTTGCGGCATCCTGTGTTCAAAGGCCTACGAGCCGACAAACCAGCTAACCAAGTTTTTCTTGAACGTTCAGACGAGGAGCTCTGACTGAACCGTGCCAGCGAAGGCAACCGCAAAGACCACCAAGAAGGCGCCAGCGAAGAAGCCCGCCGCCAAGAAGCCTGCCGCGAAGAAGTCGCGATCGGTCGATCCGCCTGAGAAGACCGCGCGCCCGGCCTGGAAGGGTTCGATCAGCTTCGGGATGATCCACATCCCCGTGATGCTGTTCGGCGTCGCGAGCAAGCGCCGCATCAGTTTCAACCAGCTGCACCGCAAAGACGGTGCGCGGATCAAGCA
>JBOGYW010000019.1:0-36309 GCA_050696815.1 Solirubrobacterales bacterium | reverse complement strand
ATCGACGAGCTCGCCGACCACGGCTATGCCGGCATGTCGGTCGACTCGGTCGCCCAGCGCGCCGGCGTCGGCAAGGCTTCGATCTACCGCCGTTACCAGGACAAGGCCGACCTGGTTACGGCGGCGATCGCAGCGCAGAAGCGCCGCGGCCTCGCCCCGACCGACCTCGACACGGCCCGTGAGAGTCTCGTAGCGATCCTCGACCGCACACGCGAGCGGATGATCGATGACGGCCACATCAACACGCTGATCCAGATCCTCGCCGAGTCCGAGCGCAACCCGAAGCTGATCGAACTGCACCGTGAGCGGACGATCGCCGAGCGCCGGGCGGAGTTCGAGTCGGTCGTCGATTTCGGCGTCGAGCGTGGCGAGCTGCGAGCGGATTTCGACCGCGACCTGGTGTTCGAGCAGTGCATCGGCGCCTGGCTTTCGCGCTACGCCGTCGGCAACAACTTCGACGATTCCTGGGCTGAAGACGTCGTGGCGCTGCTCTGGCCGGCGATCGCGGCCCGCTGATTTCCTTCGATTCCGGGCATTTGTAAGCCGGTTCAGTTCTTTACGTCCGTGTTACGAATCGCACCAAAGGGGTCTGGAGCGATGTACTCTTCCGCGAGCTAAATCTGTCTTTGGCTGAATTCTTTGTGTAACCGGGGAGGTATCTGCAAGTGCTTAGTAAAACTCGCGTAGCCGGACTGTTCGTGGCGATGCTCGCGCTGCTGCTGTTGTCGGGCTGCGGCAGTGACAATTCCAACGATGGCGCCACCGGCGCTTCGGGCAAGTCGCCGAAGATTCCGCCGATCGTCGCTGACATCGCGTTGACCGCCAACGAGAAGACCTCGAGCTTCGACAAGTCGTCGGTCTCGTCGCCCAAGGAAGGCACGATCAAGATCACCGTGACCAACCCGCCGACGAACAAGGGCATGCACGGCGTCGGTATCGACGGCGGCGTCTACACGAACGTCAAGGGCGCACCGGTCAAGCCGGGTCGCGCGACCAGCCTCACGGTTGCGGTCAAGAAGGGCAAGTACGAGATCTTTGACTCGTACAAGGACAACCGCTCCAAGGGCTACACCACGACGCTCACCGTCAAGTAGCGCAGGCGCAGATACTGATCAAGCATTGCCGAAGGCCGTGCCCCTGCGAGGGCGCGGCCTTCGCGCTTTTCAGAGCCAGAGTTTGGTCGCGGCGATGATCATGCCGGCGGCGACAAGCACGACGATCGCGATCTGCATGACTATCCAGTTGCGCTGCACGGCAGCGATGCTAACCGCCGACCGTCTGCCGTATGATCGACCGGCACGCAGGCTCAGCCCAAACTCTTTTCAAGCGAGGCCAAGTTGATCAAGACAATCATCGTCGGCACCGATGGGTCCGATACCGCCGCACAAGCAGTCGTCCAAGCCGGTGAGCTGGCCGAGAAGCTCTCAGCCGCGCTGGTGATCGTCAGCGCCTTTGACCCGGTGTCCGAGTCGCGACTGAAGGATGAGCGCTCAGAAGCGCCCCAGGACGTCGAGTGGGCGATCAACGAGCGTGAGGACGTCGACGACATGCTCGGACACGTCGCGGCGCCGCTGAAGGAGCGCGGCATCGAGGTCAAGGTGAGCGCGCGCAAGGGCAACCCGGCCGACGCGATCCTTGACGTCGCCGAAGAAGAGCACGCCGACCTGATTGTCGTCGGCAACAAGGGCATGGCCGGCGCACGCCGGTTTCTGCTCGGCAGCGTGCCGAACAAGATCTCGCACCACGCGCCCTGCTCGGTGCTAATTGTTCGAACGACCTAGCGTCAGGACTACGTAGTCGCTACGGCGCCGTGACCGCGGCGCCGATGTCCACGAGACCGAAGCCGTAGCGCGTGTCGAACCCGGGGAAGCCGAGGTCCTTGGCGGTCGCTTCGAGCCGCTCAGCGATCGCTGCGGGCGTCGGGTTGGCGCCGAGGACGCCGCTGGCGACGACCATCGCCGCAGCGGCCGTGACGTGTGGTGTCGCCATCGACGTGCCTTCGTAGCCGCCAGGCAGGCCGAAGCGCTTGAGGCTGCGGCCGAAAGTCATCTGGTAGACCGGCGACGGCTGGCCCGTGAAGCTGCAGTTGACGCGGTCGGTGCTGTCCTTGCGCGCGTCGATCACCGGCGAGTCGGCGCCGCCGCCCGGCGCGACCAGGTCGAGCCCGTTGCCGACATCGGAGTAGTCGGCGATGCAGCCGTGGATCGTCGTCGCGCCGACGGCCAAGGCGTAGTTGCTGCGCGCCGGGTAGGCGACTTCGCGGGCGGCCTGGTTGCCGGCCGCAGCCACGACCAGCGTGCCCTTCTTGCGTGCGTAACGCATCGCCGAGACGATCGTCGGCAGGTCGCGGGCATTCAGACGAACATCGAACTCCACTGAAAGGTTGAGCGCGTCGGCGCCGTGGTTGGCGGCCCAGCGGATCGCGCGAGCGACCGTCATCTCGTCGCCGAGACCGGCGCTGTTGAGCGCGCGCAGCGGCATCAGCGTCGCGTTGTAGGCGATGCCGGTGACGCCGATCCCGTTGTTCGTCTGCTCGACGATTGTCGAGGCGACGTGCGTGCCGTGGCCGTTCTTGTCGTTGGCGTGCCTGTCGTGGTCGACGAAGTCGTAAGGGCTCTTGATGCGCACGCCTGCGAGGTCTGGCGAGCGGCGGTACTGGCCGATCGTCTCGTAGGCGACGCCGGTGTCGATCACCGCGACGACCGCGCCGCGGCCGCCCTCCACGCCGATGTCGCGCATGTGACCCCAAGCGGGCAACACATTCACGCCGAACTGGCCGATCAAGTTCCATTGGATCTGCTGCCAGCCGGCCGGCACTCCGGCCTTGCCCGGGTCATTCGGCACGAAGGCGTCGCTGACACGAGCGATGTAGTTGGGCTTGACGAACTTGACACCCGGGCGCTTTGCGATCCGCGCCGTCGCTCCGGCGAGCGTTTCGCCGCCGCGAACCTGCACGACCGCGCTACGCGGGCCGCCAGGATCCACATCGCCAACGCCTGCCGCACGCAGACTGCCACGGCCATCTGCCGCGGTAACGCCGCTGTCGAAGCCGACGATCAGCGAGTCAGGCGCGTACGCGACACCACCGGTGGCGGCGTTCGCTGTGCCGCCAAGCACGGCAAGGGCGACCGACGCGACGGCGATCGCAATGCTGATTCGGAGTCTGGTCAAGGGGTGAATTCGTTTCGGTTAACCGTCGCCGCGCGAGCAGCCGCGCGCAACAGTCTCAGTTAGAACAAACACGGTATCTGCCCAGAAGTCGTGGCGTGCCGAGCCTGAAGTGTGAATTGCGGAAGCAGTGCTCTACGTTTTCGGCAGTGAACGACGAAGAGTTAATGCGTGTCGCGATTCTTGAAGCCGAGGCAGCGATAGAGCACGACGACGTGCCGATCGGCGCCGTCGTGGCGATCGACGGCGAGATCATCGCCCGCGGCCGCAACGAGCGCGAACTCAAGCAGGACCCCACGGCCCACGCCGAGATCCTCGCCCTTCAGCGAGCTGCCGAACACGTCGGTCATTGGCGGGTGCTCGATGCGACGTTGTACGTGACTTTGGAGCCTTGCTCGATGTGCGCCGGAGCGATCGTGCTGTCACGCGTGCCGCGCCTGGTGTTCGGCGCCACCGACCCGAAGGCAGGCGCCTGTGGCAGCGTGCTCGACGTGACCGGCGAGCCGCGTTTCAATCACCGCCCGGCGGTCGAGGGTGGACTGCTCGCCGACGAGTGCGGCGACCTGCTGCGCGATTTCTTCGCCGCTCGCCGCTAGCGCTTACTAGGCTTTCCAGCGGAGAGGTGCCGGAGTGGTTGAACGGGGCAGTCTCGAAAACTGTTGACGGGCGTAAGCTCGTCCGAGGGTTCGAATCCCTCTCTCTCCGCCAGTTTGAACAAGTGCGAACCCCGGCCCAAAAAGATTGGGTCGGGGTTTGTTCGTTCTGACGACGCGGCCGCTCCAATCAGAACTGCGGCGGTCTCAACGATCTTCTCGTACACCTCTGCCAACTGCACCGAAACAACCGGCGCATCCCCGTCCTCATCCGTCTCGACCTCGATGCGAGCGAAGATCGCGCGGTTGAGAAGCTTTCTAACAGCCGGTTCGGCTCTCGCATATGCGTCGCCGGAACTCTCCAGTAGCGACAGGGCTTCATCGAGCGCTTCCATAACGTTGCTGACTTCCCAAGCGGCGTGCTCCTGCCAACGCTCAACCTGCGCTTCTTCCTTTGCGATCCGTTGCTGTTCCTCACGAAGAACCTCTTCGTTGACTGCGTCGCGATAGAAGAGCTGGAGCAACTTCCTCTGTTGATCGCGTAGCTCCCGCAGCCTCCGCTCGTGGCGATCTGCTTCGCTCTGCGCGATGCGAGCTTTGCCATCGGCAAACTCGCGGACCGTATCCCTCACGATTCGTGATTCTGTCGGGCTCAGAAGGGCCTTGAAGTGTTCGGCTTCGACTGCAGCCTCAATCTCGTGCGTCCGCGCGTACGGCGCTCCACACGGCCCAGGCGAGCGCATCCGGCTGAGACAGGAGTAGTAGTCGTAGTGCTGGCCGCACTTGCCTCGATGTCTGCCGAATCCGAGCCGAGAGCCGCACTTTCCACAGAACAGCGACCCATTGAGGTAGTGATTGTGTTTGCGGCTTCGCTCACCACCGGCTCGGTTCGCGTCGAGGATCGCCTGGACTCTTTCAAACGTCTCACGGGCGGTTAGAGCCTCGTGGCGACCGGATGCCTTCACACCGTTTCGCGTGACGATTCCGATGTAGTAGTCATCTCTCAGGATCCTGTGCACGGTCGTGCGAGCGACTGGCTTCGATGGACGGGTGGCTGTCGGACGGGTGCGTAGTCCCGCGTCTGCAATCAGATCGGTGAGGCTGGAGACAGTGAACTCACCGGAAGCGGCAAGCTCGAAGAGAGTCGAGATCAGAGATCCGCGATCTGGATCAACTGCGATTGAGGCGACTTGTCGACCGTCTACTTCCTCGCGGACATTCAGGTAGCCCAGCCGCGCAGGTCCGTGACTGCCACCTGCTTGATGTTTGCGTTCGAGGCCGAGCTTGACCTTCTCAGCATCACCCCGAGAGCGATACGCGTTCACCCCAGCCATGACTGTGTAAAGCAATCTTCCCGCCGGAGAGTCATCAAATCGCTCAAGTGTTGATTTGAGTTGGCATCCGTGGCTTTCGATTTCTCGAAGCAGCCATAAAGCATCGAAGTCTTCTCTCGCAACTCGCGACAAGTCGTAGAAGATCACGTAGTCCGGTTGCAGGTCAGGGAGTTCCGACAGCATGCGCTGGAGCGCTGGCCGGTTCGTTGACGTTCCTGATTTCCCGGGCTCAACGAACTCGGCGACGATCTGGGCGTCGATGGAGCGGGCGTATCGTTCGCACGCCTCTCGCTGACCCGGGATCGAATACCCCTCGGGATCATGGGCTTTGTTCATCTGTCCGACGCTCGAAACTCGGAGGTAGATGACCGCTTGTTTATTCGGTGCGCACCCTTCGGAACCGGTCTCGGTTGAAGGATTCCCTAGGACTGTGTTCTGATTCATCGCTCTCCTTTCGCTAGCTGGTTGCGGCCAGTGGCGGGTCCATTTTCCCGTTGCTTTTGGACGAAGTCAAGTCCAATCGCTACGGAGAAAACAGGTCGCGTTTTGGCTTTGCTGAGCTGTTTTTCGACGTTAGCTCGCATTGCGGTGGGACTCCTTGGCCCAGTGCGCCAGACGTGCCCGAGAGATCTCGATGTAGTCGGATTCACGTTCGATTCCGATGAACGAGCGGCCCGCCAGCATTGCTGCGCAACCGGTTGACGAGGTGCCTGCAAACGGATCAAGAACTACCGACCCAGGTGGCGATACGAGCCTGACTGCCCAGCCCATCACGGAAAGCGGCTTCACGGTCGGGTGATGGCATGCTCGGGCCCGCGCCTTGTACTTGGAACTGGAGAAAACAGGCGAAACTCGCTTCTCGAGCGCGTCGAGACCTGCCTCGCGCTCGGCCGTGAGAGCCTTTCCGGCGTGGAAGATGCGGGACACAGGCCTCGCGTGGTCACCAAGTCGATCGACCGCCACCACCGCGCAGTCGTTGACGCAGCGCTCGTCGGTGCAGTCGCGGCCGTGGGAGAGCACGACGTTGGCTGGCCAGTAGTTCTGTACTCCCGGATCATTTGCTGTTCGAGGGACGCTGGTTTCGTCGACGTTGATTGCGCCGGTGCCGAAGCGATCGAGATTGTCGAGGGTCGTGCCGGGCTTGCCGTTGACTCGCTTGGCGAGCGGCTTGCGCGCCATGACCAACACTTCGTACGCAGGCTTCAGTCCGGTCGAGCGCCCGCCAGCAAGTCGCCTTCCTTTCGGCACGCCATCGGATCGGAGCCAAATCAAACTGTCGCGAATTTCGAGTCCGGCGTCCTCGATGCCTGCGCTCAGTCGATGACTCGTTCTGCTTGCTCCGGCGGCAATCAGGTGACCGCCTGGAACCAATATCCGATGAACCTGCTCCGCCCAAGCTTTCGTGAATTGCTGAAAGCCTTCTGGCGTCGACGGGTAGTCGCTGCCATTGCCGCCGTCCCAAGACTTGCCTTGCATCGCCAGCCAATAGGGAGGGTCCGTGACAACGGTTTGGATTGAACAATCGGGCAGTTGAGACATCATCCAGATGCTCTCCGCCTGGATCAAGGCCCAGTTCGAGAGGTCTCCGAACATTGGCGGCTTGGCGCGACCGCTCATCGCGAGCCCCCAAGCACGTCACAGGCTTCGTTGATCGTTGCGACCACATGCGTGCAAAGGCCAGCGTCTCCTTCAATCAACGTTCTGAGAGCTTCCGCCCGACGATTGTCGGGAGTCAGCCAGAGCACATGGGGAAACAGACCGTGGTCGCGCTGTTCGGTCCCGGAAGATGAGTAAGCGCGGTACGCGGCCAGCTTCCGAGCGATGGTGCCTGCTCGTTCGGTGCCCTGGTCGGCTTCGATGAACCACAGATGCTCGAACTGCGAGTCGCCCACGATCAAGAAGGCGTCTGGCTTGAATGTGCTGGCGACGCCGTGGCCACCGACGTAGCTCCGCCAACACGATGGCTCACCCTGCCATTGGAGAAGGTCCAGCCCCTCAGATGTTCGCAGCCGAGCAAATAGCTCGCTCGTGGCGAGCGTGTGGTCGACAAACGGAGCGCCGGGCTCCCAGGTCGAACGAGCCGAAGGTAGTCCTTCGCCCGACCAATAGACGACTGCCCTCCAACCGACTGCACCGAGCGCGTACACGAAGCCATCAGATCCCGAAGCCTTCCCACCGATCCGGCGATCGAGCCGGTGGAGCAATCCGTTGTCGTGCAACCATTGGAACTCTCGACGCGCGTTGCGACCGCCGCTCTCTCCGCTCGCAAAGAACATTCGCCTGAGCTGATCGCCGGTTGCTAGTCGCAACTCGGCTACGACCTCGACGATCTGTTGCCTTCGACCTTGACAGTCGTTTAGAAGCGAGATCAGTTGGCGACCACCTACCCGGCTCATGCAGCCTCCGATCGACAGGAAAGGCGATCATTCCCTCGCCTTGTTTGCACCGAGGCCGCTGGCGGTGCCGGTGAACGCAGGCACCTAGTCGAGGCGACCGGATCAGCGAACGGACGCGCACTGCCCAAACTCACGACCCCCTCCGTCGGCTATTCGAGACTGGCGTCCGATCGGCTTCGGCCATGTCCTGGGCGTCTGGTTCGTCAGCCCTGCCGCCCCAGTTCTTCGCAGCGGTGCCACGGATCTCGTCTGCGTCCGAAACCGGCGGTGGAAGTGGCGTCGAGCGGCCAGTGACCACGGGCGAGACTGCACCCGGTCCCAAGCTCAGACGTGCGGCGAACTCAAAACGTTCTAGATGGGCGAGCTGACCGGCTTCAACACCGGGAAGCACTGACGCGGCCGTCTTGGCCTCTTGCATGCTGGACTGGCGAAACGAGAGGAACGTTCCCACATTCGCGAGGGCTGCAGCTTGAAGCGGCTTTGGCAGCTGAGAGATGGCTTGTGGGCTGAGCGTGACGCCGACACCCAAGCCGCGAGCCCGTTCTAGAAGACCTTCCAGCGGCAACGGCAGCGCACCGAGCGCTGCAACCTCATCGACGTAGGCGAGGAACGGGGTCCGCCGCTTAGGCGGCAGTTCGGAACGGGCTTCAACGGCCGAGAAGAACTGCCACATCACAATTCCCGCGAGCAACCGAGTTGCCGGAGCACCGAGTTGACCGGGGGACAAACGGACAAAGACGATTCGATTCCGCGCCAGCGCTTCTCCGAAATGAAGCTTCGGTTGGGGCTGTCCAAGAACGGAACGAAGAGAGCGACGACCAACCAACTGTTCAAGCTTCGTCATCGGCGACGCGAGCTGCTGGAGCTGCTCAGCGCTACTGAGAGATTCGAATCGCTGCCACGCTGCGAGGACGTACTTATCTGTGACGTGAGCAATCACGTTCGCGCGAAACTGTCGATCGTGAAAGAGGCGCGGCAGATCGGTCAGAGTGCCGTGTTCATAGGAGCCGAGCGTGACGAGTCCGAGCCGGAAGTATTGGCTAGATCTCACGCCCCACGACGATTCACTAAACACCTCCTGAAGCGTCGAGAGCACGACATCGGCTGAAAGATCAACGTCAACCTGACCGGGCGGAAAGAGGCGAAGTCCCGGCTGATCTAGCTTGGAAGAAGGATCGAGCAGGACGACGTCGTTCTTCCGATCAGCCGGTATCTGTTCGAGGAGATCATCGATGAGATCGCCCTTCAAGTCGACGACAAGGCAACCTCGACCCTCAGTCATGTCCTGCCGGATGAGGCCGGAGACAAGGGTCGTCTTGCCGGAGCCAGTTCCCCCGACGATGATCGAGTGTTGCAATGAGCCCTCGATCGGCTGCACAATTGGTCGCTCGACGGTCTGCGGCGCGGTCGACGAACCGAACTGTCGACCATCTGACGGAAGGCTTCGCGGCACTGGGAGGGTCGGACCGGCGCCAATCCGAACACCGCTGATGTCCGGTGCTCCGACGGGCCATCCGAGAAGCGAGGTGACCTCGACCGGTGAGAGCGCTTGCCAACGCGGGAAGAGTTCACGGTGTGTCCGCTGAGCTGCGCGAGTCGAGGTGCGCTTCCCTCCAAGTCGGCCGAGTTCTCCACGGCACGCGCGCAGTGCTTCCACGACGCGCCGCAAATGGGCGTCCGATCGGCGTACCGAATGCGACTTTGCTGCGACCAGGCTTTGCGTCGCAAGCAATGGACCGTCGTACTTGGACTGGAGACGGCTCACGTGACGCTTTGGAACTCGGTTGCGTTCCAAGAATGGCCGTGAGCCGTCCGCCGGTAGGCGCGGCGCTGGCGTGGCCTGCACGGTGACGCGAAGAAGCAGTCGCTCGCCGCCGTCGAGCGGTTCGGTCAATGCGGCAAGGAGCGCAGCAACCGTTTGGACTCCGGTTGCCTCCTTGAAAAGGAGATGCCGATGCGTGCTCGTCACACGGGCCGCTGACGTCGGAGTGAACTCCTCACAACTAGAGGTCGGATCGAGGCGAACACTCGGGACCACGCCTCGCAAGCGAGACGACAGCATCTCAATCGCGCGTTTCGATCCATGTGCGAAGTGACGAACACCGAACTCGTCGCTCACGCAGTCGAACGTCAATTTGACGCCGCGAGGCAGCGCGGCGATCCCAGTTAACACTGCTTCGACATGCTTCTCGTTGAGGTCTGGGCCGAATCGCAACTCAAGCGACTCGACGGATGGAGACTCTTGGCTCCCGATCGCCAAGTCCGTCAGCGCGCTGCCCACTGCCCGGAGCATCAGGACGACTCCTTACGCGGCTCATCGACTTCGTCATCAAGTTCCGATGCCAGCCGGATCACGGACTCTTCATTGAGATCTCGACCTTCCGATCGGTCTTCGCAGATTTTTTTCGCGAGCAAGAAGTACGCGAGAGCGATTTTCTCCTCATCGATGGTCGTGCGTCTCTTTGTGCGGACCCGAATCCGATTGATATTGCTCGGAGCGAGCTGGCGAGCGCTCCGGATCTGCCCGGTCTTACCGCGATGCCCTCGTCGTCTCCCGCGCGGCTCGTCGCCGTCCGGATCTTGTTTGTTGAATTGATTCATTTGTTTTCAAACCCCCCTTCTGTTTGTGTTTTTGTGTCGCCCACTATGCGGTGGGTAGGCATTTCGGTCAACGCTCTCGTGGTGTCAAATTCACGTCGTTTGACAACGTTTTCCACAGGCGTTTGAGGTCGCGGGTGGGGACAAGCTGTGCAACTCACAAGCCGGTCCTCGTCCAAACGACGCGCAGCGCGATGACGAGCAAAAGCACAACCGACACGGCTAAAACGTGTCGACTGAGTTCTGTGACCGCCGCGCTCAGCAAGGCCATACCGATCGCCAGCCCGAGGACTGCGACGCAGACGCGCGTGAGCATCTCGATCACGCTCGCTCGGCGTGCGTCGGGCTTGAAACAGTGTGGTGTTGCGCTGTCAACTTGCGGCCTCCGTTCGAGTTGGGAGATGAACGGAGGCAGCTTCGGTGACCGGCATGGTCTCTTCCCGGTTAGTTTCTGGGCCAATATGGCGGCCGTGCTTACTTCCGAATTGCTCACCGACGAACTGACTTCTTCAGTCAGGTCTGGCATTACGCTTCGCGCCGTTCTCGCCATGCCGACGCTGCTTGGACTGGACGTCGTCAAAGCCAAAGCCTTGAGCGACCGTGTCGAGGACGTCGGGACTGCGGCGCTGGGCTTGCTTCGAGAAAGCTCAGTGCGGGTTGACGAAGAAGCTGATGGCACAGCGGCCATCCTTATGGGACTCGCGACGGGCACGAAAGGCATGCCCGCGCCGGAGCGGCGGAGAAAAGCGGCACGAAGTATTCCGACGAGCTTTGACAACTTCCGGAAACGACACGAGGGAGAACTGCTGAGCCGCCTAGCTGAAGAACTCGTGGCAGCAGACAGCATTTTTCGCTCGCGACAGAACCACCGGGCGCAGGTTCCAGACGCGATCGATTCTCGTCTGCGCGTCAACTGGCTGGAGCGGCACGAGGCCTACCGTCGTATCTGGTCGCCGGTCTCGGCGCTGCGCGCCGACCTTCTTGTCCTACTCGAATATTTGAAGCGGAATCGGGTTGCCGGAATCGCCCTGGAGCAGATCGATGACGAATCACCGGCCCCCTGGCCCGATGTTGCCGATCGCGCGATGAACTTGCTGTGGCGACGAGCCCAGTTCACGCGTGAGCTGAATCGGTTCGTTGAGGAGTACGGAGGCCTGTGGCTGTTGAGCGATCCGGACAAGGAGTCGCAGGTCGCTGAGGCCATTTTTCAGATTGAGCATCACGGACCATTTGGATCGGCCGACGACTCATGGTTGCGGCTTCGTCTCGCAGAAGTCTCGGGAGAAGAGCTAGATCCGTTCATTGATGCTGTCTACGCCGAAGAAGCTGGCACGGAGGCATTGCGCAGCGTTCTGAACTGGGCCGACCAATGTAAGTGTCCACCGGAAGGCTCAGGGGATTCCTACAAGACGTGTGAAGTGCACAAGTGGCTTTCCGCGTGCGACAGGTACACCCTGCTGATCGATGAAGACTGGGATGCCGTTGCGGATTGGTATCGCAGGCCGAGGTCTTAACCGGTCAAGATTCGAGCCGAACTACGCGGCCTTGGCCTTGGTCGTGCCGACGCCGAGTCGGCGTGCATGCGCGACGATTCGTTGAGCCGCCTTGGCGGGCTCTTCGTGTTCCCACACTTCGATCACCGACCAACCCGCGTCGCGAAGCACTCGCTTGTCCCGACGATTCTGCTTCTGGGCCGTCGCAATCGCCTCTGCCCACCACTTCGTTTTGGACTTGGTGTCGCGTGCGTGGGTCGGACATCCGTTGATGAAGCATCCACGCATGTAGATGGCGATTTGATGCTCTTCGAGCACCAGGTCGGGCTTACATTCGATGTCAGAAACAGGCGACTTCTTTGCTTTGCACGCCAATCCTTGCTCCCGCAGCAGCTTCCTTATCTGTACTTGGGGCATAGCTGAGGTCTGCTTCTGCGCAGCTAGGCGTCGCTTGGTATTCACGTTGTGCTTCGGCGCGGAAGGTAGTTCCTTTGCGGGTCTTGTTGGTCTGGGCGCAGGATGAACCTTGGCGGCTTCCTCTCCCATGATGGCCTCAGCGATGCTCGTGACCAGCACCTGCGCCAGGAGCGGCGGTACGGCGTTACCGACTTGCCGACAGCGCGACTGAATGTTGCCCTCGAACACGTAGGAGTCCGGAAAGCTCTGAATACGCGCCGCTTCGCGAACGGTGAGGGCGCGATCCTCATATGGGTGTGTGTAGCAACCAGTAGTGACGTTGTGGAACTGAGTGGTGATCGTGTACGCGGGTAGATCCGGCGCGAGTCGGCCGAAAAGGTTGGTGCTGTCCGTCCGTCGCATTCCTCTGTACCGATCGGGCAAGAGGTGTGGCGGTATGTCGCGCCAAGTTCCTCCGGGCGGCACGTGCCTGATTAGCTCCAAGTGATCGACGCCGATAGGTATCGCGTCGTGATCTGCGACCGGCGACGTTCGCCGCCCACGCATCCTCCGCGTGTAGGGGGTGGCCCTCCCGGGGTCTGGCTTCGAAGACTTCTTCGGCTTGCTGCCCGCGACACTTGGAAGATCTCCAATCGCTTCCCAAAGCTTGATGTGCGGAAGAAGCTGCTGCTCTTTCCGCTTTGCCTCCCAGATGTCGAGAGTGTCACGACGCCAGCCGCCGAGGTGCGTTGGCTTCGGGAATTCAAACTTTTTGTCTCCCTTTAGCCCGACGATGAATACGCGTCTACGCCGCTGTGGAATGCCGTAGTCCGCCGCGAGCAAAATGTCGTTGGAGACGGTGTATCCAAGACGATCGAACTCCTTGAGTATCGTCGCGCCAAACTCGCCCTTCTTCCAATAAACGAGACCTGGAACGTTCTCAAGAAGAAATGCTTTTGGCTCCAGAGTTTTGACCACATCAAGCATCTGTCGCCAAAGCTCGTTTCGCGGATCACCCTTTTTCACCCAGCCATTTTTTCGTCCGGCAGTACTGAATGATTGGCAGCTCGGTCCGCCGACGATGACGTCAATACTGCCGCCCGAGAGTGTCGCGATTTCCTCGGAACTCATGTCCGAGATCGAGCGGCATTCCACATGTGTGTCCGGGTGATTGCGCCGGTACGTCGCGCATGAATCTTCGTCGCGATCCAACGCGAATGGGATCTCGAAATTCGCCCATTTAAGGCCTTGGGAAAGGCCTCCGGCCCCGCAAAAAAGGTCAATTGCGCGCAGTGGGGCGGGGGTCTCCGACATGGTCGCGAGACTAGACGATCCCCCTGTCGGATAGAAGCAAGGGGGGGTTCAATTGCAGCACGATCCTATGACCATGGTGCACCGGTGTCGAGTGCATTCTCTCGGCGGCATTCGGGGAAGAAGCAGACGCTACGACCGGGTGTTTCCAAGTAGTTCTCGCAAGAGTAGGTCTCGCGTCGGTCGAATCGGGACCGGGTCGCCCAACACGTCGGCCTGAGCGTCCGTCTTGTCCAGAAGTCGCTGGTATTCAACTTCCTCGATTGAACCGTCACAAAGCAGCATCACGTATTCGACATCTCGTGCCTGGCCGCGACGGTGAATTCGGTCGAGACTCTGCATGAAATGTGCGGCCTGGTTGGACATCGATTCGTAGATTGCGATCCGCGCGCTGTGGAGCGTCAGACCCGCCCCAGCTGCAGCTGGGTTGCCAAGAAACAGTCGAGTGTCATCGTCCTCTTGAAAGCGCCTAACGGCTTCGCGTCGCTCTCCGACGTCTGGGACGCTCCCATCTATCCGGACCAATCCGAAGTGTCGATAGCGATCGGCAAGAGCGTCCAAACTCGCGCGGTAGTAAGACCACAGCACAATCTTTTCACCGCCATCGATGTAGCGCGGAATCAGCTCGTCAAGTACCGCGAGCTTCCCAGGCACTTCGTCGTAGCTCGGATCAATCGCCGAAGGATTTGAGCAAATCCGAAGCAACGCGTTACGTCGTTCGAGGAACGACATGTAATTCGCCTGAAATTCATCCTCGGTCGCTGCCGTGAGATCATCGACCAGCTCACCGCGTGCCGCGTTGTACATAGCTTCCTGCACGGGTGGCATCTCCACAGCGACTCGCGTGAACTCTTTGACTGGAAGGTCGGGGAGCACCACTTGCTTGAGGTTTCGGGTGTAGATTCCGCGCTCGTCCATCGCTGTGCGGATCGCCGTGCGCAACCGGTCTTCATCCTCGGGCAATTGGACGCCGTCAAACGTGAGCCCGAGATCCGCCAGATTGAACTGGGCGACGAGATCTAGTGGGGAATTTGGAGCAGGTGTACCGCAGAGCACGAAACACCGGTCACAGAATTCACGAATCTCGGAGAGCACCGCTGTCCGTCGTGCATCTGGATTCTTGACGTTGAAGGATTCATCAACCACCAGTGTCACACGCGTCTTTTTTGCGAGCAGCTGAAGGTCGTCTGCAATCGCGACTGCCCCCTCGTAGTTGATGACGACGACGTCGGCCCCCGATGAGAGGGCACGTGCCTTCTCTCGTCTCGATCCCTCAGCGACGGCGACGGTGTAGACCTCTCCAGTGAACTTCTGAAACTCGACTGCCCATTCGGCGACCATCGACTTCGGCGCGATCACGACCAGAACATCCGTCAGATTTCGTGCGGCCAGCAAATCGAATGCCGCGACGACCGTGAGCGTCTTGCCGGTGCCCTGCTCATCGAATACGCACGCTCCCCAGCCGTTGGGTATCGCCATCACAGCAACGTTCTTCAGCTGATGATCATCGAGGAGGTCGTTGGCAATCTTTGAATCAATCAGCAGACGCCGAGCCTTCTCGGCCGGTGCTGCGCGCAGCTCATGGAACTGCTCGATGACTGCCGCCGAATTGCCCGCAATCCGCAGTCGGTTCTCGATGGCGGCGCGGGCGGACGCAGAGAGTTCGATGTCATACGACGGATCAATGGCAAGCGGAGCCGCATCTCGGAAGCTGAATCCGACGCGCTTGCCTTTGCGCTTCGTCCGGCCGACCCCCGATTCACGCAGCACCGCTTCGATCTCGGCCACCGTGAGTGAGGGCGACATCGCTTCCAGGCCGGTGCCTTCGGGAGAAGTTCGGATCTCGACCATCACTTGACGCTGATCTTCTCGCCACCGGCTCGACGAGTAGAGACCTGACCGTCGATCGCGCCGATTGCCGCCTGGCACACGCGACGAACGTCGATTAGGAGCGCGGAGTCGACGCCCTTCCATTGGTCGGGCGGAGCACCGCCGAGTCTGTCAACGACCGTCTTCAACAGGTCTTCAAACCCGACGGATCGCCGCTTGGCATTCTTCCGTTTCGCAAGTGCGATCGCCTCATCGATGAACTCAAGCGCCTCGTCTGGATCCTTGTCTTTGACTTCATACGCTTTCTGAAGCAACTGAGTCGCATCTGCGTCATTGAGCACCTTGTGGAGACTGCGGACCTGTAGACCGCTGTCGAACAAATCGAACATCATCTCGTAGACCATCGTTTTGAGGTCGTCGTCGTTGTCGAGCTTGCGCGTCAGCTTCTCGTCGGCCTTACCGGCGTCCAGTTCGTAGAACCACTGGAAAATGTCGTCAGTCTTGTATCTCACAGAAGCTGGTGTTTGGCCGGCGTCAACGTGGAACGCCTCGAAGTCCTCGGCCCATTGCACCATGCTGATGTACCTCGTCACTTCGGCGGGCTTCAACGCAAAGCGCTTGGCGACTGCTTCCTTGATCTGCTTATTGTCAGCCCCTGTGAATCGTCCGTGATGCGCTTCGCGCCGCTGGTTGTAATCCTCAACCACAAGCCTGGCCTTGATGTACTCGGGCCAATCCTCCTTGTAATCGCTCTCAAAGTTCTGGGCGACCACGATCGCGTCGAACTGATCTTCGGTGGTGTTTTTGGGCGTCTGCCACACCCGGACGTATCGTGCGCGCTTCTTCTGTTCGTCGGTGAATTCTTTGCCGTGAAGCACCAGCAGAGAGGCGGCGAGGCGGCGATTGCCGTCCTTGGGAACACCATCGAACGTGATGATTGGCGGCTTCTCGACGCCTTTGCGCGCGATACTTCGCGCCAGGGACACGAGCTTGAACGGGTCGGACTTATCCAGGCTCGGAAGCTGAATTGAGCCATGCATGATCTTCACGAGTTCATCGTCCGACGGCTCGCGATGATTCTGTTCACGGAACTCGGCCACATGAAGCTCGAGCCGGTGATTGCCTTTCCAGAGTCTTAGATCCTCAACGTCGACATAGCCCTCTTGCATCGGAATGGCCATCTCATTGAACGTCGGAATCGGGAGCACCTCTCGGGGTGCCAGCCCATTTCGCTCAGTAAGTGCGAGCGAGCCGGGTTTACGACTGTTTGGGCGCTTGACCGAGGCCACGGCATCTTCGGCTTCTCTCTCAATCTTCTTCACAAGCGCTTTCCGCTGCTTGGCGGAGAGACCATCGGCGTCCGCCGCGCGGAGAATCTTCAAAACCCTCACGTACAGGCGCATTGCTCGGTCCTCTTCGAGCGGCGCTTCAGTTGCCGCGCGGACCGCCTCTTCCACCTCAGATCCGTAATCCGCTGAGAGTGCTGTTGCTTGCTCGATCAGTTCACGGATCTCGCCTGAATCCAGTTCTGTCTTGCCGTTGCTCATCGCATCCTTCCTAGTCATCGATCTCGAACCCTTCTTCTGCGAGTTGTGTTTTCAGTCGGTCCAGACCGCGCTTGCGCCATTGGCGAGCCGTGGAGGCGGACACGTCCTTGTCGAGAATGTCCTCAAGGCGTTCTGCCAGTTCTTCTCCGGAAAGCGGCTCGCCGAGGAATGCACCCTCAAGGACGAGTTTGGTCGCCGTCTTGAGGTTCTTGCTGCTCCACTGGTCGACTAGCCCGCGGACGAACTCGTACACCATTTCACCGATGAAGTTCGCCTCTGGACTCCTGCCGTCGTCGGCAGCGACTCCGTCGATCCAGTCCTCGTCCTCGTCCTCTGACGCCGGGATCGTTTCAAGTGCAGCTCTTGAGAGTGCGGACTTGACCTCATTCTTCGCAATGGCCGTCACATAGCCGCGCGGATTCTTGACGATGCGCTTCTGGCCAATCTCGAGTGTCCGCTGGACGGCTTCAGACACCGCGTCTTCCGAAATTGCCCCGGCGGCGTCTGGAAACTTCCGCTCGAGAACGCGGATGAGGCCGTCGAGGAACTGGTCGTTGACCATCTCCTCAAGGTCGCTCGCGATGTCGGAGGTCTGGGTTGTTTTTGCGGTCACAACCCATTGAGTCTCTCATGGTCACTTTTGTGACAGTCGCCGACAAGAAGCTCCGTGCGAGAGGGTCTCGATGCTGCAATGAGCAGCGGGACAGTGCGAGTGCATCACAACGTTGAGGACGCGACGCTGGCATCCCGCCGCGCTTGCGGCGCTTGACTGATTCCCCGCCCTTGTGGCAATGTGGAGGTATGACTGACCTGGAGAACACTCACGCAAACCGGCACGCCGGTGATGGGAGTAAGCCATACGGAACCGCTCATGCGATGTGCGCGGATCAGAGTAGACTCGCGAATTCTCTGACCAATTTTGTGTATCCGATTTCCCGAATGTGGAAAGGCGCTCAATGACGAAGATTGCATTTTTCGGACTCGGCGAAATAGGCGCGCCGATGGCCTCAAGGTTGGCTGCCTCAGGCGCTTCAATGCTGGTACACAACCGCAGCCCCGAAAAACAGGCGCAATGGCTGGCTTCCAACGAGGGAGTTGCGCTGACTGGAGCCGCTGACGTCAGAGACGTGGATTGCGTGATCAGCTGCGTGGGGAATGACGAGGACCTACGTGCTCTCTATTTCGGCGACGACGGACTGATCTCGAACCTGAATCCTGGAACTCTCGTAATTGATCACACGACCGCATCCGCGGTCGTCGCTCAAGAGCTTCATAGAGAGATCGCCGGAAAAGGTTCAAAATTCTTGGACGCACCGATATCCGGAGGGAGCGCGGGGGCACGCAATGGAACCTTGTCAGTGATGGTGGGAGGCGACAAGGGGGCGGTCACCGAGGCCACCCCAGTTTTTGACCAGTACGCGGGAGTCGTCAGCCATATTGGAGGACCGGGAGCCGGACAGCTCTGCAAGATGGTGAATCAACTCTGCATCGCTGGCGTTCTTCAGGGGCTCGGGGAGGGCTTGGCGTTGGCGCGAGCCGCAAACCTCGATGTTGAGCGCGTGATTGGCGCTATCTCCGGGGGGGCGGCAGCGTCTTGGCAAATGGAGAATAGGTCGAGCTTCATGCTCGGCGACACCTATGAAGCTGGATTCGCGGCCAGGCTGATGTCCAAGGATCTTGGGCTCTGTCTCGAAGAGGCTGATCGCCTCAACCTTGACCTGCGGGGCGCGAAGCTAGTGGCAGACGAATACTCCGACTTGATCGCGCGCGGACTTGGCGACGAGGACTTTTCGAACCTGCATCGCCTATTGCGTGGCGATTGAACCACGCACATGTCGATCTTTATTAGCTACTCAGTGAATGAGAGCGTCGTCGCCGAATCGCTTGAGAAACTGTTGCGCGAACGCGGCCACGTCGTTGATAGAGATCGAGGGACCATGCAGAGTGGTGGCAACTGGCGAGAGAAAGTGCTGCCACTGGTCGAAAAATGCGAGTCCTTCCTACTCGTTTGGTCCAGCAGCGCGGACAAATCGCGGAATGTTCATACCGAGATAGTTCTGGCGCTCGAGAACAACCGCCACATAGTCACCTGCCTTCTGGATGAAACCCCGCTTCCGGGAATTCTCGAGGATGTCCAATACTTTCACTTGGGCCACGATCTAGCTGGATTCAACGAGGTGTACGTCGCCGTGGCTCCCTCGCCACAGCCGTTTGGCGCTGGATCGAGCGCCAAACGGACCGCTGCGGCGAACACGTTTCGTGAGGTGATGCGTGGCCGCTTCGCCTCGTTTCAGGTTCTGTATCCGGGCGACAATCGCCCAACGGAAAGCGCCCTCACTCTGCAACTTGCCGAGGGCGCCGGAGATGTCCATGCTGCGCCGGGGCGAGAGAGTTCGATTATCGATCTACTTCAAGGACTTTCGCCGGGTGAGCGGATCGTGCTCTTGGGCCATCCGGGCGCAGGAAAAACTACGACCCTTCAGCTCGCCGCACACTATTTGTGCGACCTCGAAGATTCACGGAATCTACCGATCTACTTGAGCTGCAAAGACTTTCGCCCAGCTCGTCACAAAACGTTGGTGGAGTTCGCGATCGACTCCATTCGCCGAACCGCAAACGATGAGGTCGCGGACTGCGCGAGGGGCTTCGGATTGTCCGAATTTGGCGTCGGCACACTGCTGATTGACGGGTTTGATGAGCTACCAGCGGGTACTCGGGATCAGTTTCGAACGCAAATCGAGGAATTCAGCGAGGCAGATGACACGCGATTGATTCGAGTGCTACTCACGACCCGAATCGACACATTTCGGGCTGTCGATCTGGCGGAAGATTGGTTCGTTGGATGGAAGCGATTTCGAATCCAGCCCCTTGAGTCGTCTGACGTGGCGCAGTTTGCGCACCAATGGTTCGAGCGATCCAGTGACGCGGAATCGTTCCTGGAAGCGGCAAACGATCCGCGCTTAATCGAACTTACTGAAAGGCCGTTCCTTGTCGCGATGATGTGCCTCGTATTCGAGAAAGACCGCGATTTGGGTTCAAATCGTGCGGACCTCTATCGCCGCGCGATCGAGTATCTCGAACAACGTCACGGCGAGCAGGCAAGCGAGCACTCCCTGGCGCAGCGCCATGCGATTCTGAGAGAACTCGCACTGAAGGGCTTGCAGATGGGCACCGTCGACATCGACAGGTGGACTGCGGCGGGTATCGCCGCGTCTCGTTTTAGCGAGGAGGAACCCTCCCGCAACCAAAGCTTCGACGCTCTCTTTGCGTTTCTCGATGAGGCAGCGCGAGATGTTGGGGTCTTGCAAGGCGGTGGCACGAGCTACTCCTTTCTGCATCGCTCGTTTCAGGAGTACCTGGCGGCTGAAGAGCTTGCGTCGACGCCGGGAGGAGACGAAATTCTCATTGAACACAGTCGCGTCCCGGCCTGGGAGGAGCCCGTTCGACTTCATGTTGGGGGGCTCAAAGGCTCGGATCGACAGCTCGCCTTTCTGCGACCGCTCTGGCAATCCAATGACGCGCTGGCGTTGAGGTCGCTAACCGAACTCGGACGAGGATCGGCGAGCGTCATCTCACAGCTCTTGGCGGACAGTGAACCGTCTGATCGAGTACGAATGTTTCAGCGCCTTCGTGCTTCCCTGAACGATGTGGGACCGAATCTCCGAAAGCGGCTCGTGATTGAAACTGCCGCACCGTTGCTCGAGGCGGAAACCGATAACGAGGTTCTCTACTGGGCGGTGTCGCTAGTAAAAGGGGTCGACGCAGAAGACGAAGACGGCACGCTGTGGGAAGCATTCGGCAAGCATGCATCCGGGCTTCGCCGGACGCTGCTTGAAGATGAGCGATACGCGCTCTCGTTCATCGAAGTGCCTGACGGCACGTATCTCGTCGGAGACGATGACGCCCAAGACGAGATCGAAAAACCTCAGCACTCGGTGACACTGGCTCGCTATCTCATATCGAGTTGGCAGCTCACGAACGTTGCGTACGAGTTCATCACCAATCGGAGCGCCGCCGATCGACCGAGCTACTCACGTGAAGATCGTCAACCCGTTGTGGATCTCTCATGGTTCGACGCGTACATGGCGGCCTATCGGATTGGATGTCGACTTCCGTCCGAAGCCGAGTGGGAAGTTGCCGCGCGCGCGAACACTGTTACCCAATGGTCACACGGAGATTCCGAAGCTGATCTGGACTCCTATGCAAACTTCGAGGCGAATCCGACGACAAATGGAAGACCGTGGGCAGTGGGCTCAGCTGAGCCAAATCCGTGGGGGCTGTTCGACGTACATGGCAACGTCTGGGAATGGTGCCAGGACTGGTTGGCTCCATACGAAACAGGTGCCGTGGTGGATCCGCGCGGTCCCGCGACTGGCACTCAGCGAGTTCGACGAGGCGGCGGCCACTCGTATCACGCGCGTGGTTGTCGGTCGGCCTTTCGCTGGGGCAACGACCCCGGCTACAAGTTCAAAGACATTGGTGTGCGTCTCGCCATGGATGTGCAAAAGGACGGATGAGACCGATGGTCGACTTTCGCGTGCCAGCACATGTCCCGCCGGAGTTTCGAATAGAAGAGACAACTCTTTCGGGCGTTTTCGTAGGGACCCCTTCACTTCGTCCGGACGTGCGCGGGTGGTTTATCCGCGTGTTCGATGACACCGAGTGGCCGACCGTCGAGTATGGAGAACGCAGATGGGTCCAAGAAAACCAACTTCGCAGCCGGCAAGGCACGATCCGAGGATTGCATTTTCAAAAGGGCCTCGCCGAAGCGAAGTTGCTGCGCGTCGTCCGCGGCGAAATATTCGACGTTGTGGTCGACCTTCGTCCGACCTCATCGACGTTTCTTCAGTGGGAATCATTCATTCTTGACGACCGCCGCCACGAACAGCTCCTCATCCCTCCAGGCTGTGCCCACGGATTCCAAGCGCTCTCGACCAGCGTCGATCTATGCATAAAAACTTCCACGTTTTATGAGGAAGGTCTGGACGCGGGAGTTCTCTGGTCGGACGACGAACTCGGAATCCCATGGCCGCTACCTAATCCGATTCTTTCTCCGAGAGATATGGCCGCGCCGCCGTTGAACGCGGTACGAGAATTGTTCGATGAGTGGTTCGAGTAGTCAGTCCAACGTTGATTCGTTGCGAATCGAAGCGGGCAACCGGATTGCAGCGGGATCGGAAGTAGCCGTCGGCGCTGCCGCGTTGGTGTTTGACGAACTCGATCGGTTGCTCCTGACGAAGCGTTCGGACAATGGTCTCTGGTGCCTGCCGGGTGGTGCGCTCGATTCTGGCGAGAGCCTTGAAGAGGCGTGTCTCCGTGAGCTTCGTGAGGAAACTGGACTAGTCGGCAAAGTCGGTCGCCTCGCCGGAATCTATTCATCGCCAGACTACGTGGCCGTTTACAGCGACGGAGTTCGTCGCCAAATCGTTGCCGCGACATTTGAGGTGGTCCTCGACGCTCAACCGACAATCAGCGGAGGCCTAGAGATACTCGATAGTGCATTCGTCAGAGAGTCCGAGATCGCTGAGTATCCGGTTCTGCCGCTGCACCGAATCCGAGTAGCCGATGCGTTCCGGGATTCGGAATGGCCGTTCGCTCGGTAGACGTTAATTAGTTGTAGCCGTCCCGGGGACGACGGCGCTACCCGTCCGGTGACGCCAGCCGTTTTCGATTGCCCTCACCCCAGACGGGTTGGGTCGCAGAGAATCGGAATAGTGTCGCCGGTCGCCCAGGACTAGTTGAGCGCATGTCCCCCGTGGGAACGACAAGACCGGTCGCTTTGAGGTCTCGGGCGAACGTGCTCGGGTCGTACTGTTTCTGTGAAATTGCCTGGTAGACACCTCGCGCCTCGGCCAACGTAAATGGTTCCGCGAGTATTCCGACTGCGATATTCGACCACCAGAGCTTCCCCGCGATCCGCGAGACAGCGAGGTTGAGGATCTGTTCGTGGTCAAACGCGAGCCGATGGGTCAATCTCGCATCGACCCAGCACGCGCTCGACACACTGGGCTCGGTACGCGGTGGGACCAACGCGACGAAGGCGATGCTCGGAATCCAACCTCTCGGGTCGCGGTAGGGCGCGGTGAACGCGGCAAGCTGCTCCAAGTAGGCCTCGGCTAGACCAGTCTTCTCCATCAATTTGCGGGATGCCGTGTCGGTCACGTCTTCAGTGCGAGAAACGAATCCGCCGGGAATCGCTTTGACTCCGTGTTCGTCGCGTTCAACAAGCAGAACCTGAAGTCGCTCGTCGCGGACCGTAAAAACGACGGTATCGACCGTGATTCCTACTGGAGAAACGAATCCCTCACTGTTCTTCGCGGTCCACTCGGCAGCCTTTGATCTGGATCGATTGTTCATAAATAGTCAGATTGACCATAACAAATGATACGCTTATGGTCACTTTGACCTGAACTACGAAGAGGTGGCCTGATGCAGTCAGCTACAAAAACTGAGATTCATGTTGTGCCGCCGAGTGCCCCGTCGAGCCAGTGGCCTACCGAAATCGAAGCCCTACTGGGCGAAGCTGACCGTCGCGGGGCTTTCGACGGTCACGTGCGCCAGGATCCCACAAAGGCAATTGGCGTCGATACCGCCGGTGAACGCCTCCACGCTGGCACTACTGATCTGCGGCTTCAGCAGCGAGTCGGATCGGTGAGCCAAGACGTCGTTGAGAATGCGACGAACCGTGGCACCCTCACCACGGACGTTGACCGTTTCCAGGCGATTGCCCTCCACCGTGACGACCGCGTACAGAGCATCACCGGAGCGGAGCTTCCGAACGCCATCGAGAAAGAAGGGAAGGCCGCCGAGAAGCGCGATCAGGCTCGTGTGAGGCTGCGCTCGCTCGAGTGGCGACCAGACCTGAGTCCGTTTTCCCGGATGCTCCTGACCGTCCTGACGCCGGTGGCTGAAGGCTTCTTCTCCGGCCTGACCGCGTGGTACATGGGCTGGGACTATTCGGTTTCCGCCGTATTCGGACTGGTCATGACCCTGGTCTTCGCGGTGTCGCAGTTCGCCATCGGTCACTTGTTCGGCACGCTCAGGCCGTCGAAGAAGACGCTTCGGAACGTCGTAATCACAGGCGTCGTCCTGATCGTCGCCGCAGTGGTTTGGATCAACGTTGACCGCGAGCTCACGATCAAAAGCGACAACGGTTCGATCAGCTCTCTCAGTCAGGATCTCAGCTTCGCCGCAGAGCCATCTACCTCGTCGCAGGCTCCCAACCTCGAGACCACACCGCCGGTCGCCTGGATGCTGCCGTTTGGCTTGCTCGCTGCTTTCACCGGCCTGCTCGCGGCCGGACTGTTTGCTGCTGGGCTGGAAGAGCGCGAGCTGAAGGACGATCTCCTTGCCGCCGAACGGGAGTATGAAGAAGACAAGCAGGATCGCAAGGCACTCCAGCATGAACTTCGCGAACTGCGTGACGACAAGCGCGCCGGAATCGATGAGCTGCACGACCGGCGCAATGACGCCGTTCGCGCCGGTCACGAACTAGATCGACTTGCCGCTGAGCCGGATCGCTTGGCGCTCGAGGAGGCACATCTTAAGACCGCCCTCGACGCCTTGCGAACCGACGCCTACCAGAAGACCGACAAGGCGCGCGAGAACGGCGGCACATGGCTGGCTTTCGTGTTGCCAGGCCGCTGGCGTAGAGGCGGCATCGATCTCAGCAATGGCGAG
Source organism: Solirubrobacterales bacterium (assembly GCA_050696815.1). Lineage (GTDB taxonomy): Bacteria > Actinomycetota > Thermoleophilia > Solirubrobacterales > JACPNS01 > JACPNS01. The sequence continues at coordinate 11,963 of JBOGYW010000019.1, read as the reverse complement.
GTCTAGACAAATGCACGTACGAAGGGAACGCGAACTCATGAACGCCAAGTACAACCGCAATCTGCTTTCGATGATCGCCCTAGCCACCCTCGTCGTTGTACTGGCCGGGTGTGGCTCATCGCGGACAACGGCGTCAAGCAGCCCGGCAAGTGCCTCGGCGAACTCGGGCGCACCTCTGCCAGCGCCATCCGAAGGAGGCTTCGACGTCCTGCTCGTTGACAACTCAAACCCGGATCTGATCGTCGCCCGACAGGATGACATCAAGACGGTCGTGGCGGACACCGCCCGACGTCACCGGACCTTGGTGATCGCAGCAATCGATGCCGGGCCGCTGCGGACCGCCAGCTGGCACACGGTGCCGTTCGGCAGGTACTACGCCGAGGCCAAGCCGAAGCGAACCGCTCAGCAGAAGGTCAACGCCCTTGCTGCCGGACTGGTTCCTCAGGTCGTCAAGTTGGGACAGGCCAAACAGACAGCCGACGGCAGTGGCCAGATCGGTGGAATTCAAGCCGCCGGAGAACTCGGCAACCTCGGTCGGATCTTCGTGGTTACCGACGGCATCCCCAACGCGACTGGTGTACCCGATGTCCACTCCGCAAATCAGGGGGAAATCAAGACCGCCAGCAAGCGACTGGGTGCGCAGATCTCGGGACTGACGGACGTGCCGGTGGTGTTCATCGGCGTGGGCTACGGCGTCAGCAGCGATGCGACGGTCGCCAAGGCCAAAGCACTGATGATGGGCACGGTCAAAGCCGCCGGTGCTTCACCAACCTGGAGGCCAGCCCTCGTCGGATGAGGGACTTTTCAGACGCAATCTGCTGGCTGCAGATCTTGCAATCGTGCACGACAAGCGGTATGTCGTCCCCGAAATTTCACGGAGACACGTTGATGGAACAAACAAATCCAGACCTATTAGAAGCGACGATCTTTCGACTACTGGTTGACAACTACCCCGCGCTCTACTCGCGGATCGAGATCGTGTCGCAGATCTCACGCGACCCGGACGATGAGCTAGAGGCCGTCCCGGTCGAGGACGCACTGCAACAACTTCGGGCGGACCAGCTAATTCGTAAGCACGGTCACTGTTGGTCGGCCACGCTTGCTGCCGTCAGGGCATCGGCCCTGACGGCGTGAGGCGCCGCCTCGCAGGCTCTCCGTTCGGTCACTTCAACTGTGTCGACACCGACGATCCAGCGGTCCCAAGTAGCGAGACCGGTGTGATCACGACAGTCACCTTTCGCTTCTCCTTGAGCGCGGCCCTGATCTTCTTCTTGACGGAAGCACTCAGCTTCAGCTTGACTGGCGTCGCACTGTTGGTCCCTGCGGGAACACTGATTTTCGGCAGCGTCGTCTTCTTGCCGCCGATCTTGATCACGACGTTCAAGGCGCAGGCTTCAACGCAGGTCACCTTCAGCGAGAGCCCCTTTGCAAACTTCACCTTCGATGGCAACTTGTTCACGGTCGGTGCCGGTGATGGCAGCGGTGGATTGAGTACTGGCGGCGTCGCAGACACCACGGTGAAATGCACCTCGGTGTCTGTCTCGCCACCGAACTCATCCGCCGCGTAAACAGTTGCGGCGTGTTGACCAGGCGCAAGGCCATTGATTGCCCAGGGTGAAGAACACGGGACCCAGTCCGCCGTGTCTATCTGGCACTGCGTCGCGGTCGTGGGATCTCCCGTCACGGTGAACGTGACATTGGTCGACGTCGAGCTGAGCGCTTGGCCTTCGGTTGGGGTCTGAATCGTCACGATCGGCGCAGCAGGCGGCGGGGGTACGGTGTCGACGACTTGCGTGGGCATCGTCACGTCGCGCTCGTACCGGCCACGGCCATCTCCCAACTCGCCAAACCAGTCCTTGCCCCAACACCAGACGAACCCGTCCACGATCGCACAGGTGTGACCGCCTCCGGCTGAAACCGCGCTGACCACTCCGGTCAATCCCGTAACAGCAGTGGGTTCGCCGACATTGTCGGTCGACCCAAGACCGAGCTGCCCTCGCTCGTTGTGACCCCAGCACCGCACAGAGCCAGAAACGACCGCACAGGTGTGACCGCCGCTAGCCGCGATAGTTGCCACGTTCGCCGACAGGCCCGTCGGCTCAACCGGGGTGCTCCGATTTTCGAACGCGCCGTCGCCGAGTGCACCGCTGTAGAACCCCTCGCCCCAGCATCGAGCGGCTCCGAGCTGAACGGCGCAGTTGTATTCGCCTGCCGACATCAACGTCGTTACATCACTCGAAAGGCCGGTGACAGCTACGGGTATCGGCGAATCGGTGAACTGACCTGCCTCGTCGCCAAAGACGCCGTTGCCGAGCTGACCCCAGAACTGAGATCCCCAGCATTTAGCTGCGCCAGCGACGACCGCACATGAGTCCGCCGAGCCCACGCCAATCGCGGTGACTCCGGAGGTCAGACCGGTGACTTGCACGGGGACGAGGGAATCAGCATTGTCGTGATCGTTGGCGTTGTCACCGTTGCCGAGGGCGTTGAGAAAACCGGATTGTGAACCCCAACACTTGGCGGCACCGGACACCACGGCGCAGGTGTGCCTTTCGCCGACAGTGATCGCAGTGACGCCCGCCGTCAGGCCAATGACTTGCACCGGCACATTGCTGGAATCCGTCGATCCGTCACCGAGTTGCCCGTAATCGTTGTTGCCCCAGCACTTGGCGGCTCCCGCAACGATGGCGCAGGTCGAGCCAGCGCCCTCCACCGAGCCACCGCTCGCGGAGATCGCGGTCACGCCCGTCGCCAGCCCGGAGACCTGGACCGGGATCGATGAGTCATCGCTAGACCCATCTCCGAGCTGACCTGACTGGTTCGCACCCCAGCAGAGTGCTGCACCTGACGAGGTTGCGCAGGTGTGCGATCCGCCTGCTGAGACCAACTCTGCGCTAACTGGGGCGGCTTGAACGTCTGATGACCCCGCGAACGCAACGAGCGCAATGGTCCAAATCACTGTCAACCAGAATTTGCTTTCTCGAGGGAGAGCGTGTGTGCGTGTGGGGTCCATCTCTTCTGCTCCTGAGTTCGATTTGCCGAGGATCAGCGCCAGGCGCTGTGGCTGAGACCCCGAGGAAGCAAGTTCGCCCGGTCCGAGAGGTTTTGTCTACAGCCAAATTGGACTATACAGCGAGTGAGAGGTTTTGTCTGTAGACTTTTTGTCTGCGCAAAATCACCATGTTCTGGGTGGAACCCCGAGAACAATTCGCTTCAAATCTGAGAGCGGCGCGAACTCGCGCCGGCCTTTCCCAGGAAGCACTGGGCGACGCGTCCGACTTGCATCGCACAGAGGTCTCGCTCCTGGAGCGTGCGGAGCGAGACCCGCGACTGGCAACAATCGTCAGACTTGCCCAGGGCCTCGGAGTGACTGCGAGTGATCTCCTGAAAAACGTTCGCTAGATGCGGGTGCGCTGGAGCACGAGATGATCGTCGTACTGGACACAAACTGTTTCCACGGAGATCGCGGAGTGTCCCGCACCCAGCTCACGACGTTGCTCGGCCACGCGGAGCGCGGCCGTTGCTCAGTGGTTGTCCCTGAAGCGGTGATTGCCGAGCTTGTCAATCAGTACCCCAGCGCATTGAAAAGCGCGATCGACAAAACCCGAAGCGCGCTTGGCGGCCTCAGTGCCGTGAACGTCTCCGCCGAAACGTTTGTTCCGCCCGACTTTGCTTCAACGATCGCGAATTACGAGTCTTTGCTTCGAGATCGATTGAGCCAACCCGGCTGCCAGATCTCTCCGCATCCCGACCGTCTCGACGCCGTGGTTGACCGGTCAATACGTGAGCTGAAGCCGTTTGGAACCAAGAAGGCCGACAACTCAGTCGTGGACACGATGATCTGGCTAACGGTGCTCGACTCGGTCGATGAGGACGATGTCGTTCTGGTTTCGTCAAACACGAATGACTTCTGCGAAGAGGACACCACAGAATTTCACGAGCACCTGAAACGCGATCTGAATGGTCGGGCGCATGGCGCGAGGCTGATCACCTACGTCCAGGATCTCATCGATGAGTTAGCCCCCAGCGAGGGTGAAGAAGGTCAGGCTTTGCTCGAACAGCCGGAAGTGAGATCGGAGATCGATCGCAGGCTCTATGACGCGCTAATCCATGAGTCGATCGATAAAGACCTGCACGAACTTGTGGTTGATCTCGACAACGACCCCACGATCGATCAGCTCGACGTGATTTGGCTCGAGGCGCTCTCCTTTGCCGCTGTCAACGGGACATGCACCGTCGAGTTCAACGCGTATTGCTCGGCGCAACTTGAGCTGTTCATATACAAGCCGGACTTCTGGGGCATCAGCGAGATGGAGGGCTTTTGGCCAAGCGACATCGACTACAACGAGCACTACGTGCAGGCCGCCAGTGAGCTTGAACTTCGGGTCCGATGCTTGGCGAGAATCGCTTCTGACAACGAAGTGGCCGACCTCGAAGTGATCGTCGTTGAGCCCGTTCTCAGCGCAAACGGCTTTGCCAGAAGCCTCACCAACCATGAGCAAGTGGAACTCATGAATGCAATTCGCCAAGCAGTGGATGAGGCCACGGTCGCAGTCGACGGATACTTGCCGCCGCAAGCGGTGGAAAGCGCGGTCGAGAGCGCCGTGATCGTCTCATTCAATACCGAGGCGTTCGAGGTGCTTTCAGCTCTCTACATCGCCCCAGACACATGGAAGGTTCGGGTGCGTGCGCGAAGTGACACTTCTGTCCAATGGTTGATCCCGGCCCCGACTCCGGCAGAAGCAGAGACGTTCGCCACCCTTGACATCAGCGACGACGATGCCGCTCCGATTCTTCAAGACACCGAAGACTTTGCGCCGGTGGATGTCTACGTCGAGTTCACCCACGCGGCAGATGGAGGCTGGGTTGACGCAGTTGCGTCTTCCTCGCTCTCCGAAGATGCCGCAAGGGACCGCTCCTCTCGACGCAGACCTAGGCCGACATAGGCCGCTTTAGATTTCTTCGGTTGCCCCTCTCGACTCTTCCTTCTTGCGAAGGAAGTCCTTGTTGGCCCAGTGAGTGCCAGCGTAAGCCGGAAAATCCTTTTCGAATTGCCGTGGGCTGTAATTGTCCATTTCAAGCGTCCTGGTATCGATCTTGAAAATGTCTTCGTTGTCGCAGCCGTCGTTCGTGTCGAAGTAATTGACTCCGACGACGTAGAAATAGTCCGTCGGGCGACTCACGATGTGCCCGAGAAGTTCGTTGCGGGGAAAGCTGCGCTGGCCGATCCCGAGTGCGTCGGGAAAGTCGTTTTGGACGTAGTGGGTCGCCCCGACCGTCAGCGTCTTGAATGGGGCGACAAATTTGTCCCATTCGCCTTGTTCAAGTTTGTGCGGCCACTCCATGTTTTGACTGTATCCCCCGACTGGACGACATCGGCTTGCAGTCGAACACCCACGTCAACGAGCATGGCTCAGCGATTTCGATTCGTGTGGTCGGGTGTTCCAATGGCTCTCGCCGCCTGAAATCTGTGTTTGCGTCCGTCGGGATCCATGAGACAATCAATAAGTAGTTCGATTCGATGAGTGTCCGGGTTCGAACTTTGTCCCGACCTCCCCGTTTTTCAGTGCCCGGTCGCAACGCACCTGTCGTTTGTGATCTGTGTCACTCGCATGGAGTGAAGACCCCACGTTTGCCCCTTGGTTTAGGCAAATTTACCGCGAATTACCTATCGTGAGGTACCTGATTTCGCTCTTGTTTTTTGCGGCGAAATCTCCCACACTTGAGGCATGAATCGGACTCGCCCTTCCGAGCTCTCCCGTTGGGCGGGATCCGTGTGCATCACCGGGGCTGTCTTGGTGTTGCCGGCAATCGGACTGTGGAGCGTTGAGCAGGCAGGCCTAGCGCTCTCACCGATCGTCGCAATCACCGCCGCGGCATTGTTCTCGCTCGCGCTCGCAACGGCCGGAACTTCGTTCTGGTCGCGGCGCTCGCCGGCGGGAGACCTCGTCTTCGGGGATCTGATGTTGTGGCGGCTTGTACGCCGTCGTCGCGCGGAGAAGCGAATCGCCAGTGCGCAGAAGCTGCTCACTGGGGCAGACAACGATTCGGGCTCAGCTTCTCCACGCGAGGTGGCAACTTTGATCGAGGGACTCGCAGGCAGACTCGAGGCGCGTGACGCGTACACCCACGGTCATTCGAACCGCGTAGCGCGGTTCGCCGAAGCAATCGCGAAGGGGATGAAATTGTCCTCGGCAGAAATCGCGAAAGTGCGTGTTGCGGGAGCAGTACACGACGTCGGGAAGATCAACACCCCCCGTGAAATCCTCACCAAGCCAGGCAGACTGACTGATGAGGAGTTCGACGTCATCAAACTGCACCCGATCGATAGCGAAACGTTGGTCGCTCAGCTAAAGGACGCGGGGCTGAGCGCCATCGTTCGCCATCACCATGAACGGATCGACGGCGGCGGCTATCCGGACGGGCTTTCCGGGGACGCAATCCCATTGGGCGCCCGGATCATCGCCGTCGCCGACACATTCGACGCGATCACCTCGTCGCGGCCGTACCGCAAAGGACGCAAGCATGCGGACGCGCTCGAGATCCTGCGCAAGGAGGCGGGCAAGCAGCTCGACTCCGACGCCGTCGAGAGCTTTCTCTCGTACTACGGCGCGCGCAGGTCGATCGCCGGACTCGGCGCGCTCACGGCCGGAGCGCCGCGAGTCGTCGCCGCGGTGAAGGGCGCGTTTGACGGAACGGTCGCGGGGCCGATCGGCAACGGCGTAGCGGTGGCAAGCGCAGCCGCCGTATTGACGGGGGCGGCAGTCGTGCCGGCGACGCACAACGGAACGCACGCCGGGGAGCGTTCCGAAGGTGCCGCCGCAGCGGCGGTCGCAAGTGAGTCGGTCGCCGTCACCGAGGGCACGGCGAGCGACCGATCGGTGCGTGCGCACGAGCACCGTGCAGACAGTGAGGTTCGCGCGCAGGGCTCGACGAAGGACACGAGCAGTGCGACTGAGACCGAGCGGCAATCCAGCACGCAGCAGCCATCGTGGCAGGCTCCTTCCAGCGCAGGTGATTCGGGATCGAGCGGCGAACCCGAGTCCGGCCCGGCGCCGGTCGTCGAAGCCCCGGTACCTGAAGTCAAAGTTGACACCCCTGATCTACCGGTAGTCGGCAAGCCGAACGTAAGTATTCCCGGCGTGCTGAATCTCAACGGTCAATAGCTTTCTCGCCGTCTGGACGCGCAGTTAACGTCGAGACATGAGTTGGCACCAGGGCCGCATGGCGGCCTTCGACATCGAATCCACGGGCGTGGACCCGACCAGCGACCGCATCGTCACGGCGACGGTCAGCGTGGTGGGACCCGGCTTCGAGCCCGACAGCGCGTCGTGGCTCGCCGATCCCGGCATCGAGATCCCGGACGGGGCCACACGCGTTCACGGCATCACCACCGAGCATGCGCGAGCCAATGGCCGGCCCGCAGCCGAGGTCGTCGAGGAGATCACCGCGAAGCTCGCAACTGCCGCGGCGCAGGGCGTGCCGATCGTCGCGTTCAACGCTCGCTACGACCTGACGATGCTCGACCGCGAGGCGCGTCGTCACGGGCTCGAGCCGCTGACCGACCGCGTCGGCGATCTGCTGGTGATCGACCCACTGGTGATCGACAAGCAGATCGACCGCTTCCGCAAGGGCAAGCGCACACTCACGGACGTCTGTGCGCTCTACCGCGTGCCGCTCGAAGACGCACACGCCGCCGACGCCGATGCGATCGCCGCCGCGCGCGTCGCGTGGCGGATGGCCGGCAAATTTCCTGACGAGCTCGGCATCGAGCTCGAGCAGTTGCACGCGCAGCAGATCGGCTGGGCAGCCGAGCAGGCCGCCTCGCTGCAGGAGTACTTCCAGGCGCAGGGCCGCGACGAGTTCGTCGAGGGCGCCTGGCCGGTGATCCCGGCCGAGATCCACGCCGAGCGCCTGCAGGGCGCGCCGGCCGCCGCCTAAGCGGCTTTTTCGGGAGTCTCCGGCGTGCGCGACTCGCGTTCCAGTTCGCGCTTGTCGACCTCGCCGTCCGGACTCCAGCCCGGGCCGCGAAAGACGTAGCCGAAGCGGTCGTGCCAGCTGCTTGCGCCGCGCACGTCGCGCCAGATCGAAGCCCATTCATGGGCAAAGACCCGGAACGGGTTGAAGGTATGGATGTTCTTGGTCAGCCCGTACTTCACGCGATCGCCCTCCGGCTCGAATGAGCCGAAGATACGGTCCCAGATGATCATGATGCCGCCGTAGTTGCGGTCGAGGTACTGGGCGTTGCTGCCGTGGTGCACGCGGTGGTGGCTCGGCGTGTTGAAGACGAACTCGTACCAGCGCGGCAGCTTTTTGATCGTCTCGGTGTGGATCCAGTACTGGTACATCAAGCTGACCGCGTGCATACCGACGATCATCGCCGGCGTGAAGCCCAGGAACGCGAGCGGCGCCCAGAAGGGCAGCTCGGTCATCAACAGCCACTGCTGGCGCAGCGCCGTCGAGAGATTGAAGTGCTGGCTGGAATGGTGCACCACATGCTGCGCCCAGAACAGCCGCATCTCGTGGTGGATGCGGTGGTACCAGTAGAACGCCATGTCGTCAGCCAGAAACAGCAGCGCGTACGTGTAGACGGCGTCGTTCGGCATCGTGAAGAAGCGGAAGTTCTCGTAGATCCAGGCGAGCACCGCGATCTCACCGAGTCGCCAGACGCTGTTGATGATCGCGTTGCCGATGCCCATCGAGATGCTCGTGCGTGTGTCCTTGCGCTCAAAGCCGATCGGGCCTTCGAGCTCGGCGATGAACTCGGGGTCGTCGTCCTCCGGGTGGTGGTGGACGTGCCGCAGCGCGAGTATCTCCACCGCCAGCAAGACGAGAAAGGCGGGTATGGCGTAAAGGATTAGGTCCGTCATCGTTGGTTCCCGTCAGCGGGATCCTCCCAGTGACAGGGTACGACGCGCGTCACAGAAAACGGACAGGGAGGGATTCGAACCCTCGAGACGAGTCAACCCCGTCTACACGCTTTCCAAGCGTGCGCGTTCAACCGCTCCGCCACCTGTCCTGGAGCGGGGAAAGGCTACTCGACAGATGCGCCATAAGCCGGACAGGCGGGAGGGATTCTTCGAACCCCTCCCGCCGCCGGCGAGTCTTAGCGTGGCGTCAGAACGCGGACGACCACTTCAGTAGGCGCGCCGACGTTGCCGGCAGAGTCCACGGGCGTCAGCAGCAGCTTGTACTTGCCTGGGCTCAACGGGCGCTTTGCGCTGAGTCGCGCAGACAGCTTCGCCGTATTCGCTCCGGCAACGCCGGCGAGCGACGCCGATCCGGCTACTGGCAACCAGGTGCGCTTGGCTGAGTACTTCTCGAGCTTGAGGCCGACGGTCGCCGGCTTCGAGAGGTCGTAGGTCAGCGTCGTGCCATAGGAGCGTGCAGCGGACAAGATCGTCGATCCCTTGCGCGCCGCCTCGAAACGGTGGGTCGTCAACTTGGGATTCGAGATCACCGGCACGGGCAGCACTTCAGTGACTTTGACGTTGTCCACGGCGAAGTCGAGATACCAGTTTCCCATCGTCCAACCAGCACGCAGTCGCACCGTCTGGCCCGCCCACGGCGTCAGATCGAAGGTTTTGTTCTGCCAGTCGTACGTGGTGCTGGTGCCATTCTCCGTTTGGAAGACCGTTCCCAGAATGTCCGCGGGATCGATCGACCACGGGTCGGCCGACGGCTTCATCACGTCGATCCGCGCCTCTTGAGTGGTGATCGACGTCCCGCCGCCGTGCAGCAGCTCGGGCGGCGTGTTCGACGTCCACGGGACCGCGGCGCCCTGCGTGATCGCCTTCAACGAGAGGCTCAGCTCGATCAGGTGGCCTGCCTGCAGCTGCACGTCCTGGTACATCACTCCAGCCGAATCTCCGGAACTCGTGGCAGAGCTGTAGCAAGCTCCCGTTCCATTGCAGTCGGCGTTGGCCTGCCAGAACCCGGCGTCGCCGACTTCGGTCGTCCAGCCGGTGAGGCCGTCGTCAAACGTGCCATTTACTACGTCTGCTGCGGAGGCCGTCGAAGCGGCCATCAGCATGGTGCACGCGGCGATCGCGAGCAAGGTGAAAAAGCGGCGGTAAGTCATTTGGGGGGTCTCCGTCGAATCGGGGGAGTACAGGGAGGCGGATTGAGACCCGGTATCGACTCCTCACCGGTGATCATTTAGGGCCGACATGGACATTTCACATGAATGCGCCCCGGGGAAGCCCCCCGAGGCGCGCGAACGGCTAGCTCGCTAACAGCCGTACAGATCGACGATCTTCGAGTACCAGACGATCATGTTCGCGTACGCCGTCTTGCCGGCGTCGGTCATATGCGGATCGTTGGGACCGTTGAACCAGTCGTTGTGGTCCTTTGAGATGTCATCCCAATTGACCCAGTAGAAGCGGTGGTTCGCGGGCTTCGAGTCGTGTGTCGTGTAGATCCGGAACGCCATCTGATCGCGCACCCATTGGGCGTTGGCCGGGGAGACGTTGTGGCGCGATGGGCCGACGACGATTACGCAACCCGGCACGGACTGCCAGGCGCGCTCCATGCCCCACGCGATGTTGTTGGCGACCTCGGTCTGCGTCACGTTCGGGTCGTTGGCGAGCTTCGCCGCGTCGTTCGTGCCGAGTGCGACCACGGCGTGCTTCGGACCCTGCTTGGCGATCCACTGGCCGATCTCTTTGTTGTTGAAGCCGTTGTTCCAGTGGTAGTAGGCGCTGCCGGGCACGGAGTATGTGTGCCCCCAAAAGCCGTTGGTCGTGAGCTGGTTCGCGAGGTTCGCTTGTAGGCCTGTGATCAGGCTGTCGCCGATCACGCTGACGCCGGGCTTCCAGTTGAAGATGCCGTCGTACTCCCAGAAGCCGAAGTACGTGTCGGGACAGCCCCAGACGGGGCTTGGAGCGCTCGGGCAGGTGTAGGCCTGGGCGCTGGACGCGTACGCGCCTGAGAATGCCACGATCGAAAAGACCGCGACCAAACACACCAGCACGCGGGTGCGTGCAGTTCTGATCGTTTGCTTCATGAGTTGTTTCCCCTCGAGAGATTGAATGCCGCGGCCTTTATAACCGATCACGCGGGCCGCCGCAATTCGTTAGCAACCAAGACGAAAAATCGTTCGCATCGTGATCCGCTGAACCGACTGGTCCGTAAACCAACCGGCGGGCAGCTGACGGCCCTCGGCTCATCTTCAAACGAAGCCGCACTTCCGCCGCTCACCCAAGCAATCGGTTCCTGTCAGGCGGTATCGCGGCCAACCCCGGCCTGCTTTGCCGTGCGACGCCCCAAGTCCACACGAAAGGCAAACATGTCCACTACAGCATTCGAAATGTTCTTCGCCGACGCCACGCTCGACCAATACGACCAGGTGCTCGAGAAGATGGGATTCCAGGACGGCATCGGCCCGGAGCACGCCCTGTTCCACTGGGTCGCCGAAGTCGACGGCGGAATCAAGGTCGTCGACCTTTGGGATTCGCCGGCGGCGTTCGAGCAGTTCGCTGCGACGTCGATGGGTCCGCTGACGGCGGAGGTCGGCATCGGCGAGCCGCTGATCACGACCTACGAAGTGCACAACACGCTGGTCGGCCAGGACGTCCTGGCTACCGCCAAGGCCTAGCGGCGCAGAGCGGCGTACGGCGGCTACTCGCCGTCGTACGCCGCCTCGCGCACCAACTCCCGCTTGTCGGTCTCGCTGCCGGGAATCCACCCGGGACCGCGGAAGACATAGCCGAAGCGATCTCGCCAGGTTCTCGCGCCGCGCACGTCTTTCCAGAGCGCGACCCACTCGTGTGCGAACACGCGACCGAAATTGAAGCTGTGAATGTTCTTCGTGAGGCCGTACTTCACGCGGTCGCCTTCCGGCTCGAATGAGCCGAAGATGCGGTCCCAGATGATCATGATGCCGCCGTAGTTGCGGTCGAGATACTGGGCGTTGCTGCCGTGGTGCACGCGGTGGTGGCTCGGCGTGTTGAAGACGAACTCGT
>JBOGYW010000018.1:0-36427 GCA_050696815.1 Solirubrobacterales bacterium | reverse complement strand
CGACCGTTACGTTCGTCGACTCCGGCGGCACACCAAACCACTCCTCTTCCATGCCCCAGGTGAAGGCGAGGCGCTCGTACGGTGAGAACTCCGTGAAGTGACCGCGCATCTGCGCTTCGCTCTTCTGTAGCTCGAGCGTGAACTCGCCACCCTCGCGCGGGTCGATCGTCGCCGGTACGAACCAGTCGGCGATCTTCGCCTCGTCGGTCCACAACTGCCAGACGGTTTCGGCTGACGCGTTGATCAGTTTCTCGACGACGACTGTTTCTGATGTTTGTGCTGTTTCCACTACTGCTCCTTCTTCGCCGCTTTGCGGCGCTCTTCGGCTTCGGCGAAGACGCTCAAACGCTCGAGCGAATCCTTCCAGAAGCCCTCTATGAATTGCTGCACCTCGCTCAAGCCCTCGCGGCGCACGCTGTAGAGCCGGCTGGTGCCGGCGCGGCGTTCGTTCACAAGACCGGCCTCGCGCAGCACCGTCAGGTGCTGCGAGATCGCCGTGCGGGAGACGTCGGTGAAGTGGCCGGCGATCTCGCCGGCGGGCAGCTCGCGGTCACGCACGAGTTCAAGGATCTCGCGCCGACGCGGCTCTGCGATTGCGTTGAGTGCTTGCTGCATGTCTCATATGTTAGCAGAAGCTAACGTAAGTATCAACTAACGCAAACGGTGCGGAGAGTTCTGCGCAAAGTGCGACAAAACTGAGAAAGATGTGACGAAATAACCCCCCGGGGGGTGGAAGGCGCCCCCGCCTCCGGTGTTAATGTTCTCTCGAACCGGCAAGCAGGATTTCGGTCCTATTAAGTGCCCAAGGTGTGTCTTGGGCCGTCATGGAAAAAGGCCGATAGGAATAGCCATAGGTCCCGTTGGGGCAGAGCCGTCGCGAGAGGTCCGGCGCGAGACTCGGCATTGAATGGCATTTAGGAGTCACACATGTTTGAACGGTTCACAGAGCGCGCCCGGCAAGTCGTTGTACTGGCCCAAGAAGAGGCACGCACTCTCAAGCACAACTACATCGGCACCGAGCACATCCTGCTCGGACTGCTGCGCGAGGAAGAGGGCCTGGCCGCCCGCGTCCTCGAGTCACTCGACATCACCGTCGAGCGCGTGCGCGCTCAGGTCGTGCGCATCGTCGGCTCCGGTGAAGAAGTCACCTCCGGCCAGATCCCGTTTACCCCACGCGCCAAGAAGGTTCTCGAGCTCGCACTGCGCGAGGCGCTGAGCCTGGGCCACAACTACATCGGCACCGAGCACATCCTGCTCGGTCTCGTTCGCGAGAACGAGGGCGTTGCCGCGCGCATCCTGCTGGACTTCGACGCCGACAGCGAGAAGATCCGCAACGAAGTGGTGCGCATGCTCTCCGGACCGGGCGGCCGCCGCAGCGGCGGCAGCTCCGGCAGTGGCCAGGGCGCCGCGGCCGGCGCCGGCGAGGGCAAGAAGAACTCGAAACTGCTCGACCAGTTTGGCCGCAACCTCACGAAGCTGGCGGTCGACGGCAAGCTCGACCCGGTCGTCGGGCGCGAGCAGGAGATCGAGCGCCTGATGCAGATCCTTTCCCGTCGCACCAAGAACAACCCGGTGCTGGTCGGCGAGCCGGGCGTCGGCAAGACCGCCGTCGTCGAAGGTCTCGCGACCAAGATCAGCAACGGCGAGGTGCACGAGCTGCTGCGCGACAAGCAGATCTACACGCTCGACCTCGCGGCCCTGGTCGCGGGCAGCAAGTACCGCGGTGAGTTCGAGGAGCGTCTCAAGAAGGTGATGAAGGAGATCATCCAGCGCGGCGACATCATCCTGTTCATCGACGAGCTGCACAACCTGGTCGGCGCGGGTGCTGCCGAAGGCGCGATCGACGCCGCCAGCATCCTCAAGCCTGCGCTCGCCCGTGGCGAGCTGCAGACGATCGGCGCGACGACGCTCGACGAGTACCGCAAGTACCTTGAGCGCGACAGCGCGCTGGAGCGCCGCTTCCAGAAGATCCTCGTCGAGCCGCCGAGCATCGACGAGACCTTCCAGATCCTTCAGGGTCTGCGTGACCGCTACGAGGTGCACCACAAGGTGACGATCAGCGACGAGGCGCTGCGTGCAGCCTCCGACCTCGCCGACCGTTACATCTCAGACCGTTTCCTGCCGGACAAGGCGATCGACCTGATCGACGAGGCGGCCAGCCGCATGCGCATCAAGTCGATGAGCGCGCCGCCGGTGTACCGCGAGCTCGAAGAAGAGATCGAGCAGGTGCGCCGCGACAAGGAAGTGGCGATCGAGAACCAAGACTTCGAGAAGGCCGCGAACATGCGCGACCAGGAGCGCCGCTTGACCAACAAGAAGCGTGAGCTGGAAGAGCAGTGGGAGTCCGGCGAGACCGGCGAGCGCCCGGTGATCGGCGAGGAAGAGATCGCCGACGTCGTCAGCATGTGGACCGGCATCCCGCTGTTCAAGCTGACCGAGGGCGAGACCCAGAAGCTGCTGCGCATGGAAGAAGAGATGCACAAGCGCGTCGTCGGCCAGGACCCGGCCATCAAAGCCGTTTCAAAGGCGATCCGCCGCAGTCGCGCCGGCCTGAAGGACATGACGCGCCCGACCGGCTCGTTCATCTTCCTCGGCCCGTCCGGCGTCGGTAAGACCGAGCTGGCTCGCACGCTCGCGGACTTCCTGTTCGGCGACCCCGAGACGATGGTGCGCATCGACATGTCCGAGTACATGGAGAAGCACTCCGTCAGCCGCCTGGTCGGTTCGCCGCCGGGTTACGTCGGCTACGACGAGGGCGGTCAGCTGACCGAGGCCGTGCGCCGCAAGCCGTACAGCGTGCTGCTGCTCGACGAGATCGAGAAGGCGCACCCCGACGTGTTCAACATCTTGCTGCAGATCCTGGAAGACGGTCGCCTGACCGACGCCCAGGGCCGCACCGTGGACTTCCGTCACGCGATCATCATCATGACGTCGAACATCGGCGCGTCCGAGATCGCCAAGAACGCAAGCTTCGGCTTCGCGATGGGCGAGGACGAGTCGGGCATCAGCTACGACGACATGAAGAGCCGGATCATGGGCGAGCTGAAGAAGGTCTTCCGCCCGGAGATGATCAACCGCATCGATGAGATCGTCGTCTTCCACAAGCTCACGCGCGAGGAGATCAAGTCGATCGTCGATCTGATGATCGACCGTGTCCGCACTTCGATGAAGGAGATGCAGCTGCAGCTCGAGCTTTCGGAGGGCATGAAGGATCTGCTTGTCGACAAGGGCTGGGACCCGGCGATGGGCGCACGCCCGCTGCGCCGCGCGATTCAGCGCTACGTCGAGGACCCGGTCGCCGACAAGGTGCTGGCCGAGAAGATCGAGCCGGGCTCGACCGTGATCGTCGAGAAGCTCGACCAAGAGGTCAAGGGCGGTCCGAAC
Organism: Solirubrobacterales bacterium; assembly: GCA_050696815.1. GTDB lineage: Bacteria > Actinomycetota > Thermoleophilia > Solirubrobacterales > JACPNS01 > JACPNS01. Next base: position 33,043 of record JBOGYW010000018.1, on the reverse strand, counting down.
GACGGCCAGGAGGTCGAGATCAAGATCGTCAAGCCGAAGAAGCCGCGCGCCAAGAAGAAGACGCCGGTTGCCGTCGGTGCCGAGGCCGAGACCGAGAAGGCGGCAGAAGACACGCCGTCAATCGATCCCAGCGAGCTCGACGCCCAGCTCGATGCCGCGCTCGAAGCCGGCGACGACGCCGGTCCGAAGGCCGGCAAGGGCGACGACTCCGGTTCCGACGACGACAACTGATCGCACGCCGCGATGGGCTACTTCAAGCAGGACATGGAGGTGTGGTTCGGCACCAACGACTGGGAGCCGATGGATGACTTCACGTTTTGGCGCAAGACCGCCGTGCAGTTCCTTGTGAACCCCGGCGTGATGGCGGTTGCGATGCACCGCATGGCGCGTTGGCTCTACGAGAAGAATCTGATCTTCCCGTCGCAGGTGATGGATCGCCTCACCGAGTTCTTCACAGGCGCGCAGATCCCGGGCCAGACCGAGATTGGCCCGGGGTTTCGCGTCTACCACCCGAACGGGCTGGTGATCTCGCCGTGCTCGAAGCTGGGCAAGAACGCCTGCGTGCACTCTGACGTGGTGTTCGGCAAGAGCATGGGTGACTGGCGCATCGAGGCGCCGATCATCGGTGACGACGTGACGCTCGGCACCGGTGTGAAGCTGCTCGGCCAGATCACGCTGGGCAGCCGTGTGATGGTCGGCGCCAACTCCGTCGTGCTTCAGGACCTGCCCGACGACTGCATCGCCGCGGGCATCCCGGCCAAGGTGCTCAAGCGCACCGCGCCGGATGCCGCCGACGTCGAAGAGTCGGCCAGCGCCTCCAACTAGCCCGCGCGACGCTGATTGCTTGCGCCTGCGGCACTCTGCGCGTAGAATTAAGCAACCAATCGTTGCTGTGTGAGTAGCCCAGGATGGGCAAAAACGCAACGTCCGCAAGCTCGGCTGGCTAGAAGGACAAAACGAAACCCCCAAGTATGCGTACTCGCTACGAAAATGCCCGTTGGCGCGGGCAGGACACGTTGATCGCCATCGTCTGCGGCCTGCTGTTGGCCGTGGCCGCCGCATGCCCGGCCGGCGCCCACGACTTGACCGACAGACAGGATCCGAACCTCGCCGGCGACTCGGGAGCTCATGCGGCAGCCGACGCAGTCGACGTACGTACTTCGAGTTCGCAGATGAAGATGATGAAGCGGCTGCAGCGAATCGCCAAAGCGCGCGCGAAGAAACGCCGGGCGCTCGGGCTGCCGCTGCACCCGGTTGAAGTGAGCGACCAAGGGGTGCGCCAGCGCGGACTTCTGCAGGCGCTCGGATTCGATGTCTCTCTGACAGCGCCGAACCTGTTCGAACCGGATTCCTTTGTGCGCGAGAAGCCGCCGACCGCCGCCGCCGCGACGATGACCGCTTCCGGCCAGTACCAGCCGGGTCCGCGCGCGCTCGCGGAGCCGCGCGACGCATCCTTCGCCACGCAGGGCATGTGGAGCCAGGTCATCTGGCCGCAGTACGACACGCGCGGACCGGACAGCGCCTACGCGGGGTACCCCGGAGACCCCAACTACGCCGTCTCGACCGATCCCGGCTACGTGACCGGGCCGACCGGGCAGGTGCCCAACCCGCCGGGCAACACCGGCGACGTGCCCGGTAACCAGACGATCGCCGACAACCCAAACCCGCGCATCGTGCCGGTGTTCGAGGCGCTACTGCCCGACGGCAAGGTGATCTATTGGGACTGGCTGCTGAGCGGCTACTTCCACGACAACACGCCGCAGATGAGTACGCGCATTCTGCTGTGGGATCCGATGCACCCCGACCAGAAAGGGGTGCGGCTCGACGTGGTCGGCGCGAACCTCTTCTGCGCCGGCTACTCGCACCTGCCGAACGGCGACCTGTTCCTCGCCGGCGGCAATGCGAACGAAGAGTTCAAGGGCCTCAACGACACGTATATCTACCACTGGCGCAGCAAGACCTGGGAGAAGGGCCCCGACATGACGCGTACGCGCTGGTACCCGTCGGTGGCGTCGCTCTACAACGGCGAGCAGATGATTCTCGGCGGCGACCCGCCCGACTACCCGGGCAGCAATCCGCAGGGTGGCTTCCCGACGCCCGAGGTGTTCAGCCCGACGTTCAGCAACCCGACTACGACGCAGAACTACTCAGGGGGAACGCTGCGCGATCTCACCAACGTGGCGTTCCAGGGCTACGGCATAGACAACGACAACCCGCCGTCATCACGTGGCTATCCGTTCCTCGTCCCGTCGGTCGACGGCCGGGTGCTCTATGCCGGCTACGAGAACACCCCGTATCTGGTCGATACGACCGGCACCGGCAAGTCGCAGGCCTTCTCAAATCACGACGCGTTCTACCGCGTGAATGGCAGCTTCGTCAACTACAACACCGGCAAGGTTTTGTTGGTCGGCGGCGGCACCTCGGCGAAGTACGGCGATCCGACGCAACCGACAATTGAACAGAAGGTCGCCTCGTGCAGCGCCGACGAGCCGGTCGAGAGTCCGACCAACCCGCTTTGCCAGCCGCTCCCCGGAGAGGCCCAAGAGCACGGAGCGACTAAGAAGCCCACCTACATCGACCTGCTCAACGACAACTGGACGGGCGCTGACGAGGGTCAGCAGGGGCTGCCGGGAGGCGGCATCGGCTACTACCCGAACGCCGGCGACATGCACTTCAACCGCCGCTTCGACTACTCAACCGTGCTGCCGGATGGCAGAGTTGTCGTGACGGGTGGCATGGAGAACACTGACCCCGACCCGGGCGACAACCCGAACAACGACGACTTCAACAACAACCTCGTCAACCCGGCCGACGCCGTCAAGGCGGCCGAGATGTGGGATCCGACCACGGAGCAGTTCACGACGCTGGCGGCCGCGTCGGTAGCCCGCGAGTATCACTCGACGGCCCTGCTCTTGCCCGATGGACGCGTGCTGACCGGCGGCGGCGGCGTCTGCGGCCCGTGCACGACCAACGGCGAGCACTACTACAACCCGAACTTCGAGATCTACTCGCCGCCGTACCTCTTCAACTCAGATGGCTCACTGGCGGTTCGCCCGAGCATCACGACGTCGACCCACGCGGAAGGCGACGCCCAGGTGCTGCCACCGGTCGACTACAACCAGGTCTTTGACATCGCCTACACGCCCGGACAGGACCAGCTTGGCGTCGACCGCGACGCCCAAACGGCAGCATTGATGCGGCTGGGCACGCCGACGCACAGCACCGACACCGGCCAGCGTTTCATCCCGCTCGATTTCACGAAGGACACGGCGCACGGCGTGCTGCATATGAGTGCGCCGCTGAACTCCTACATTGCCCCGCCGGGCTACTACATGCTGTTCCTGTTCGACGGGCACACGCCGTCGATCTCGAAGATGATCCAGATCGGCGCGAGGCTCTCGCTGCACAACGTGCGCTCGGTCGTTGACGTGTTTGCCAGCGCTGCCTATGGTGGCACCGGGCAGTACCTCGGAATCGGCAGCTACCAGATGAACGAGGGCAGCTTCGCAAACGTAGGAACCAACGCGGTCAGTGCCTCGAAGGTCGCCAGCCAGATCAGTTCTGTGAAGGTCGCCGCGGGCTACAAGGTGACGTTCTGCACCAACGAGGACGGAACCGGCACCTGCCAGACGATCACGTCTGACCAGTCGACGCTCGGCGCCACGATCGACAACAAGATTGCCTACGCAAAGGTCGAACGGATCCCCGCCGCCGGCGACTCCACTGCTCCGGTCGTGAACATCACTGGGCCGAGCGACAACAGCCAGTCGCTGGTCGCCACCGGCACGCTGCACTTCACGGCGACCGACAACTCCGGCGAGACGCCGGTCTGCACGCTTGCAGACGGCCAGACGCTGCTTTACAACCTCGGCGCCAACGCGTTTACGGTCAGCTGCCAGGACGAGTCCGGCAACACCGGCAGCGACACGGTGCACGTCGACTACTCCGGCGTCGACACGGAGCCGCCGAGCATTCTGATCACATCGCCCGCCGAGGGTGCGACGGTCGGCACCGGCTCGACCCCGCTGCATTTCACCGTCAGCGATAACTCGAACCAGACGATCGTCTGCGACCACGCCGACGGTCAGATCGTGGCGCTCGCGGTCGGCTGGAACACGATCAGCGTCGAGTGTCACGACCTTTCCAGCAACAGCTCCGTTGTCAGCGTGCACATCAACTTCGTGCCGGCGGCGACGACTCCGCCGATCCCGAACCCGCCGGGACTGGACGTCAAGCCACGGATCAAACTCGCCTCGAAACTCAAGTTCTCTGCCGCCTGCCCGTCGAACTGCAACGTGACGTCAACGGTCACCTACGGCGCAAAGAAGATCAAGCTGAAGACGGTGAAGTTGAAGCCCGCGACCAACACGAAGGTCACGCTCTCGCTGACGAAGAAGCAGCTGAAGACTTTGCGGACGGCCAAGAAGAAGATGAAGGTCTGGCTCGCGATCAAGATCGTCGACGGCTATCGCCAGAGCGCGAAGTTCACGGCCCAGCTGAAATGACGCTCGGCGCCGTCATCTGCGCCTACACGTTCGACCGCTACGAAGAGCTCAAAGCCGCGGTTGCGTCGCTGCGCGCGCAGACCCATCAGCTCGAGCGGATCGTCGTCGTGATCGACCACAACGACGAGCTGCTGGCCGGCGCGACGGCCGAGTTCGGCGAGCACGCCACGGTTATCGCCAACACCGGGAAGCAGGGCCTCTCAGGCGCCCGCAACAGCGGCGTGGCGGCGATCGACACCGATGTGATCGCTTTCCTCGACGACGATGCGAGCGCCGCCCCTGAGTGGGCTGAGCGCGTGATCGGCCACTACGCCGACGCCACGGTGATCGGCGCCGGCGGCTTTGTCGAGTCCGACTGGGAGACCGAGCGTCCCGAGTGGTTTCCGCGCGAATTCGAGTGGGTGGTCGGCTGCAGCTACACCGGGATGCCCGACAGCGTCGCTGAGGTCCGCAACCTGATCGGCGCGAACATGTCGCTGCGCGCCGACGTCTTCGAGCGCGTCGGCGACTTCAGCACCGAGGTCGGCCGCGTCGGCACCAAGCCGCTCGGCTGCGAGGAGACCGAGCTATGCATCCGCGCGTTGAAGGACCGGCCGGACGCGCGCATCGTCTACGACCCCGCCGCCCGCGTGAAACACAAGGTCACGCCGGCGCGCACCAAGTTCAGCTACTTCCGCGAGCGCTGCTACCTGGAGGGTGTCTCCAAGGCGCATGTCGTGAAGCTCGCCGGTGCCGGTGCCGGGCTGTCCTCCGAACGCAGCTACACCGCCAAGGTGTTGCCGCTGGGCGTGTTGCGCGGGCTCGCTGCGCCGATCGCAAAGCGCGACCTCGCCGGCCCCGCGCGCGCGGCCGCGATCGTGATCGGCCTCGCGTTGACGACGGCCGGCTTTATCCGGGGGCGGTTGTTCCCGCTTCAGGCAGCAGCCTGAAGATCTCGGTGCCGCCGCGGTGGTACCAAACCTCGAAGCGGCCCGACGCGAGCATCGCGGCCCGCAGGTTCTCGAGTTGCCCGGCCTTGGTCATGCCCTTCTTCACCGCGTAGTTGTCCATCTGCGGTGAGAACGTGACGAAGCCGGTCCCTGTCGGCCCTTCGAGGTCTTCGATCACGTACTGCACCTGGGCGGGTCCGAGCGCCCGGTCCCGCAGCCGCGTGTCGTCGAACAGTCCGTTGCCGCCGCTGAAGTTCGAGTAGCCGAACTCGTTGTAGTTGCCGGCCAGCAGCCCGGGGAAGTTTTCCGCCGTGTACAGGATCGGCGCGCCCGCCGGGGCGTGTGCGTACAGGTACTCGGAGGACCGCACGGAGTCCTCTGTCACGTAGTAGAACTCCTCGTTGCCGAAGTAGGCGTAGACGAAGAAGAACGCCATCACACACGCCATCCCGACCGCCATCACCGAACGCAGGCGCAGCGGAAACGTCTCGATCGCCGCGGCGATCAGGATCGCGGCGAACGGCGCCGAGAACATCACGACGCGCAGCGCGGCCTCGCCGCCGTAGCTCTGCCCGAAGATCATCACAAAGGCGCCGAACATCGATAGCCCGTAGAGCGGCAGGCGGAACGTCGGCCGCCGTCGCGCGATGATCAGGATCGCGACGGTGCCGGCGAGCCACGAGAAGGCGCTCGCGAGTGTGGAGATGCGGCTGACGAAGCGGCACGCCGACGAGCAGGCGAACTGCGTCGTGTCGGCGACCTTCGCGTTGTTGAACGGGTCCAGCGACGAGAACAGCCCGTAGTGGTCGTTGACCCAGGCGAGGTTCGGCAGCAGATAGGCGGCCGTCACGCCGGCGCAGGCGAACCACAGCCAGCGCGGCTTGACGAAGCCGCAGAAGGTCAGGATGCCGAGCTGGATCAGCAGCACGTACGGAGTCAGCTGATGCGCGACCGCGATCCCGGCATCGAGCAGCAGAACGAGCAGCACCGTCGTGCGCACGCTCAGGTCCGGGCGTGAGGCGGTTGCCGCCCACTGCTGCCGGCGCCGCACGATGAACCCGGTGAGGCTCTTCAGCCAGCCGCCGATCCGGTTGCCGTCGTCGTAGAGCTGGCTGAACGCCAGCGTCAGCAGGCCGAGCATCAGCGTGAAGGCGAGCGCCTGCGGCGAGAAGTAGGCCTGGCCGATCCAGTTGATCAGCACGAACAGCATCGCGGCGAGGCCGGTGGGTGCGACGCGCTTGGTCTCGTTCCACATCATTGCGCCGACCAACGCCGTCTGCAGGCAGATGAAGTACAGCTCGGCCCACTGCACGAAGTGCACCGGGCCAGGCGCGCCGGAGAAGCGCGTGAAGACGCCGCCGAGCGCGAAGAACGACGGCCAGCGGTTGTAGATGTCCACGTCGCGCAGCGCGTGGCCGTGCTCGAGCAGCAGGTTGACGACGCCGACGTGCTTGTAGACCCACGGCAGATGGGGCGCGTCGTAGACGAGCGGCGCGGTCGCGTAGATCATCACGATCAGGCCGGCGATCAGCGCCAGCATGACCCAGGCGTCGGGACGGGCCGAGACCGAGTAAATGGCGACGGTCACGAGCACGATCGCCATCGCCACGGGCCAGGTGATCGGCAGCACCGAGATCAGGCCGAAGTCGCTCATCTTCGTCACGTCGACGCTGTGCGCGGCGAGCAGCCAGAGGATCAGCGCCACGAACAGCGCGCCGAGCGCGAGCTGGTTGGCGCGCGTCGCGCGTGCCGACAGCCAGATCAGCCGCGCCGATGAACGCACCCGTGCCGCGGCGAAGGACAGCGAGCGGTCGATCGAGTGCGGATCCTGACGTACGGCTGAGGCATCTATGCGGCGCTTGTGGCGCTGCGCCCAGGCGTCTCCGCCGCGCGTGAAGTCACGCCACCAGAGCAGCAGCGCCGAGGCGGGGAAGAGCGTCCAGATCACGATCGCCGGCTTGAACGCCGAGACCGCGACCAGCAGGCCGGCAAGCAGGGTGCAGACGGCGAGGCTGAGCGTCGCGCCGACGCCGAAGCGCATCAGTGGGTTGACGCGCGGCAGCAGCGACAGGATCGCGAACCCAGGCAGCAGCGTCAGAACGACCATCGAGCCGACTTCGCGCACCCAGCCGTGAACGCCGACCGCGTAGAGCAGCAGCGCGAACACCGCCAGCGCTAGCAGCGTGGCGTGCACGAAGTGCCGGCGGTCGCGAAACGCGAGGTCGAATGCTGTGCGTAGCGTGCGCAACTAGCCGTCGCGCCCCGCTACACGCCGGCGCAGCCGGCGTACGGCCCGGTAGCCCTTGGTACGGATTCGCTCGCTCTGCCAGGCCAGAGGCGCGCCCCGGCCGGCCAGGAGTTCGGCGACTTCGCTGCTCGTCGAGCCGGCAGTGATCGTCCAGCGTGCGATCGCGTAGCGGTCGTCGTCGCCATGCGAGAGCGCGTTCTTGACCGCGGCGGCCGACTTGAAGCCGTGTTCGATCACCGATTCGCGCACGCGCCGGTCGTACGCGCCGTGCGGGTAGGCGAACGTGGTCACCGGCGCCCCGATCAGTTGCTCGATCGCATGCTTGCTGTCGCCGATTTCGGCGCCGGCCTCGGCGGACGGCAGCTCGTCGAGGTGCTGGTGGTTGACGCTGTGAGCGCCGATCTCGATTCCCGGTGCCTGCGCCAGCGCGGCGAGCTCGCCGGCGTCGACCATGTTCGGCCGGCCGACATAGTCGCTGGTCACGTAGATCGTCGCCGGCACCCCGGCAGCCGCGAGCGTCTCGGCGGCGGCGATGTTGTCGCGCCAGCCGTCGTCGAACGTGACGCAGACCAGGTTGTCCGTATCGCCGCTCTCCAGCCGGCGGGCGAGCTCGCTCAGCGTGACCGCCGTGCGACGGCTCTCGGCGACGAGCTTGATCTGCTCGGCGAAGGCGTCAGGGCCGATCGCGAAGTCGGCGATCTCAGGCGCCGGTTCGTCGCTTACCGAGTGGTAGAGCAGTACCGGGATTCGGTCATGAAATGCGGTTTCCACGATGTTTCGAGTACGTCGAATCCGCGGCGCCGGCTCGGCGTCCGCGGACTCGAAACTCTACTGCCGAGGCCTGCGGCCCGGCCCTGACTAGGTGGCGGGGAGTTCCGCGGCCTTCTGGCGCTCGCGGCGGCGGCGCTTCGGCGTGAGGCGCTCCGACACGATCACACGCAGGATCCGCAGACCGTCGCGCACGGCGTTGAGGTTGCTCTCGCCGTGGATACGGTCGTACTCCATGCTCGGGACCTCGGCGATCGTGAGACCCGCGGTGTGCGCGCGGATGTTCATCATCGTCTCGATTTCGAAGCCGTCGCAGTCGAGTGCGAGGTGCGGCAGCGTCCAGCGCCAGAACGCGGCGTAGCCGTAGCAAAGGTCGCTGTAGCGCGGGCCGAAGAGGCCGTTGACCATCAGGCGCAGGCCGTGGTTGCCGGCGCTGCGGATCGGCGTGATGTCGGTCGAGCCGCCGCCCTCCATGAAGCGCGAACCCTTGACGAAGTCGGCGCCGTTGGTCAGCGCGTCAACGTAGAGCGGGATCTCCTTAGGGTCCATCGAGCCGTCGGCATCGATCATCACGACGATGTCGCCCTTGCAGGCGTTGAAGCCGCAGATCAGGGCGTTGCCCTTGCCCGGACGGTCCTGGCCGACGACGCGCACGTTGTCACGCTGTGCCAGCGCGACCTCGGCGGTGCCGTCCTTAGAGTCTCCGTCGACGACGACGATCTCGTAGACGTCCTCCGGAATCTCCGCGAAGACGATCGGGATGTTCAGGGCCTCGTTGCGGGCCGGAACGACCACGCTGACGCGCGGCGCACGGACACGCGGGTGTGAAAGCTTGTCATGACGCGAGGAGATGCTGTTGTGCGACTCGCGTGCGAGGCGCTCACGGATCTCTTCGATCTTCGGGTTGTGAATGAGTGCAGCAGCGCCGTCTTCAACAGCGACTTCTGCGGTAAAAACGTCTGCGGTGAGCTCAGCAGTTGCGTCAATTGCCGGGGTTGCCAAGTCCTTTTGGTTTTCAGTGGCGACTGAATTGCCGAGAGAGGCCACGGGAAGTCTCCGATCTCCTAGTTATCCCAATCAGTTGGTCATTCGTGACACGGATCCCGGCTTTTTGCCAGATCCGCGGAAACGGTCGGTTGGTAGATCGTGCACGCGATGCAGCGGTAGGGGTAACCGGCCGCGACATACATTCACGCTCTTTTGTTTTTTACGAATTTCCGCAATTTCCGAGGCGGAAAGCCGTCCAGGTGCCCGGTTCACTCAAATCATTTGAATGCCAAGAACCTTGAAATTGATGATAGCGGTCACTCCGGCGTTTGGCAAGGCCCTGAACGTGATTCATTTCAATTTAATTTGCCGCTTTTGGCGTTCCCATGGGCTTTGCCGATAGTGCAGGTATGGTGAGCCGAGGCCGGACGCCGAGTCGATGATTTCCTCCCTCAAGCAACGTATACGCAATTTTCTGTCTGAGCCGCTGAATCGCACGGCTTCGGCGCTGATGGCGAGCACCGTCGTGACGGCCGGACTCGGGGTGCTTTTCTGGGCCGTCGCCGCGCGCGCATTCACGACTGAGCAGGTCGGCCGCGACGGTGCGCTGATCACGGCGATGATCAGCCTGGCGATCCTCTGCGACCTCTCGATCAACAACATCATTCTGAGGTACTTCCCGCAGCTCAACCAGTACCTCGTCAAGCGCGTTGCGCAGGCTTACGCGATCGTCTCCACTTCGGCGTTGCTCGGCGGCGTGCTGTTTGTGATCGTCGCGCCGCTGGCGTCGCACCAGTTCGACTTCCTGCGCGGCGGCAGCGTGATGACGTTCGCCTTCCCGATCTCGGTCGCTCTGTGGGCGATCTTCGTGCTCCAGGACTCGGTGCTCACGGCGATGTCGAAGGCGACGTGGCTGCCGGCCGAGAACGGCGCTTTCAGCGCGGCGAAGATCGTCGTGATCCTCGTGATGGCGTGGGCGTCGGTCGAGCACGGGGTTTTCTTCGGCTGGATGGCGCCGCTGATCGTCGTCGTGCCGTTGATCAACTTCTTGATCTTCACGCGCGTGCTGCCACAGGCGCAGGAGCGACAGGCGGGCGCCAGCGGCGTGATCGCCGTGCTCGGCTGGCGCAAGCTCCTGACCTTCGTGACTCAGGACGTCACCCAGATCGCGGTCAGCCAGATCTGCATCATCGCGCTGCCGCTGATGGTCGTCGCGCTCGCCGGGCCGACCGAGGCGGCGTACTTCGTCGTGCCATTCACGTTGATCACCGCGTTTGACCTGCTGTTCTTCGCGGTCGCGATCTCGATCGTCACCGAGGGCGCGCGCGACCGCGAGCGCGTGCCGGAGATGACGAAGATGGCGGTGCGGCGGATCTTCACTTTCGTGATCCCAGCGGCGCTGGCGATCGTCGCGGCGGCGCCGCTTCTCCTGTTGCCGAACGGCATGCCCTACGTGCACAACAGCTCGTCGGTGCTGCGCCTGCTTGCGCTGGCGAGCATCTTTCGCGCCGTCGTGACGCTGTACGTCGCGATCCTGCGGCTCGAGAACCGCGGCCATGCGCTGGTCTGGATCCAGGTCGGCAACGCGACGCTGACACTCTCGCTGGTTGGCTACCTGACCGGCGACCACGGCGCCACCGGCGCCGCCTGGGCCTGGCTGATCGGCATCATCGCCACGACCATCGCGATCCTGCCGCCGTTCGTACGCTTCGCGCGCAACCCGGTGTTGAAGGCCGAGGGCCTGATCGATCCGCTCGACGAGATCGAAGAGCTGACGATGCAGAGCCCGATCTAGGCTCGGGGCAGGCGGATCTTTGGGTTCTTGCGCGCCGCCCAGCGGCCCTTGAAGTACAAAAACGGACCGGCATACAGTCCGCGCACCTGGATCTCGCGCAGTTCGCCGTAGCCGAGGTCGATCTCGCCGAGCGCCTCGTCTTTGCGGGCGCGGCGGAGCACGTACTTGACGAGCAGCCAGGCGATCTGCGGCCCGTGGCGCAGCGACAGGGCGGTCTTGATGCCGTAAGCGGTTGCGCCGGTGCCGTAGCCCCAGATCTGTGTTTTCAGCGATTCGTTGTCGGCACGGTGGTAGTGCCAGACCAGCGCCAGAGGCTCGTAGACGAGGCTCCAGCCGCCCAGCACCATGCGCGCGAAGTAGTCGAGGTCCTCGCCGCCGCGCGTCGGCGCGCCTGCGCCGAGCGCCTCGTCGAACATGCCGATGTCGCGTGCCGCCGCCATCTTCATGGCGAAGTTCGCGCCGGCGCCGAACATGCCGGCCGAGTAGGGGTAGAGCGCGTTTTCGTCGCGATTCTCGTGCAGGTCGAAGCTGCGGCGCTCGAAGCCTTCCGACCAGCTGACGAGGTCGTCGAAGTACTGCTGCGATTCGTTTTCGAGCGCGGTCGTGGGGATCACGCCGGTCACGCAGCCGACCTTCTCGGTGTGTGCGAAGCCGTGTAGCAGGCCGCGCAGCCAGTAGCTGTCGACCTCGACGTCGTCGTCGGTGAAGGCGACGATCTCGCCGCGCACCTCGGAGAGCCCGCGGTTGCGTGCGCGCGAGAGGCCGGCGATCGGCTCGAGCACGTAGCGCACACGCGGATCGGCGAACTCGTCGACGACCGAACGGGTGGCGGCGGTCGCCGGTGCGTTGTCGACCAGCACGACCTCGAAGTTCTCGTACTCGACGGCAAGGATGCTGCGCAGCGCGCGCGCCAGCGATTTCGCGCGGTCGCGCGTGCAGACCACGACGCTGACGAACGGGTCGGCCTCGCCGGTTGCGGGCATCGCCAGACACGGCGGCTCGCCGTCGAACGGGTAGCCCGCGGTGGTCAGTGGCTCTGCCGGCAGCCCGTCCTGCTGGAAGTGGCGGGCGATCAGCTCGCTGAGCGAGCCGTTGATCGCGTCGACGACGGCCTGCTCGGTCGCCGCACCGTCCTGCAGCGGCAGCTCCACGATGCCGACCGGCGCGCGGTGCAGCCGCACGACGAGGCGGGCGCGCGGGTACTCCCCGCCGTCCGGCCGTGGCGGCGCGGTCAGCGCCTCGATCGGTCGGCCAAGGTCGAGTTCGCGTACGTACGCGGGCGTGAAGTCGGGCATCAACGCGACGATCGTCGGCTCGGCGGTGAGGGCCGTGGTGACGCCGCTACGCGCCAGCTTGCGCTCACGGCGATGGCTGCGCAGATAGGCGAGCGGGCCGTAGGCCATGCCGCCGAGCTCGCGGAGGCTCAGCGCGCGCGGAAACTCGTAGCCCTTGCGCGCGTTTTTCTCGGAGTCCGGCGCGATCGCGTGCCAGAGGCCGGGTGGCAGCTGGCGCAAAAGGTGCAAGCGCTGAGTGCCGTGCAGCAGCTGCTTCGTGATCGTCGCGACGAGGCCGGCGCCGTAACAGAAGACCTGGCGCTGCAGGGTCTTGACCTCCGACGGGTGCTCGTGCCAGACCATCGCCGCCGGTTCATAGACCAGCTGGCGTCCGTCGAGCAGCAGGCGAATGAAGAGATCGATGTCTTCGCCGCCGAGCGCCGGCGTGCCGGTGCCCAGCGCATCGTCGAAGCCGCCGAGCTCACGCATCGCCGAAGCGGTCATCGCGAGATTGGCGCCGCTGCCGAAGCGGCCGGCGGCGTAAGGGAACATCGGCTCGTGGCCGTTGAGGGCTTTGCTGAAGACTTGGCGCTCGACGCCTTTGGAGAAGCCGGCGTAGCGCTCGAGCAGCGTCTGAGCGTCGGTCTCGAGCGCGAGCGGCAGGATCAAACCGGTCACGCAGCTCGTGCCCGGATTGGCGGCGAAGGCGTCGACGATCCGCGCGACCCAGTCGGGATCGGGCACCACGTCATCGTCCGTGAAGGCGACGATCTCACCGCTCGCGACCGCGCCGCCGCGGTTGCGCGCGTGAGCAAGGCCCGAGATCGGCTCGTCAACGAATCTCACCCGTGGGTCGCCTGCCGCGGCGCTCGCCGGGTCGAGCGTCACGCCGCCGTTCTGCGGCCGGTTGTTGACGACGACCAGCTCGACGTGGTCGTAGCTGCCGGCGAGGATCGCGTCGACACAGCGTGCGGCCCGTCGCCCGCCGTCGACGACCGCGACGACGATCGATACGAGCGGCCGCTCGGTCGCGGGGGCGGCAGGTGACGCGTCGCGGTCGGCGCCGCGCAGCGATTCGAGTCCCGCGCGCAGCGCGTCGGCGCTGACGCGCCCATCGGGCTCGGCTTCGAAGGTCAGCGTGCCGGCCGGCCGGCCGCCGTCGGTCGCCACGACGTAGGCAGCCGTGTAGCGCTCGCCCTGCGCGTTTTCGCCCAGCGTCAGTCCTTCGCCGACGTCGTCGGCGAGGTCGAAGGTGCGTACGGCTATCGGCGCGTCAAAGTCGCGTATGTCGAACACGCTCATACGGGCGAAGTTCTTTCAGATTTGGGGGACATCCTGCCTAGCTAAGGCCGAGCGCTCCAGCTTATTCGTGAATCGCGTCAAAAGTCAATGCCTGCGGCACCGGTTCTTCGGCGACCGCCGGCTGTTGGGCCCGCGCGCGCATCAGCGTGAAGGCGACGATCGCGCCGCCCGCCAACGCGCCCACCACGTCGCAGACCAGGTCGCCGAGCGTGTCGCTGTAGCCGAGCGACATGTCGGTGCCGAAGAGTTTGTCGGACTGCCACTCGACGATCTCCCAAAGGGCGCCCAGCGCGACCGTAAGCATCGCCGCGACTGCGCCGATCGCCAGCGCCTGCGCGCGCGAATCCGCGCTGCCGGAAACCGCCCGTAGCCGTACGGCGCCGAAATACAGCACCGGCGTGACTGCTGCCGAGATCAGCAGGTGGCCGGGCCGGTCGTTCGCCTGGTCGGCATTTGCGAGCACGCCCCAGGCGGTCAGCCAGGCGTCGAGACTGAGCAGTGCGACAAAGGTGAAGTCGAATGCCGGCGGCGCCTTCGCCAGGCGCAGCAGGACCGCGCCGAGCGCCATCAGGCCCATCGCGTAGCCCATGTGTTTGTGCCAGGTCGAGAACGACACGTACCAGAGCGCGCCCAGCACCAGCGAGGCGCGCAGGCAGTCGGCGGCTATCTGCAGCGCGCGATCCATCGGCGGCCGCGCGCGGCGGTCAGGCGCGGGCCTTCGCCAGGCGCGACTGCTGCTCGGGCTCGGGGGCGTAGCCGTAGCCGTATCCGTAGCCGTATCCGTAGCCGTACGAGCCACCCGACTCGTCGCCGCCGACGACGACGACGCCCAGCGGCCTCGTCGGGGCGGTGTGGAAGATGCGATTGACCTCTTTGGCCATGCCGGCGCGCACGGTGCCCTGGCGGCAGACCATCACGACGCCGTCGATCCGGCGAGCCAGCGTCATCGGGTCGCCGACGCGCAGCATCGGCGGTGTGTCGATGATCACGAGGTCGAAGTGCTCACGCAGCGTGGTGATGATCCGGCCCAGTGCCTCGGTGCCGATGAACTCGCCGGGATCGGGCGGGATTGCGCCGCACGGCAGCAGCGCGAGGCCGCCGAGCTCGTTGGCGGCGTCGACCACCGAGCCGCCGTTGGCCTGCGCGCCGTTCGGCGTGTCGCCGAGGCGGATGCGAATCAGCGCGTGCTGCAGTGAGAGCGCGCCGATCGCGACGTTTGTGATGCCTGGGCGGCCGAGCAGGTCGAAGTACTTCTCGACCATCGGGCGGCGCAGGTCGAGGTCCACCAGCACGACGTTCTTACCGGCGCGGCCGTAGGCGATCGCCAGGTTCGCGGCCGTCGTCGACTTGCCCTCGGTCTCGACCGCGCTCGTCACCATCACGGTCTTGACTTCGGCGCCGAGCGCGGCGAAGTCGAGATTGCTTCGCAGCAGGCGGTAGGCCTCCGAGTCGGGCGAGTTCGGCTCGGCGAGCATCAGCGGCAGCTGTGAACCGCGCTTCTTGCGCTCGACCGGGATGCGCGCGAGCAGCGGCAGGCCGATCGCGTACGAGATGTCCTCGGCCGTGCGCAGGCGAGTGTCGAGCGCGTCGACCGCGAAGGCCAGCGCGACTCCGAGCAACGTGCCGAGCACGAGTCCGAGAATGCCGTTGAGGATCGGCGTCGGCGCAACCTGGTTGGAGACGCCGGCGGTGCGCACGACGTAGGAGTTCGAGGTCTGCAGGGCCTGCAGCGTGCGCAGCTGCTCCTGCTTGTCGGTCAGCGTCGAGCGCAGCGTCGCATTGCTGGTGTCAGTTTGGTCGAGCGCGGCGATCCGCTTGTTCACCTCGGAGAGGGCGCGGTTGATCGCGGCCGTGTCGACCTCGGTGCGGTATTGCGTGTACTGCTTGGCGAACTCGTTGGTCAGCGTCGACGCGAGCAAGCGGTCGGGATCGGTGACCTGGAAGATCAGGATGTCGCTGTTCGTCGAGCTCGACACGTCGGTCGCGTCGAGCAGGTCCTGCGGCGAGCGGTCGGTCAGGTTCAGCGCCTTCAACGTGCGACCCGCGACGATCGGCGTCTGCGCCAGCTGCGACTGCGTGCGGACGACGCGGTCACCGTCGTTGACGAGCCCGTTCGGGTCGGGTGTGTCGGTCAGCTGGTTCGCCAGGTTCTGGCGACTGAGCAGCACGTTGGCCTCGCCGCGGTACTCCGGCTGCTGGTAGAACGAGAACACCAGCGCGGCGGCCGGCACGAGAACCATGCAGAGAAAGACGATCCAGCGCCGGCGCGCGAGCACGTCGAGAGCGCGGCGCAGAGTGATGCCGCCCGCGGCGAAGCCGCCCGGCTGATCGACAGAAGGATTCATAGTTGCGGACTCACTCCACGATACCTGCGGGGGCTGTCGCGATCAGGCACTAGAGGCCGCGGCGCGCGAGCACGTGGGGGACCGTTTGGATGAGGATCCGCAGGTCGTTGCCGATCGACCAGTTGTTGACGTACTCGTAGTCGAGTTCGACCATCTCGTTGATCGGCACGCGGACCGGTCCCAGGAGCTGCCACGGGCCGGTCATTCCGGGAGTCACGGAGTTGCGGTGACGCCGCCAGCCCGTAATCATCTCGTCTTCTTCGGGTACGAGCGGACGCGGCCCGACGAGGCTCATGTCGCCCTTCAGCACGCAGAACAACTGCGGCAGCTCATCGATCGAAGTCTTGCGGAGGAGACGTCCGACCGAAGTCACGCGCGGGTCGCGCGCAATCTTGAAAAGTCCTTTGGTTTCGTTCAGGTGGCTGAGGGTGCCGCGGCTCGCCTCGGCGCCGACGAACATCGTGCGGAACTTGATGATCTGGAAGGCTTCGCCGTCGCGTCCGATGCGGCGCTGGCGGTAGAACACGGGGCCCGGCGAGTCGAGCTTGATCGCGAGCGCTGTGAGCAGCAGGAAAGGCGAGCAGAGGATCACCGCGACGCCGGTGCCGACGAAGTCGATCACGCGCTTGACGCGGCGCGACGCCGGCGAGAGGCGCGGCTGGCGCAGGCTGACCAACTTGATCGCGCCGACCTCCTCGATCAGTGGAACCGTACGCGTCATGCCGAAGAGCTGGGGCTGAATGCTGACCTTCGCGCCGGTCGTGCCGATGTCGTGGATCAGGCGCGCGGTGGGGCCGGCAGCGACGCCGCTCGGGCTGATCACGACGCGATCGATGCGCAGGCTCTCGATCTTCGCGGCCAGCAGGTTCTGGTCCGTAACCGACAAAGGCAGGCCGCTCTCGGTGGTGCAGCCGGTGGTCGAGACGTGGTCGATGATCTTGGCGCTAAGTGTCGGGGTGGCGGCCAGCGCGTTGTCGAGCCGCACGCAGTCCTCGTCGCCGCCGATCATCAGCACGCGCTCGGGCGGCGTGTAGTGGCGAACCCAGGCGCGCGCCGTCATGCGGGCGCCTGCCAGCGAGACCACCAGCCACATCGTCATCAGCGCGAGGTGGTCGGTGGCGATCGTGAAGTTATCGTCGATCAATGCTCCGCGCAGTACGAACGCGCTGAGCGCCAGCAGCAGGGCGGCGCAGACGATGCGTGGCGTCTCCTCATAGGTGCTGCGGTGCAGCATGTCGGTGTCACGGTCGTAGAGGTCGAGCACCTTGCAGATCGGGACCGCCAACAAGAGCATGAAGAAGACCGGCCAAGCGACCATCACGTTTGAGCTCGCCAGTGTCACCGCGACCGAGATCGCGACCGCGGTCAGGTCGGCGATCCGCAGCGCCGCCCAGTTGAGCGCGTCGCGGCGCGACGGCAGCTGTGCGCTGTTCGCGTCGAGTTCGTCGCTGCCGGGATACTCGAGCGAGTCCCAGGCGATCGATTCGTCAGGCAGCGCCGTGAGCGCCGGCATCGCCGGGTCGGTCTGCACCGTGGTCTGTGCTGCTGCGCTGGAGATCGGGGGATTCATTGTTCAGTAACTGCCGTCCCTGCTCGTTACGGCAGCGGCTCGCCTTCCGGGAACGGGTTGGCTGTGAGCTTCGGACGCCGCGGACGCCGCGGACGCGACTGGCGTGACATCGTGAATGCCGCGCCGGCTCCCGCGAACAGCAGGATGGCGCCGGCCGCGAGGCCATTCTTGCCCTTAAAAACTGAGTCGACGAAGCCGGCCGAGCCGCCACCGCCCGCGCTACCGGCGCCGGAGCCACCGCCAGGTCCAGCTGCGACCGGCTGGCCGCCGCTGCCGCTCTTGCCGTCTTTGCCGCCCGCCGCCGCCTGCTTCTTGGCCCGGTCAGCTGAGTTCTCGACGCTGTCCTGCGTCACCACGCCGTTGGGATTGGCCACTGCGTTGAAATTGCCGGTGCCGTGCGGCTCGGCGCTGTACTGGTCCAGGGCCGCCGTATTCCCTGCATATGCGGCCGTCGCGCTGAAGGCGAAAACCGCCATCGCGAGCACGCATGCGGTCAGCAATCCGCGACGAAATCTTCCTTGAACACGCCTCATTCGGTTGTCCCCGTATTTGTTGAGCAAGATCCGCGTCGTCCAATGACGCGGTGGAACCACGTAACTGTCTGTTCGGCCAGTTACGGGCTGGACTTGACTGGGGCCTAGACCCCATTAGGTAGGCGCAATCGAGGGTGCGCTGGACCGAACACCACCCGCGGCGAATCGGGGAGGTCGCCACGGGTGGGTCCGGCGGTGCTGGTCTGCGCTTCCCGGGCCGAGGTGTGGGGAGAGCAAAGCCAATCGCAGAGCAATCTATGCGGGGTTTTGCGCTGCGCGGTTGGACCGGAGTACAAACTTTGATTTCGCGCGTTGGCCCTCGGGGCGCGCAGATAGCGCAGTACCGCGAACACGGGATTTGTGTGGCCGCGCCTTGACAAGCACCGAACAAACGTCCATGCTGGGCGTGAGCTTCCTCGGGCGCTCTCGATCTGACGCTTTTGCGTTTTTCCCGGCCGCGCACTCGGCGCGCGGCCGGGGTCTCGGCTCCGCTTGGCCCGCTCGGACGACCTGTAAGGTCGGTCGGCGGTGATCGATCTGCACATCCATCTCCTTCCGGGCATCGACGACGGTCCCGCGACGATCGACGAATCACTGCTGCTGGCGCGCGCCGAAGCCGACGAGGGGGTCACCGCGCTGACTGTCACGCCGCATGTGACCGAGAATCACCCGACGACCCCGCAGCAGATGTTCACGGGGCTCAGCGAGCTTCGCGCCGCAGTCGCCGCGGCCGGCATCGAGCTCGAAGTGCGCGGCGGCGCCGAGATCGCGCTCGACCGCATCGAGCGGCTCAGTGACCAGGACCTGCGCGACTTCACGTTGGCCGGCAACCAGCGCTACGTGCTCGTCGAGTGCCCGTATGCGGCCTGGCCGATGGAGCTTGAGCTGCACATCGGGCGACTCGCTCAGCTCGGCATTCGCCCGTTGCTCGCGCACCCCGAGCGCAGCGCCGGCGTGCAGAGCGACGAAGGCCTCGAACGGCTGGAGCTGGCCGTCGACCGTGGACTGCTCGTGCAGATCACCGCCGGATCACTCAGCGGCCGTCACGGCGACACTCCGAAACGCACGGCGCGCACGCTCGTGGAGCGCGAACTCGTTCACGTGATCGCCAGCGACGCGCACAGCCACGACCAGCGGCCGCCGCGGCTGGCGGAAGCCGCCGAAGCGGTCGGCGACGAGGCGCTCGCGCAGTGGCTCACCGTTGGTGCGCCCGGAGCGATCTTCGCCGGTGCGGCTATTCCGGATCGGCCGGAGCGGCAGAAGCGCCGATCGCTGTTCCGGCGGCGCTGATGCCTGTGGCGGCGACAGCGGGCCGTGCGCGCGCGGCGCGCCTGGCACTGGTCGCCGTCGTCGCCGGTGGGCTGGTCTTCGTCGCGCTGCACCGCGGCTCTTACTCGGCCGCCGACCGGCAACTGCCGGGCGCGCTGTTGTGGCTGGCGCTCGGCATCGCGGCGCTCGCGGGCCTGCTGCCCGCCGTGCGGCCGTCACGCCGCATCACCTGGCCGTTGGCGATGATGGTCGGGCTCGGGCTGTGGGTCTTGCTCGAGCTGGAATGGACCGAGAGCGCGGGACGCACCTACCTTGAGTTCGCCCGGCTCGTCGCGCTGGCGGCGGTACCGGTTGCGATCTGGCTGGTGATCGGCCGCACGACCTGGCGGCTCGCCGCGGCGGGACTGTTGGCCGCCGGCATCGCCGTCTGCTTGTTGGTGGTACTCAGCCGGCTGTGGCCGGCGCCGTTTCCGCCCGACCTCGTGGCGGCGCGCTTCAAGACCACGCGCGTCAACTATCCGTTCGGCTACTGGAACGCTGTCGGCTGCTGGGGCGCGATGACGCTGACGCTCTGCCTTGCCTGGGCCGCGCACGCGCGTGCCGCGATCACCCGCGCGCTCGCGCTTGCCGCGGTGCCGGTGGCGGCGCTTGCGATCTATCTGACGCTCTCGCGGGCGGGTATCGGTGGCGCGATCCTTGGCAGCACGCTCGTCGTTGTACTGGCCCGCTTCCGCTGGCTGACTTTTGCGCTCGGCGTGCTCGCCGGTGCTGCGTCGCTCGCGGTCGTATTGGTCGTTCGCGAGCAGCCGGCGATCGTGCATGCGACAGGGACGCAGGGCGCCTGGACAGTCGCGGCGTCACTCGCGCTCGCTGCGCTGATCTGCGGTATCGCAGCTGGTCTCAGCGGACCTGGCTTCGGCGAGTACCTCAGGCTGCCGCGCAGGATCGGCCGGCCCGCGGCGATCGCCGGTGTCGCTGTCGTCCTTTTGGCGGCGATCGCAGTCTCGGTGATCTACGGCGGCCGGGCCGTCGACGAGTTCCGCAGCGACAACGTGCACACGTCGGCAGCGATGACCGACGTGCGGCTGACGGGTCTGAGCGGCAACCGTCACAATCTCTGGGCGTCGGCGCTGGACGCGTTCGAGTCGCAGCCGCTGATCGGTCGCGGGCCGGGGACCTTCGAGTTCTGGTGGAGCCGCAACGGCGTCAACGGCGAGTTCGTGCGCGACGCGCACAACATCTACCTCGAGGCGCTCGCCGAAACGGGCATCGTCGGCCTTGTGCTGCTGCTCGGGCTGTTCGTGTCGCTGGTCGCGGTGGCGCTGAGCTCGCGCGGCGTGCTCGGCGAGAGTCCGAACGTCGGCGTTCACGGCGGTCTGATCGCGGCCTTCTGCGTCTTTGTAGCTCAGGCGGGGCTTGACTGGATGTGGGAGTCGACGGCGGTCGCGGTGTTCGCCCTATCGGTTGTCGCCTGCGCGGGAACCGTCACCTCCGAGCCCTGGCGCGGACGGCATCCCGCGCGTGATCGCGTCGCGATTCCGCTGACCGCCCTCGGCGCGATCCTGGTGCTGATGTCGGGCGTGATCGGCGAGCACCAGCTCGAGCGCAGTCAGAGCGCGCTGCACGAAGGCGATCGCGTGGCGGCGCTGGCTGCGGCGAGCGACGCGATCAAGACCGAGCCGTGGTTGGCGGATGCGTATGCGCAGCGCGCGCTGACGTATGAAAACGCCGGCGACCTCGACGCCGCGTGGCGCGACATCGCGGTCGCCGAGGCGAAGGAGCCGACCAACTGGCGCTGGCCGCTGATCGGCCTGCGCATCCAGGCGGCGCGCGGCGAAAAGGCAGCGGCAGTCGAGCAGCTGGCCGCGGCGAAGCGGCTACGGCGCTACCAGCCGCTGTTCGGAAACACCGGTCCGAGCATCCCATGAGCCGCGCCGACGCGTACACGCGTGCTCAATGGCTGGAGCTGGCGGACGGCGTGCTCGCGAGTTCGTTGAGCCACGCCGATCCCGGCGCGCCGTGGCAGATCGAGCTGCCCGGTCCGCTCAGCGAGCACGGCTCGCAGGTCGACGCGGTTGAGTCTTTTGCGCGACTGCTCTTGCTGCAGGCCTATCGCGCAAGCGCCCGCGAGCTCGCGTCGCCGACCCTGGCCGTGATGCAGGATGCGCTTGAGCGTGGCGCGCTGGCACTTGCCGCGGGCTCGCGCGCCGCTTGGCCCGCCGTCGAGGCGCGCCGCCAAACCGAGGTCGAAGCCGCGTCGGTCGCGTCGGCCCTTGCGCTGGCGCCGAACGAACTCTGGGACCCGCTCTCTTCGCAGGCGCAACAGGCGCTGCTCGACTGGCTGCGGCCCGCCCTGGCGCCGGCGCCGCACAGCAACAACTGGGTCCTTTTCGGCGGCGCCGTCGGCGCGTTTTTCGCCGGCGTCGGCGAGTCACGGGCGGAGGCCGGCGCGGCGATCGATCGTGCCTTCGCCGGCGCGCAGAGGATGTACCTCGGTGACGGCTGGTACAGCGATGGGCCAGGCACGCGCGTGGACTACTACAACGCCTGGGGCTTTCACCACTACCTGCCGTTGATCGCGCACCTGACCGGCGACGAGCGTCGGATCGCTGAATGCCGGCAGCGGCTGGAGCTGTTCCTGCCGGGGCTGCGGGCGCTGGTCGACGACGCCGGCGCGCCGGTCTATTTCGGGCGCTCGCAGACCTATCGCTTCGCGCTGCTTGCGCCCGTCTGGTTCGGCGCGCTGCTGGGGGCGGAGGCGTTCGCCCCGGCCGAAACCCGGGTCTTCGCCGGCTCGGTGGTCGACCATTTCATCCGCGGCGGCGCGACCGTCGACGGCTGCCTCAGCGTCGGCTGGGACGGCGAGGAACCGGGGATCGCGCAGTCCTACTCCGGCGCCGGCTCGCCGCTGTGGGCGGCCAAGGCGTTCGCCGGTCTGCTGCTGGAGGCGGACGACCCGGTGTGGAGCGCGCCGGCCGACCCGGAGCCGCCGGCCACGCCCGCCGCGGTCGTACTGCCCGTCGGTGTCGCGCGCGCCGGCGACGCCAGCGTCGCGCAGCTCGCGAACTCCGGGATCGAGCAGCAGCCGCGCTGGTGGTATCCGCGCGAGCAGGCCGACCCGCTCTACGACCGGCTGGCGTACTCCAGCGTCACCCGCCCCGGCGCAGTCGACGGCACGCCGGACAACTCAATCGCGGTCGGCCCACGCGGTGTGGGGGAGTGGACGGCGAAGCGCACACTCGCATCCGGGGCGCCCGACTGGACGGTCGCCGAGGTCGAGATCCACCGCAGTCGCCGCGCGCTCGCGCCGCCGCGTCCGCGGCTCGCGCGCATCGTTCGCCGGCTCGCCGCGCTCTGGGCGCCGCGGGTCCGCCGCGGCGACCTGCGCTGTCTGTCGGTCGGCAGCGGTGGCATTGAAGTGCGCATCTTCAAGGCGCCTGGCGCGGCGCGTGGCGAGACGGTGACCGCCACCACCTGGGCGGTGCGCGCGGGGTCGGGCGGAGCCACCGGCGGTGAGGCCGAGCTGGTCGGCGGCGGGGTGTTCTGCCAGACCGCGATCCTGCACGGATTCGACTCGCTGCACGTGCTGAGCGGCGCGAGCGACGGTTATTCGCCGCCCGCGGCGGCCGCGCTGGCTGTCTGCACCGGCGAGACCGGCGGTGAGAACTATTGGGCGCTGGCGACGCGAATTTCGCGCGAGCCGTTCGGCGGCCCGCTGAAAGAAGAGGTTTCGCTGGTCCAATCTGCCGGTCACGGCCTAATCCTTGGCTTCGGGAGTGCCGAAAAGCTCCTTATAGACCGGGAATTGACGAATGTCTCGGTCGCGCCTCCGCAGACCGTAAATGAGCAAGAATTCCATTAGCGCCTCACCGGCCGTGATCGCCCTTGGGCGCGCGGTTTCGATCGTCATCGGACTGTTGACGACGCTGCTGATCGCCCGCAGTCTCGGCCCGAGCGGCCGCGGCGAGACGGCCGCCGCGCTCAGCGCGTTCTTCCTCGTACCGATCGTGCTCGGCTTCGGCCTGCCGTTGGTCGTCCGTCGTCACGCGGCGCGCGGCTACGCCGGCGATGTCGTGCGCACGACGCGAGCGCTCTGTCTGCCGATCCTGCCCGCCGCCGCGATCGTCGGCGCCCTGCTCGTCGCTTGGCCGCTGGCCGACCTCGGCGAGAGCGCGCGCGTCGTCTCGTTCGTCGGCGTCACACTTGCGCCCATCACAGTGCTGTGGCTCGCCGACCAGAGCGTGCTGGTCGCGCAGAATCGTTACCTCGGCGTCGCCACCGTGCAGATCACGATGCCGGCGGTCTTCGGTGCGGTCTGCTTGGGCGAGGCGATCGCCGGCGAGCTGACGGTCACCGCCGTGCTGATCGCCAACATCGTCGCCGCCTGCGCCGCGCTCGTGGTAAGCAGCTCGCTGACCCGTACGCCGTTCCGCGGCGGCCGTGAGCCGGCCGGCGCCGTCGCCAAGGAGAGCGTCACCTACGCGGGCGGCCAGGCCGCCGAAGCTGCCTCGAACCGGCTCGACCAAGTCTTCCTACTGCCGCTGATGGGCTCCGCCGAGCTCGGCCTCTACTCGATCGCAGCCACCGTTGCGCTCGCGCCGCTGGCACTGGCCTACGCGATCACGGCGCGCTCGTACAGCCGGATCGCCAACGCCGACGACGGCGAACAGTTCGAGCAGCAGGCCGCCGCCGCGCGCGCGGCGCTCTACTGGTCGATCAGCGCGGCCGGCGTGATCGTCGCGATCGCCTGGTGGTTCGTGCCGCTGGTGTTCGGATCCGAGTTCGAGGCGGCGGTCGTGCCATGCATGCTCGCGGCGGTCGGAACGATCGGCGTGGTCACCTCTCAGGTGTGTTCGAACGCGCTCGCCGCGGTCAACCGCGGCCTGACGATGACGCTCGGCCAGTTCGTCGGCCTGGTCGTCGGCATCGTGCTGATGATCCTTCTTGCGCCGCCCTACGGCGCGTCCGGCGCGGCGATCGCCTCTTCGACCGGTTATCTGGTGACGATGGTCTGGGTGGTCGCCCGTCTGCACTTGCGCCTGGCCGACGTGATCCCGACGCGGGTGCGCGTCGGCACCGCGCTACGGGAGATGTTCGTTGGCTGAATCGCAACACTCACGCGTCGCCTGCCTTGTCGTCAGCTACTTCTCCGCCGACGCGGTCGGCGAGCTGCTGGCCTCGCTGCCGGCCGCGCGCGGCGACGCCGAGTTGCGTGTCAGCGTGCTCGACAACAGCTGTGATGACGCGGCGTTCGCAGAGCTGATCGCGGTCGTTGCGGCCTCGCCGCTCGAGCGCGACGCCGTCGTATTGACGCGCAACGAGGTCAACTCCGGATACGCGGGCGGCAACAACCGCGCTTTCGCGGCGGTTGCGGACTGGTCGCCCGACGTCGTCTTCGTGATCAACCCGGACGTCGTCGTGACCGGCGGATCGTTCGGCGAAGCTGCGCGCCGGGTGCGCGCCGGCGGCGACGTGCTCTGGGGCGTTCCGACGATCGCGCACGGCGACCGGCTGACCGGCCTCGGCCGGCTCGCGGTGTTCACCGCGCGCGCGAGCGTGATCGAGGTCGGCTCGAACGACCACGGCCGCTTCCACGTGACCCACCCGAGCGGCTACTTCCTCGGCGCCGCGGCAGAAACCTGGCATCGCGCGGGTGGTCTGGCCGAAGAGCTTTTCCTGTTCTGCGAAGAGGTCGATCTGACGCTGCGGCTCGGCGTCGACGGCGCCCACGTGCGCTCGCTCGACGCGCTGAGTGCGGCGCATTCGGAGGGCGTCGCCACCGGCTCCTCGCCGATCGCCGAAGAGAAGTCGCTCGTGACATACCTGCACGGCACGCGCAGTCGCGTGATCCTCTACCGCAGTCACCGCGCGCTGCGCTGGTATCTGCCGGCGATGCTGACCGCGCGCGTGCTCTGGGCACTTGCGTTGTGGCCGCGCGTCGGCCGGCGCGAGTCCGCGGCCGTGCTGCGGGGCTTGTGGCAGGGCCTGCGCGCGCCGCGTGGCCGTCCGGCGGCAACCGCATGAGCGCGCATACCGTCAGCGTCGTGATCCCGACGACCGGCCGGCCCGAACTGCGCGCCGCCGTCGAATCCGTGCTGGCACAGACGCTCCCGGTAACCGAGGTGATCGTCGCCGCCGATGTGGCCGGCGAGCTCTCGCTGCCGGACGATCCGCGCGTGCGCGTGCTGCGCAGCGGACCGGGCGCCGGTGGCAACGCCGCCCGTCAGGCCGGCATCGAGGCGGCAACCGGCGAGCTGATCGCGCTGCTCGACGACGACGACGAGTGGCTGCCCGACAAGCTCGAGCGCCAGCTCGCGCTCGCGCCCACCGGCGACCACTGGATCGTCAGCGGACCGGTGCTCGCCACGTCGGCTGACGGCAAGGAGCGTGTCTGGCCGGACCGCGCGATCAAGACCGGCGAGTCGCTGCCGCAGTACATCTTCCGTAAGCACCGCCTGCGCGGCGGAATCGGCTTCGTGCAGGCGTCGACCCTGCTGTTCCCGCGAGCGCTCGCGCTCGAGTGCCCGTTCGACCCTGCGCTGCGCTTCCACCAGGACGTCGCTTGGTTGGTGCTGGTTGCCGAGCGCCATCGCGGTTTGACACCGGCGATGACGCTTGAGCCGGTTACGCGCTACGCGATCGGCGGTAGCGCGGTGACCGGCAAAATCGATCCGCTCGCGTCGATCGCTTGGGGCGAGCAGCACCTGGCCGCGCTGGATGCCCGCACGCGTGGCGACTTCTTTCTCACGTCGCCGGTGATCTTCGCGCGCCGGCAGTCCTCGCCGCGCGGTGCGCTGGCGGCGTTTCGCGCCGCCTTCCGCAACGGACGCCCGGGCCTGCCGGCGATCGCCTACGCGACGGCGTCACTCGTTCTCACCTGCCTGCGCTCGCTCGCGCGCAAACCCGCCGGCGGCGCTCGCCGCGCGGCGGGAGATAATCGGTTGCAGAACTCATGATGATCGTTTTGACAAGCATCGCCCTCGCGCTCGCGTTCACGTGGTTCCTGCTGCGCACACGCGTCTCACTGGCACTCGCCGTGATTCTGCAGGGAATGCTCGTGGCCGCCGGCCTGGCGGTGCTGGCTGGACGCGGCGACGGCAAGTGGACGACGGTCGGCGTGTTCGGCGCCTCGCTCGTGGCGATGGCGGTCGGCTACTGGGCGTCTGCGCGATGGCACGAATCACGCGACCGGCAGACTTCGACGCCGCGCGTGGCGCCGACCTTCCGGCCGCTGCCGGACATCGTCGTCTGGTCGGTCGTGATCGTCGCCTGCGGCCTTGCCAGCTACCACTTCGTAAAGGCCGGAGTGCCGTTCCTCAGCGGCAGCCTCGACCGCGACCGTTTCGACTTCACGTCGTCCGGCCTGTTCGGAATTCCCGGGCGTATGTATCTGTACGGCACGACCTTCGTCTGGGCGTTCGCCTGCGCCAACGCGACCGCGCGAGAGATCAAGTGGCGCAGGTACAAACCGTGGCTCGTCTCGACCGTGTTTCTCTTCGGCACCACGCTGCTTTCAGGCTTCAAGGGCGCGCTGCTCTCGCTGGCGATCACGGTGGTCGGCGTGTTCGTGATCGTCACCGGCGCCAACGTCCGCTTCGGCGAGATGCTGCGCAAGTACTGGTGGCTCGCCGGCGTGCCGGTCGCCTACTTCTTCTTCGTCGCGACGCTCTACAAGTACTACACCTACAGCTCGGCGCCGCTCTGGCAACAGCTGCTCGACCGCGCGACGATCGTCGGCGCCGCACCCGCGCAGCTGCTGCTCGAAGGCCGCGGCAGCCTGCACTTCGCCTCGACGCTGCCGGGCGACTTTCAGTACTTCCTGATCAAGTACACCGGCGGTACGCCGACCGGGGTGCCGCTCGACCGCGCGGTCTCCGCGCAGATGATCAACGTCGATGCGCAGTCCGCCGCCTGGACGCCACCGGTCACGCTGAGCGGGTTCGCCGAGATCAGTTACTACTACACGATCGTTGCGGGCTACCTGGCGATGCTGCTTTCAGGCGCGTGGCTGGCGCACTGCGACTTCGGCCGCGTCAAGTCGGTGGCGCAGCTGACGTTCCGCGCGATCGTCGTGCTGACGATGTACGACTGGCTGCTCAAGGGCGAGCTCGCCTACAACGTGCTGAACTCGCTGGCGGTCGCGGGAATGCTCGCGGCCGTCGCGTTCTTCACCTACCTGACATTCGGCGCCGCAGCGGCCGAACCCCGCGCTGCACCGCGGCCTTTCGGCCCCGCGCCTGCCACCGATCTCAACTAAAACGGCGGATCAGTCGATGAGTTGAAGGCATGGACGCAATGCCTTCACGTTCCGTCGCGCGCGAACTCGCGCCCGTGGTGATCCCGACTGGCCAGCTCGACTCCGAACATTGGACGGTCGCCCACGACTTCGCCTTCGACTACGGCGGCGCCGAGCGCGCCACCGCGGTGCTCGCGAACGAGGTGCTGCCGCATTCGCGCTTCGTCGTGATCGGCGCAGACGGCTCCGTGCTCGACCGCATGGGGGTCGGCGATCGCACCGACTTCGTGCGCGGTGGCAAACGCCTGACTCCGCGCAACTACCGCGCGGCCTCATTCGGCGTATCGCTTGGCCTGCCGCGCGCCGAACCGATCGACGGCAACCTGCTTTCGTCGGCTTACGCCTTCTGTCACCACCTTCGCTGCAGCGGACGGCACGTCAGCTACTGCCACTCGCCGCTGCGTCAGATCTGGAGCCACCGCGACGCCTCGAGCGAGCGCGCCGGCAAAGTCGGAGGAGCCGCATTCCGTGCTGCGGTCGGACCGTTTGCGCGCCGCGACCGCCGCGCCGCCGCGCTGGTCGACGACTACATCGCCACGAGCACGACGGTGCAGGACCGCATCGAGCGCTACTTCGGCCGCGAGGTCAGCGCAATCGTGCCGCCGCCGATCGACGTCGAGCGCTTTACGCCGGTCGAGTCGCCGACGCGCGACTACTACCTCTTCGCCGGCCGTCTGGTCGACGCGAGCAAGAAGATCGGACTCGCGCTCGAGGCCTTCGACGGACTCGACGCAAAACTGATCGTTGCCGGCAGCGGTCGCGACGAGCAGTTTGCGCACGAACTTGCCGGACCGAACGTGGAGTTCGTCGGCCAGGTCGACAGCGAGCGGCTGCGCGAACTGTACGCCAACGCCCGCGCGCTGATCTTCCCGAGCGAGGAAGACTTCGGCATGGGCGCGGTCGAGGCGATGGCCTGCGGTACGCCGGCGATCGCGTATGCGGCCGGCGGTTCGCTCGACACGATCGTTGACGGACGCACCGGCGTGCTGTTCGAGAACCAGACGGCGGCAGACCTGCGCGATGCGATCGCCCAGTTCGAGGCGCTCAGCTGGAACGCGGACAACGTGCGCGAGCACTCGCTTTGGTACAGCCGCGAGAACTTCGTGCGCCGCATCAGCGCCGTCCTCGGCGGCTGACCGAAAACATTCCATCCTCGGGCGAACGTATGTTCTGTCCGCGATGGCAAAGAACAATTCGACGATTTTCGCGTGCAGCGAGTGCGGCACGGTCGAGCGCAAGTGGCACGGGCAGTGTCCCGGCTGCGGCGCCTGGAACACGCTGGTCGAAGAGGCGCCCGCGGCGCCGAAGAGCGGCGCCGGCGCACGGCGCGGGATCGGCGCGGCCTCCGCTTTGCCGGCGGCGGCCGGCGCCGTCGCGGAGCCGGTGATTCTCAGCGAGGTGCGCGCCGCGCGGGTTCGGCGAATCGCCACCGGCATCGGTGAGTTCGACCGCGTTCTGGGCAGCAGCGCCACGGGTTCCGGCGTGTCGAACCAGGGGATCGTTCCCGGCTCGCTCGTACTGCTCGGCGGGTCGCCGGGAATCGGCAAATCGACGCTGGTCGGCGCGGCACTCGGCAATCTCGTCGCCGCCGGCGAAAGCGTGCTCTACGTCTCGGGGGAGGAGTCGGCCGAGCAGATCCGCATGCGCCACGAGCGGCTCGGCGCCAACGCCTTGCAGGTGCCGGTGATCGCCGAGACCGACTTGGACGCGGTGATGGCGACGATCGAGGCGTCGGCGCCGAGCGTCTGCGTGATCGACAGCGTGCAGACGCTCTACTGCTCCGACCTGACCGGCGCGCCCGGCTCGGTCGGTCAGGTGCGTGAGGTCGCGGCGCGGCTGATGCAGCTGGCGAAGACGCGCGAGATCGCGATGCTGCTCGTCGGCCACGTCACCAAGGAGGGCTCGCTCGCCGGCCCGCGCGTGCTCGAGCACCTCGTCGACTGCGTGCTGCAGTTCGAGGGTGAGCGTGAGCGTTCGTTCCGCACGCTGCGCGCCGCAAAGAATCGTTTCGGCTCGACCAACGAGGTCGGCGTCTTCGAGATGGAGAGCCACGGGCTGGTCGAGATCGAGGACGCCTCGGCGCGCTTCGTCGGCGACGCGACCGCCAACCCTGGATCCGTCGTGCTCGCGGCGATCGAAGGCACGCGGCCGATGCTCGTCGAGATCCAGGCGCTTGTCGCGCGCACCGAAGTCGTGCCGCCGCGGCGAGTCGCGAACGGCATCGATCGCAACCGGCTGGCGCTCGTGTTGGCCGTTCTCTCGCGGCACGCGCGGATCGAGCTTTCTTCACACGACGTCTTCGTCAACGTGGTCGGGGGCGTGCGCGTCGACGAGCCGGCCGCCGACCTGGCGGTCGCGCTGGCGATCGCGAGCGCGGCGCGTGGAGTGCCGCTGGCGCGCGGCGGGGTGCCGCTCGCCTGCTTCGGCGAGATCGGCCTGACCGGCGAACTGCGCTGCGTCGCCCAGGCGGACCGCCGCGCGACGGAGGCCGTGAAGTTCGGGCTAGAGCGGCTGATCGTGCCCGGTGAACGCGACCGGCCGGTAGGTATCCGCCAGGCGCTCGCGGCCGCATTCGACGACGCTTCGGGCGCAGAAGCAACCGATTTAGGCGAAAAAGTTGAATCTCTGGCCTGAATAATCATGAATATTGCGTAGTTTTCAGTGATTTCGAGGCAAAAAGGCCTCACGCGAAAACTTGCACGCCTAAACATTCGCCCCTACGCTGGTGCTGCGATGGATCGCAAGCAGGAAGAGATCATTGCGGCGCTCGACAATCAGCCGCTTGAATGGTCATGGGTTGAACGCAAGCTGATCACAAGCAGCAGCTATTGGCTCGTAACCAGCAAGCCCGATGGGGGAGGTCCGCACACGCGCCCGGTCTGGGGTGTGTATTACGACGGGACGATCTGGTTCTCGACCGGTCGCTCGTCCGTCAAGGGGCGCAACCTCGCGGCCGATCCGCGCTGCGTGATCCACGTCGAGAGTGCCGACGATGTTGTAATCGTCGACGGAGTGGCGGAACTGGTTGCGCCGTGGGAGGACGTCTTCGCCGGCGATCACTCGCGCGCGGTGATGCGCCGCTACATGCAGAAGTACGTGATGACCGAGCACGAGCTCTCGCCGCAGGGCGAGTTGGGCGACGCTGCGCTCTACCGCGTGTGGCCGAACGTCGTCAACGCTTGGCTCGAGGGTGCCTACCCGACTACGCAGTCGCGCTGGCGGCTCGACCTGCGCGCCGCCGATGACGCGTAGCGGATCGCGCCAGATTCGTACTGGATTTAAGGTACCTGAAACACAGGCTTGATCGCCTTCAAACCCGCGCCAGTACTGGGATAGCAGGGATTTCTACTCCATCGCCTACAATTCAGAGAATGGCACAGCGTGTTGTAGAAGAATCAGCAGACCTACACACGCGGCTAGAACCCAAGCTTTTGCGCGCATTGGAGATGGTTGCGCCGGGTTCCTACATCCGCGAAGGGATGGACGAGGTGCTGCAAGGTGGCACCGGTGCGCTGATCGTGATCGGCGAGCCCGAAGAGCTCGCGTTCATGTTTTCCGGTGGCATCAAGATCGATCTTGATTACACGCCAGCGATGTTGTACCAACTTGCGAAGATGGATGGCGCCATCGTGCTCAGCGCGAACGCCTCGAAGATCGTCTGGGCGAACGTGCAGCTGCTGCCGGACCCGACGATCCACTCGCTCGAGACCGGAACACGCCATCGCACCGCCGACCGCGTGGCCAAGCAGAGCGACGCGATCGTGATGGCGATCAGCGCCCGCCGCGAGGTCGTCTCGCTCTACGTCGACAGTTCGAAGTACGTGATGGTCGACATTCCCGAAGTACTCGCGAAGGCGAACCAGGCGCTTGCCACGCTCGACAAGTATCGCCGCCGCCTCGACCAGGTGAGCGCGCGTCTGACGCTGCTCGAGTTCGAGGGCCGCACCTACATGCACGACGTGCTCACGGTGCTGCAGCGCGCCGAGCTGATCACGCGCATGAGCGTGGAGGTCGAGCGCTACATCGTGGAACTCGGCTCTGAAGGCCGGCTGATCGAGATGCAGCTGGAAGAGACGATGATCGGCGTCGCTGCCGAGAAGCACGGCCTCGTGCGCGACTACATCGCCGAGGACACCGACGAGACTTACGGCCAGGTCGTCGACCACCTGGCGCGCATGGGTCACCAGGACCTACTTGACTTCGGTCGCCTTGCAGAGATGCTCGGCTACGACCGCAAGATGAACACCATCGACTACGCCGTCGCACCGCGTGGCTACCGGATCCTGTCGCGTATCCCGCGACTGCCGAAGATGGTCGTCCACGACATCGTCAATGCATTTGGCGGTCTGGACGAGTTGCTGAACGCCGAGGACTCCGAGCTGGAGTCGATCGAGGGCGTCGGCGACGTACGAGCAAAAGACATTCGTGAGGGTCTCAAGCGCCTTCAGGAAATCAACATGGTGGACCGCTACATGCAGGCCTAGTGCCTGCCCGCGGTGCGCCCGACTGACACGAGGAGGGGATCGGAATTTCCGAAGCAGAAGTAATCGATATGGAGTTGGACGACCTCGAACTGGCGCCGAAAGCGCCGAACATCAAGTTCAAGGTCGGCGACAAGGTTGTTTACCCCCACCACGGAGCCGGCAAGGTCCTGAAGAAGGAAAAGAAGATCCTGCTCGGCGAGAAGCGTGAGTACCTCACGATTCAGATCCTGCACAACGACATGACCGTGATGGTGCCGTGTGAGAACACCGGCGTCGCGGGACTGCGTCGCGTGATTGACCACGCGACCGTCAAGAAGGTCGTCAACGTGCTGCAGGACGAAGTTTCCGACATGCCGGGAAACTGGAACCGCCGTTTCAAGCACAACCGCGAGAAGATCCGCACCGGCGACATCTTCGAGCTCGCCGAGGTGATCCGCAACCTCGCAGCGCTCGAGGCCGAAAAGGGTCTCTCGTCGGGTGAGAAGCAGATGTTCGTGCGTGCCAAGCGAATCCTCGCGAGCGAGTTCATGTACGCGCTCGACATGGACGAGGAAGAGGCCGAAGAACACGTCGACTCGCTGCTGGTTTCGCCGGAAGGCGCCGCGGCCGAGGCGGCCACGGCCTAAGACTGGCGACGAAGAAGGCTTCCATCCCAGGGGGAGAGGGAATGGAGACTGCCGCTGCTGTCGCGCCACTGGCGCTGATCGCAGCCGGCGGCGAAGGCAAGCGCCTTGGGGC
>JBOGYW010000017.1:0-36719 GCA_050696815.1 Solirubrobacterales bacterium | reverse complement strand
GGATCTCGCCGTCCCGCTCCGGTGAAGGCGTACATCACCACGAGAATCGCTAGGTCAAGCCAGCCGAAAGCGCCGCGAGTGGCCGCCAGGGCGACCGCGGCGATGAAGCCGAGAAACGGAATTGTGACGGCAGCGATCGTGAATCGCTGTTCAAGCTTGCTCATCTCAGGGTGGTGATGAGCCTGTTCTGCGTGGGGGAGGGCTGCTGATTCACTCATGGCAATGAATATACGGATGAATCTTGCACAGATTTCGACTTTCGCCCCACAAGTTTTTGGCATTTTTTTGGGTTTGGTGATAAATTTTACGTGATGGAAGCTTCTCAGCAGGCCTACCAGCGTCGCGCGAACCCCTGGGAACGCCTTCCTGAAGCGGCTGCGGACCTGATGGACGCGCAGCGCGAGACGATCGCCGACGACATCGTGCAGACGCTCGGCCGTGAGGTGCCGGCCTACACCCGCCCGCTCGGCGGCGTTTTCGGCGACACCGTCCGCCTCGGCGTCGACCAGGCGCTGCGCCAGTTCACGGCGATGGTGCGCGACCCGGCGACCCCGATGCGCGAGGAGGGCCGCCGCGTTTACGTGGCGCTCGGTCGCGGCGAGCTCGACGCCGGCCGATCGATCGGTTCGCTGCTGGCCGCCTATCGACTGGGCGCGCAGGTCGCGTGGGCGCGACTCGCCGACCAGAGCGCCGGCGCCGGGCTGACGCAGAAGGACACCAACCTGCTCGCCGAGTCGATCTTCGCCTACATCGACACGCTCTCGGCGGAGTCGGCCGAGGGCTACGCCCAGGCGCAGGCCGAGCGCGCCGGCGAGCTCGACATCCGCCGCGGCGAGTTGATCGAACTGCTGACGCTGGGCACGATCGGCACCGACAAGCGTGCTCTGCTCCAAACCGCAGAAATCGCGCGCTGGCGTGTGCCGGAGAAGCTCACGGTCGTGCTCTGGCGTGAGGCGCTCGGCCGCGCACCGGCGGCGCGACTGCCACAGGACTCGATCTTCACGCTCACCAGCGAGCTGTTCATCGCATTGGTGCCGGACCCCGAGGGGCCGGGCCGACGCGGCCAGCTGACGCGTGGTTTCGCGACGTTCGAGGCAGGGATGGGCAGCATCGGAGCTCCTGCCGAGACGCCGCGTTCCTACCAGCACGCGCTCGCGGCGCTGCGGCTCGGCGCCGAACGCGAACTGCCCGGCATCGTCGCCGCCGACGAGCACCGCATCGAGCTGATCACCCGCGCCGACCCGCTGCTGGCGACCGAGATCGTCGCCGAACGGCTCGCACCCTTAAATGCCGAGACGCCACACTCGCGGCGGCGGCTCAACGACACGCTGCTCGCCTGGCTGCGGCACGACGGCAACGTGCCGGCCGCGGCCGCGGAGCTGCACGTGCACGCTCAGACCGTGCGCTACCGGATGGCGCGGCTGCGCGAACTACTCGGCGACGCGCTCGACGATCCCGACGCGCGCTTCGAGCTGGAGTTCGCGCTGCGTTCGCCGATCGCTTAGACGTTCGACCAGTCGCGGCCGAACCAGCGCTTGATCCGGCTGGTGCCGAACTCAGCCTTGTCGGCGACGTACAGCTCGGAGGGGCCGACCAGCGCTGCGGACTTGCTGTCGCCGAAGAACTCGACGTCGACCATGCCGATCTCCTTCTCGCCGAACTCGATGTAACAGACACCGCGGCCGCCGTACTTGGCGTCGCTCTGCCCGTCGCGGATCTTCGCGGCGATCTGGTCGGCGGCGGTCTTCGCCTGGCCTTCGGCGAACACGCCGGCGCGCGGCGTGCCGACGGCGGCGACGTCGCCGACCGCGTACACGTTCGGGTGATCGCGCGTCTCGAGCGTGAAGGGATCGACCGCGATCCAGCCGTCCTCCGTCAGGCCCGAGTCGACGACGACCTGCGGCGCGACGTGGTGCGGCACGCAGAGGAAGAGGTCAAAGGGCAGTTCATCGCCGGCTGACGTCGCAACCGTGCTGGTCGCCGGGTCGACGGCGGAAACGCCGGTCTCGGCGCGCCACTCGATGTCGCGCTCAAAGAATGCTTCGACCAGTGCCTCCGACGCGTCGGGCGACGGCGGAATCGGCCGGCCGAACGGCATCGCCAGCGTGATCGACGAGTTTTCGCGCAGGCCGCGTGCGACAAGCGTGTCGTGCACCAGCAGCGCCGTTTCACTGGGCGCGGGCGGACACTTGAACGGCGCCGAGACGACGCCGATCACCACGCGACCGCCCTTGAAGTCCGCGATGCGCTGGGTCTGCGCGAACGCGCCCGCGTTGGTGTAGAACTCGTAGCCCCCCTCCGCCAGTCCGGGAGTTGCGGAGAGGTCGTAGTCCGCGCCGAGCGCGATCACCAAAAAGTCCGCCTCGAAGTCGCCGGCGCTGGTCTTTGCGCTTTTGGCCGCGGCGTCGATCGACTCGATCTCGGCCTGCACGAAGCGCACGCCCGACTTGACGATGTCGGCGTAGCGGTGGCTCACGTGATCCACGCTGGTGCGGCCGAACATCACGTCGAGCTTCGAGAAACCGAACACGAACGCTTCGGTCTTGTCGACGAGCGTGATCTCAACGTCGTCGCCGAACTCCTCGGCGAGCTTCGCCGTCATCTCCAGCCCGCCGAATCCGGCGCCGAGTACCAGTACGCGCATGGCGCGATCCTATTCGTCCCTAGAGCTGACGCACGCCGCTCTCGAGCTCCAGCAGCTGCTGCTTGCGGTCGAGTCCGCCGGCGTAACCGACGAGCTTGCCGCCGGCGCCGATCACGCGGTGGCAGGGAACGATCACGGCGATCGGGTTGCGGTTGTTCGCCGTGCCGACCGCGCGCGCCGCCTGCGGCATGCCGACCTGCTCGGCGATCTCGCCGTAGGTGCGGGTTTCGCCGTAGGGGATCTCGCGCAGCGCCTTCCACACCGCGATCTGAAACTCTGAGCCGCGTGGCGCGAGCGGCAGGTCGAACCGCGTCAGCTCACCGCCGAAGTACTGATCGAGCTGCTCGACGGCGTCGGCGAAGATCGCCTGATCGCGTTCGCGGCCTTCGTACATATGGGAGTAGTCGCCGGCGCCGGCCATGTAGAGGTGGGTGATGTTCTCGCCGTCGCCGGCGAGCAGAAGTTCGCCGATCGGGCTATCGGTTGTCGCGTAGAAGCTCATGTTTTCGCCTTTCCGTTGCGATTTTCAGTTGACTCTGCGGGGATGGACCAAAGGTGTTGCAGCGCGTAGGCGCGGTACGGACGCCAGGCTTCCGCGGTCTGCAGGGCGGCGCGCGGCGAGCCGTCGCGGCCCAGCCGTTCGAGGCCGCGCTTGACGCCGAGGTCGCTCGGCAGGAAGGCGTCGGGGTCGCGCAGCGCGCGCATCGCGACGTAGTCGGCGGTCCAGTCGCCGATGCCCTTCTGAGCAACCAGCCGTTCGCGCACTTCGCTGCGGTCGGCGCCGCCGTCGAGCGCGAGTTCGCCGCCGGCCAGCGTCTCCGCCAGACCGACGAGCGCATTCGCGCGTGCGCGCGGCATCGCGAACATCGCCGGATCGAGCGCGGCGATCGAGTCGGCGGCCGGAAAGAGCTTCGTGATCTCGCCGACCGGCCGCTTGAGCTTGTCGCCGGCCAAGGTCGTGAGCTTGGTCGCGGCAGTGACCGCGCCGGCGACCGACACCTGCTGCCCGAGCACCGCGCGCATCGCCAGCTCGTCGCCGCTGACGCAGCCGGGCACGCGGCGGCCGGGCGCGGCGGCGATCACTGATTTGAGCGCCTTGTCGGTGGCGAGCGCGGTGTCGGCGGCCGCGGGATCGGCGTCGAGGTCGAGCAGCCGGCGCGCGCGCTCCACGGCCGGGCCGAGGTCGCGCAGGTCGTCGAGCTGGAAGCGGGCGTTGAGATAGCCAGCATCGCAGTCGGTCACGGTGACGATGCCCGAGCCGTGCGGCAGTCGCAGGCTGCGCGAGTAGCTCGTTTCGTCGGCGTGCTCGACGCCTTCCACGGCGCGCAGGCGCAGAA
The DNA here is from genome assembly GCA_050696815.1 of Solirubrobacterales bacterium. Classification (GTDB taxonomy): domain Bacteria; phylum Actinomycetota; class Thermoleophilia; order Solirubrobacterales; family JACPNS01; genus JACPNS01. The sequence continues at coordinate 32,738 of JBOGYW010000017.1, read as the reverse complement.
AGCCGAGCATCCCGCCGAAGTCGAACGGCTGGCGGTAGCGCAGGCGCAGCGTGACCGTGCGCAGCTCACTGGCCTGCGGGCCGGCCTTGCGCCGTAGCTCGCGCGGAGTCGCCGCAAAGACCTCACGTACGGTGTCGTTGAACTGGCGCACGCTCGCAAAGCCGGCTGCGCTCGCGACGTCGGTCATCGGCAGCGTCGTCGTCTCGATCAGAATCCGCGCGGTCTGGGCGCGGTTGGCGCGCGCGATCGCCAGCGGACCGGCACCGACGACAGCGACCATCTGACGGTGCACGTGACGCTCGGCGTAGCCGAGCCGCGCCGCCAGTCCGCCGACGCCTTCTCGGTCAATCACGCCGTCGGCGATCAGCCGCATCGCGCGGCCGACGAGGTCGGCGCGCAGGTCCCACTCGGGCGAGCCCGGCGCGGCGTCGGGGCGGCAGCGTTTGCAGGCGCGAAAGCCGGCCTGCTGAGCGGCCGCGGCCGTCGGGTAGAAGCGCATGTTCGCCGCCTTCGGCGTGCGCGCCGGGCAGCTCGGCCGGCAGTAGATGCCGGTCGACGTGACGGCGCCCACGAACCAGCCGTCAAAGCGCGCGTCTTTTGCCTCGGCGGCGGCGTAACACTGTTCGAACGGTGGGATCATGAAAGCCATGTTGACACGGGCGGCGCCGCGTTTCTAGCGGTTTTCGGACACTACCGTGATCGCGTCCGAAATCCGCTAATCACTACCCGGAGCCGCCCGGTCCAGAGCCACCGGTATAGTCCGGCCCATCTACCACCTGCCTTCGGTCGCTTACTTCGCCGGTGGCAAAACCCTGTAAAGAGGCCCCATGAACTTGTTGCTTGCATCATTCGATCTAGGAGACGCACTGCTCCTGACGATCGAGATCTTCTTCTTCGTCATCTGGATCTGGATCTTCGTCGCGATCGTCGTCGACCTGTTCCGCGACCACGAGCTGTCCGGCTGGTGGAAGGCCATCTGGCTGCTGTTCCTGATCGTCATCCCGTTCTTCAGCGCGCTGGTCTACCTGATCGCCCGCGGCAGCGGCATGCGTGACCGCACGATCAAAGAAGCGGCAGAGATACAGAAGGCGCAAGAGTCGTACATCCGCCAGGTTGCCAGCTCACCGGCCGACGAACTGGCCAAGCTGCACGACCTGAAGGAAAAGGGCGCGATCAGCGCCGAGGAGTACGAGAAGGCGAAGGCCAAGGTCGTCTCCTAATTCAGTTTCGGGTGCTCGCGCGGGCCGCTCGGCCGCCCGCGCCGGCATCGCCCGATTGCCAAGCGTTTTGTCTTGCTTGACCTGCCCCTCGGGGTTGGGTCAAGCAAGATTCTTGGCCTACTAGCGCCCTTTGAACTCGGCGGGGCGGCGCTCGATGAATGACTTCAAGCCTTCTTGAGCGTCCTCGCTGCCGAACAGGCCCTGGATGTCCTTCACGTAGTGAGCGACGGCCGCGTCGTGGCCCTCGTCGATCGAGCTGTGCGCCGAGGCCAACGCGCCTCGCACGGCCAAAGGTGCTGCCTTCGTCGCGATGTAGTCGGCGATCTCGAGCGAGCGGTCCAGCAATGCTCCCGGCTCTACGACTTCCTGCGCCAGGCCGATCCGCAGCGCCTCTGCGGCGTCGAAGTCCTCGCCGGTCAGGATCCAGCGCATCGCGTTACCCCAGCCGGACTCGCGCACAAAACGCGTCATCGCGCCGCCGAACGGGAAGATCCCGCGCTGCACCTCGAACTGCAGGAACTTGCTGTCGGATGCTGCCAAGCGGATGTCGGCCGCGAGCATCAGCTCGATGCCGGCGGTGTAACAGAGGCCTTGTGAGGCGACGATCACCGGCGTGGTCCAGCGGGTGCCGTCGTTGCGCCACGGGTCGAGGCCGCCCGACGGCACGACCTCGTCGAAGTCGCCGAACTTGCCCGCGACCTCCGCAAGGTCAAGGCCGCCGGTGAAGTGGTCGCCGTGCGCGTGCACGACGCCGACCCAGATCTCCGGGTCGTTCTCGATCTCGCCGTAGGCGAGCGCGAGCTCGTGCATCATCGCCAGGTTGAAGGCGTTGCGCTTCTCCGGGCGGTTGAGACCCACGACCAATACGTGGCCGCGGCGCTCCTTGGTGACTACACCCTCAGACATCGAGGGCGATGGTAGCTAGGCCGCGGAGCGGCCGCCGATCGCGCTGAGCAGGTCGGTTAGACCCTTGATGATCGTCTCGTCGCGGGGTTCGGAGTGCGTCAGCCGGTCGAACATCCAGCCATCGAGCGCCCCTTGCACGATCTGGGCGTCGAGCTCCGGGTTGGTCGACCCGGAGGCGATCACAATCGGTTCGCACATCCGGCGAATCACGTTGCACGCCTCGGTCATCAACCGCATCATCTCGGGGTCGCGCGCCGCCGTCACCTGCAGTTCGTAGCGCGCGCGCTCGAGCTCGGCTTCTGAGTCGATCCACTGGATCAGCCCGCGAGCGATCGACTCGATGTCGATCGGCTTTGAGCGGTCGGCGAGAACCAGCGTCATCTGCCGCGCGATCGGCTCTGCACTCTTGGTCGCGCGCTGGACCATGTACTGCATCAATGCAACCGTCAGATCGTGGCGACTGCCGAAGTAGTAGGTCGTCGAGCCATGCGGCAGGCCTGCCTCCGACTCCACCGAGCGGTGCGTCAGCCCACGCATCCCCTGGTTTGCGATCACCCGGACGGCGGCCTCGAGCAGCTGCTCGCGGCGGTCGCCGGATGCTTCGGGGGCGGGACTTCTACGTGTTGCCGCGGTGGCTTCCATGACTTCCTCTAAGTATGACGTTTCGATGTGATGGAGGTATTGACTTGACTTTTGCAGAACGTTATGCTACAACTGTAGAAGAAATTACTTCATCTGTCAAGTCCTCCCTTTGGAGAATCCCCATGTCAACGAAATCCATCACCAACGACAACAAAGTCCGTGGCGCTCTCGCGATCCTCGTGATCGTCTGCACCGCGCAGTTCATGTTGTTGATCGACGACACGATCGTCAACGTCGCCCTCCCCTCGATCGCCGGCGACCTCGGACTCGATGAGTCCCAGCTCTCGTGGGTGCCGAACGCTTACCTGTTGATGTTCGGCGGCTTCCTGTTGATCGGCGGCCGCATGGCCGACCTGCTCGGCCGGCGCCGCATGTTCATGGCATCGATGGCGGCGTTCGTCACGGCCTCGGCGATCTGCGGCCTCGCCGGAGACTCGACCACGCTGATCGTCGCTCGCGGCGCCCAGGGTCTGGCCGGCGCGTTCATGTCGCCCGCGGCGCTGTCGATCCTGCTCGCCACCTTCGTGCAAGAAAAGGAGCGCACCCGCGCGCTCGCCGCCTGGAGTTCGCTGACGGCGCTCGGCGCGGCGACCGGCCTGCTGCTCGGCGGTGCGATCACCGACCTGATCAGCTGGAACTGGATCTTCTGGATCAACCTGCCGATCGGCCTGGTGGCGATGGCCGCAGCGGCTCGCGTCGTGCCGGCCGGTGAGCGCCACGAGCTCACGCGCGCTCCGGGCTTGACGAGCGCACTCGCAGGCACCGCGGCACTGCTCACTTTCGTATACACCGTCGTCGAGACCAGTACTCGCCCGTGGGGCAGCACCGAGACGCTGTTCGGCCTGGCGATTGCGGCGCTGTTCGCCGTCGCCTTCGTGATCAGCGAGCGCCGCGCGGAATCACCGCTCGTCCCGGCGGCAGTGGTCTCGCGTCCGAACATCTCACTCGGCAACGCCTACATGTTCCTGGCGGCGGCCGGCCTGCTGGCGATGTTCTTCTTCGTGACGCTGTTCCTGCAGAACGTGAAGGGCTACTCCCCGTTCGAGGCCGGCGCCGCGTGGCTGCCGTTCAGCGTCGCGCTCGGTGTGTTCAGTGGAATCACAGCGAAACTGATCGAGCGCTTCAGCGCGATCCCGTTCCTGGTGATCGGCGCGGCCGTCGCGGCCGCTGGCACGCTGGCGATGGCGCAGGTCGACGTCGGCAGTGGATACCTGACCCTCGTGATGCCGAGCATGGTCACGATCGCGGCCGGTTTTGGTCTGGCATTCGTGCCGATCCTCGGCGTCGCCACGGGCGGCGTCGAGCAGCGCAACTCTGGCATCGCCTCGGGCCTGCTGACGAGCTCGCAGCAGATCGGCGGCGCCGTCGGCATCGCCGCACTGGTGACGATCGCGACCAGCGTGACCGGCGACCACGTCGCCGCCGGCGTCAGCCGCAACGCAGCCCTCGTCGATGGCTTCCAGTCGGCGCTGATGGTGCAGGCCGGCATCCTCGTCGCCGCCGCCTGCGTCGGCGTCTTGATCGGCGCCTTCGCCCGCGAGTCCGGACGACTCGAGGGCATGCCGGTTCCCGCGTAGCGACCCCTGCGCCAAGCGGAATCCGCCCCCAAAGCCCGGCGTTGGACGGTCCAACGCCGGGCTTTGGGGAGCTTTTCGTGATTCCTAAGCGATTGGCGGAATTCGGACTCCTGTTCGTCCGCCGCGCGCACTGGCCTGAGCGCGCGTATATTGGGTCGCGATAGGCAGATGCCCGCTCAAACTGAGACAGAGACCCGTTACGCGCGCGTCGGAGACGCCAGCGTCGCCTTCCAGGTGACGGGCGACGGGCCACCGGACGTGCTGTTCCTACCGGGCTTCGTCTCGAACGTCGAGCAGTACTGGCTGACCCCGGGGATCCCCGAGATCCTCCACCGCTTCGAGCGCTACTCGCGACTGATTCGCTTCGACAAACGTGGCACCGGCCTGTCCGACCCGATGCGCGACGTGCCGACGATCGACGACCGGCTCGACGACACGCTCGCTGTGATGGACGCCGCCGGCAGCGAGCGAGCGCATCTCTTTGGCGTTTCCGAAGGCGGGCCGCTGTCGATTCTGTTCGCCGCAACCTATCCCGAGCGCGTCGCCTCGCTCGTGCTCTACGGCGCCGCCGCCCGCTACACCCAGGACACCGACTACCCGATGGGCTGGCCCGAAGGGATGTGGGAGAGCGAAGAGCTCACGGCGTTCATGCTCGACGGCTGGGCCGACGGCTCCGGACTTGAGGTCTTCGCGCCTTCGCACTTCGGCGATCCCGAGTGGGAGCGCGCGTGGGGCCAGTTCAAACGAGCCGGCGGCAGCCCGGCGATGGGCCTGCAGACGATGCAGGCGCTCTCCGAGATCGACGTGCGCGAGATCCTGCCGAGCATCCAGGCGCCGACGCTGCTGCTGCACCGCGAGGGCGACCGCGCGATGCAGATCGCGTGCTCAGAGTTCATGGCCGAGCGCATCCCCAACTGCCGGATGATCAAGCTGGAGGGCCAGGACCACCTGTGGTTCAGTGGCGACGTCGACTCGATCTTCGACCCGATCGAGGAGTTCATCACCGGCGGAATCGCGCCGCCGGTCAGCGACCGCGTGCTCGCGACCGTGCTGTTCACCGACATCGTCGGCTCGACCGATCGGGCGGCGGAACTCGGCGACGAGCGCTGGCGCGAACTGCTCACCAGACACGACGAGGCGATGCGCGAACTGGTCGAACGCCATCGCGGCCGAACAATCAAATCGACGGGTGACGGCATCCTCGCGATCTTCGACGGTCCGACCCGCGCGCTGGCCTGTGCGACCGCGGCCGAGGAAGCCGTGCAGCCGCTCGGCATCGCACTGCGCGCCGGTCTGCACACCGGCGAGTGCGAACTCGTCGGTGACGACATCGCCGGACTAGCCGTGCACATCGCCGCTCGCGTGGCCGCCCGTGCAGCGGGCGGCGAAGTGCTCGTCTCACGCACCGTCAAAGACCTTGTGGTCGGCTCCGGAGTGGAGTTCCAAAGCCACGGCGCCACCGAGTTGAAAGGCATTCCCGGCGAGTGGCAGCTGTTCGCCGTAGCCGCAACCGCTTAATCTCAACTCAACATATCGCGATATATAACGATATATCGTTGACACATCGTGACATTCGATAGTTAGGAGAATGAGATGCACGATGCATTTGCACAACCACTTCACACGCACGGCTGGTGCGAACCGCACAGCCGTCCCACACGCGAAGAACGCCACGCGTTCAAACAAGAGTTCAAGCGCCGCAAGATGGCGGCGGTCGAGTCGTTCCGCGCGGAGATGCGCGGAGAGACCGACGCCGAGCAGCCCCGCTCCCGCGGACGCCGCGGCGGTCGCGACTGCGGCGCCTGGGGCGCCGGCGACTTCGGCAGCCCGCGCGGCTTCGGCGGTCCCGGCCGCGGACGCCGGCGCAAGCGCGGCGACGTCCGCGCCGCGATCCTTGTCCTGCTCAATGAGGAGCCGCGCAACGGCTACCAGTTGATGCAGGAGATCGAGGAGCGCAGCGACGGCGCGTGGCGCCCGAGCCCCGGCTCGATCTACCCCGCGCTCGCCCAACTCGAGGATGAGGCGCTCGTCAAGGCCGACGAATCCGAAGGCCGCAAGGTCTTTGTGCTCACCGCCGAAGGCAAGAAGCACGTCGAGGAGCACCTCGAGCAGCTCGGCGAGCCGTGGGCCGAACTCGACGAGAAGGTCGGTGAAGGCCTACGCGGCCTGCGCGACCAGATCCGCCCCTTGATGGGGGCTGTCGGCCAAGTCATGCACAATGGCAGCGAGGCCGACGCCAAGCGCGTCGCCGAAATCCTCGCGGACGCGAGGAAGAAGATCTACGGCATCCTCGCCGACGACACCCCGCAAGACAACTGAAGATCACCGGCCAACCAGCGAAGGTTGCGAGATCTTTCGTAACCTTCGCTTTGTTGCCGCAGCAGCAGTTCACCCCCCTTAACCTGACCCCTAGGAGATTTTTCCCGCATGCGTTCTTTCGCCACCTGGATATCGCGCCACCGCAAGTTCGTGGTGCTCACCTGGATCGCCGTCCTGATCGGCACCGGCATCGCCGCCGGTGCAATCGGCACTGACTTCAACGAAGACTTCAAACCGCCGAAGTCCGACTCGCAGCAGGCCTACGACATGCTGGCCAAGAACTTCCCGGCGCAGTCGGGCGACACCGGCCAGTTCGTCTTCAGCAGTGAGAAAGGCGTGAAAGACCCGGCCGTCAAAGCGCAGATCGAGGCCGCACTCGCCAAGATCGCGAAGGTCAAGGGCGTCGGCACGATCGTCTCGCCGTACAGCAAGGAAGGCGCCGGGCAGATCTCGCCCGACGGCAGCACGGCCTTCGCGACGATCAACTGGAGTGAGTTCATCACCCAGACCAACCTCAAGACGCACGTCGACCCGGTGATCAAGATCGTCAACGACACGCGCGACGAGTCCAGCGGCCTGCGCGTGGAGTGCGGCGGCGGCCCCTGCCAGTTCGCCTCGCAGTCCGAGAGCGGCGGCGCCGAGGTCTTCGGCGTGATCGCCGCGATGCTCGTGCTGTTCATCATGTTCGGCACCTTCACCGCGATGGGCATGCCGATCATCACCGCGATCATCGCCGTGACGTCGTCGATTTCGATGATCGGCGTACTGTCGAACCTGATCAACACGGCGGAGTTCGCCACGTTCCTCTCGGTGATGATCGGACTCGGCGTGGGCATCGACTACGCGCTGTTCGTGGTCACGAGATTCCGCCAGAACATGCGACTCGGAATGGGACCGACTGAGTCAGTGATCCTGTCGATGGACACCTCTGGCCGCGCGGTGCTGTTCGCCGGAATCACCGTGATGATCGCGATCCTCGGGCTGTTCCTGGTTGGAATGAACTTCCTCTACGGCCCGGCGCTCGCCGCGTCGATGACCGTGCTGTTCACGATGATCGCGTCGCTGACGCTGTTGCCGGCGCTGCTGGTGACCGCCGGCGCGCGCATCAACGACCCCTACTTCAAGACGCTGCTCGCGTCGATCAAGACGAACGCCAAGGGCAGAGGTGAGCGCAGCCTTCCGGACACGCTCGTCGGCTGGATCCTGCTGCCGTTCATGGCACTCATCCTTCTGCCGCTGTCGCTTCTGCTGTATAGCCTCGTGATCTGGATCCCGCAGAAGCTGCTCGCCCTCGTGCGCCTGCCGGTTCCGCACCGCTCGCACGGCCAGCTCGACGACGGCGAGAACGCCCACCCGCGCTGGCACTCCTGGAGCAGCTTCGTGCAGCGCCACCCGTGGCCGGTCGCGATCAGCACGGCCCTGATACTCGCGGTACTTGCGATCCCCGCGTTTTCGATGAACCTCGGCGTCGCCGACTCCGGTACCGACCCGAAGGACTTCACCACCCGCCAGGCCTACGACATCCTGGCCAAGGGCTTCGGTGCGGGCTTCAACGGACCGCTGCAGATCGTGATCGACAGCTCCGCCGGCCAGGACAAGATCGACCAGGCCTACCAGCAGATCAAGGACGACAAGGGCGTCGCCAAGGCCTTCCCGCCGACCGAGAGTCCGAACGGCAAGATCGCGATGATCTCCGTCTTCCCGACGACGTCGCCACAGAGCACGCACACCAACGAGCTGGTCGCGCGCATCCGCGCCGACGTCGCGCCGATCAACGAGGCCGGCGGCAAGGCTCACGTTGCCGGAGTGACCGCGATCTTTGACGACTTCTCTACGCAGATCTCAAACAAGCTGCCGTTGTTCATCGGCGCCGTCGTGCTGCTGAGCGCACTGCTGCTGATGATGGTGTTCCGCTCGATCGCGATCCCGATCAAGGCGGTCGTGATGAACCTGCTGGGAATCATGGCCGCGTTCGGCGTGACCGTCGCGATCTTCCAGTGGGGCTGGGGAGCGAGCCTGATCGGCGTCGATTCGACCGGACCGATCATCGCGTTCTTGCCCGTGATGGTCTTCGCGATCGTCTTCGGGCTCTCGATGGACTACGAGGTCTTTCTGATGAGCCGCGTGCACGAGGAGTGGGAGAAGCACCACGACGCCGAGGAAGCCGTGGTCGAGGGCGTGTCGGCTACAGGTGGCGTGATCACCGCGGCCGCGATCATCATGATCGCGCTGTTCGCGTCGTTCGCGTTCTTCTCGAACGACCTGGTGACCAAGCTGTTCGGAGTCGCGCTGGCGACGACGATCTTCCTCGACGCCTTCCTCATCCGCTCGGCGTTGGTGCCGGCGGTGATGGCGATCCTCGGCAAATCGGCGTGGTACATGCCGAGCTGGCTCGGACGCGTCCTGCCGAAGCTCAACGTCGAGCCGCCGCAGGAGTTCGCCGGCGCCCAGGCGGGCGGCGGCAAGTTGCCGGAGCAGCAGACCTAAGCCGCGCTAGAGCGGACAGACCTGCGGTGCCGACGCGCAGCCGCCGCCGATCCCCATCCAGGTCCCACAGCCGATCATCGCGATCGCAGTGAGGATCACGAGCACGGGTTCGAGCGGCGAGCGCTTCGGCGCCTCTTCGCGCAGCCGCTCAACCGCGTCGCGCCAGGCGTGATCGAGGTTGCTGAGCAGCTTGACGATCGCCGCCGCGAGTAGGACGACGCCGAAATACATCACGAACACGGCGAACACCTTCGATCCGGTGTGCGCCTCCACCATCGAGCCGACAAAAAGCCAGACAAGCGGCACGACGACCCACATCGCCGACGCCACGACGACCATCGCGACCGCGTCGAAGGCGATTCGCAGATAGGCGACAATCAGCTTGATCGACGGGAGCGGCGGTTCGGCAGTCATTTCTGTCCCCTTTTGAGTAGCGACACGAGCGTCGTTTCGAATATACAGCCGGCGCTGCAGCGATGCCGAGTTTTGCGTAGGATGGCGCCCATGGATCTCACCGCAATCAAAGACACCCAAAAAGCAATGTGGGCGGCCGGAGACTTCCCGGATCTCGCCAAGTACATCCTTCCCGCTTCCGGCGAAACGCTGGGCGCGCTCGACCCGCAGTCGGGCGACCGCCTGCTCGACATCGCCGCCGGCACCGGCAACCTCGCGATTCCCGCCGCGCAGCGCGGCGTCGAGGTAGTTGGCCTGGACATCACGCCCGAACTGCTTGAAGTGGCGCGCACTCGCGCCGCCGACGCAAGTGTGGACATCGAATTCATCGAAGGCGACGCCGAGGACCTGCCGTTCGAAGACGACGCCTTCAAGCTCGTCGCTTCGGTCTTCGGCATCATCTTCGCGCCGCGCCACAAGGTCGCCGCCGACGAGATGGTGCGCGTCTGCGAGCCGGGCGGCCACTTCGCCATGACCGCGTGGACCCCCGAGGGCATGAACGGAAAACTCTTCCAAGTGATGGGCGCACACATGCCGCCGCCCCCGCCGGGCGTCGAGCCGCCGATCACCTGGGGCAGCGAGGACCACATCCGCGAGATGTTCGACGGCAGCGGCGCCGAGCTGACGTTCAGCCGCCACACCTGCGACTTCACCGCCGACTCGGTCGAGGAATGGGTCTCGTACAACGAGCGCGCGCTCGGCCCTGTGTTGTTCGCCAAAGAGGCGCTCGAACCGCAAGGTAAGTGGGACGAGCTACGCGCCGGGCTGGTCGGGCACTACAACGAGTTCAACATCGCCGACGACGGCACATTCATCGGCCCGGGCGAGTACATCCTCGCGGTCGGCTCGATGCCGGCCTAGCGATTAAGCCAAGTTCACCATCACATGCTTGATCTCGGTGTAGTCCTCCAGGGAGTACATCGATAGATCCTTGCCGTAGCCGGACTGCTTGTAACCGCCGTGCGGCATCTCGGACACCAACGGCATGTGGTCGTTGATCCAGACCGCGCCGAACTCCAGCGCCTTCGCCGCGCGCATCGCGCGGCCGACGTCGCGCGTCCAGACCGACGCGGCGAGGCCGTAGTCGACGCCGTTCGCGTACTCGATCGCCTGCTCCTCGCTGTCGAACTGCTGCACGGTGACGACCGGACCGAAGATCTCACGCTGCACCATCTCGTCGTCCTGCTTGAGGCCGGCGACCACGGTCGGCTTGTAGAAGAAGCCGGGGCCGTCGGGCTCGGCGCCGCCGGTGACGATCTCCGCGTTGTCCGGCTTGCGCTCGATGTAGCCCTCGACGCGCTCGCGCTGGACCGCCGAGACGAGCGGGCCCATCTCGGTGTCGGCGCTGGTCGGGTCGCCGACGTTCAGTGCCTCGGCGGCCTTTGCCAGTTCGGCGACGAAGTCGTCGTGGATCTTCGGGCCTGCGAGCACGCGGCTGGCCGCGGTGCAGTCCTGGCCGGTGTTGTAGTAGCCGCCGATCTGCACGCCCTCCACGACCGCCTCGAGATCGGCGTCGTCGAAGACGATCACCGGTGCCTTGCCGCCGAGCTCGAGGTGCACGCGCTTCAGAGTGTCGGCCGCCGCGGCGGCGATCCACTTGCCGGTGCCGACCGAACCAGTCAGCGAAACCATCGCAACGTCGGGGTGCGTGACCAGCGCCTGTCCGGCCGGATCGCCGTGGCCGTAGATCACGTTGAACACGCCCTCCGGCGTGTGCTCGGCGACGATCTCGGCCAGTAGCGCCGAGCTCATCGGCGTGAACTCGCTGGGCTTCAGCACGATCGTGTTGCCGGCCGCAAGCGCCGGGCCGATCTTCCAGACCGCCATCAGCAGCGGGTAGTTCCACGGCGCGATCTGGCCGACCACGCCGATCGGCTCGCGGCGGACCATCGAGGTGTAGCCCGCCATGTACTCGCCGGCTGCGCGGCCCTCAAGATTGCGCGCGGCGCCGGCGAAGTAGCGCAGGCAGTCGACGACCTGTGGGATCTCTTCCTTGGCGTACTCGATCGGCTTGCCGACGTTCAGGCTTTCGATTGCCGCCAACTCGTCGCCACGCGACTCGATCGTGTCGGCGATCTTCAGCAGCGCCAGCGAACGGTCCTGCGGCGTGGCGTTCGACCAGCCCTCGTACGCCTTCTTCGCCGACGCGACCGCGCTGTCCACGTCGGCCTTTCCACTGAGCGGCGATGAGGCGATCGTTTCGCCGTTCGCCGGATTTACGACGTCTTCGGCGTCGCCCGGCGCGACGGTCTTGCCGCCGATGAAGTTCTCGATTGTCGTGGCCATGGTGGTGGTTCCTTTCAATCCAATTGAGTCAGAGAAGTTCGAGCGGCGGCGTGTACGGCATGCCGACCGCTTCGGCGACGGGCTGGTTGGTGATCTGGCCGGCAACGACGTTGGCGCCGGGCACGAACCCGGGGTCGGCCTCCATCGCGGCCTTCGGACCCTTGTCGGCGAGCGCAATCACGTAGGGCAGCGTCGCGTTGGTGAGTGCAAACGTTGAAGTGATCGGCACCGCGCCGGGCATGTTCGCGACGCAGTAGTGCACGATCCCGTCGACCTCGTAGGTCGGGTCGCTGTGCGTCGTCGGCCTGGAGGTTTCGAAGCAGCCGCCCTGGTCGATCGCGACGTCCACGAGCACGGCGCCGGGCTTCATCATCGAGAGCTGCTCGCGCGTGATCACGTGCGGCGCCTTCGCGCCGTGCACCAGCACCGCGCCGATCACCAGATCGACGAACGGCAGCATCTGTTCGATCGAGAGCGTCGAGCTGTAAACCGTCGATGCGCGGCCGTCGAAGATCACCTCCAGTTCGCGCAGCCGCTCGATCGAGCGGTCGAAGGTGAAGACGTCGGCCTGCATGCCGATCGCGATGATCGCCGCATTCATACCAACGACACCGCCACCGATCACCATCACGTTGGCGGCCGACACGCCGGGCACACCGCCGAGCAGGATGCCGCGGCCGCCGAGCGGGCGCTCGAGCATGAACGCGCCGGACTGCGTGGCGAGCTTGCCGGCGATCTCGCTCATCGGCGCCAGCAGCGGCAGCCGGCCGAGCTTGTCCTCGACCGTTTCGTAGGCGATGCAGGTGGCGCCGCTGTCGACCAGTCCCTTGGCGAGATCGGGCACGGGCGCGAGATGCAGGTAAGTAAACAGAGTGTGGTGCGGCTGCAGCATCGCGACCTCCGACGACTGCGGCTCCTTGACGCCAAGGATCAACTCGGCCTCACCTAACACGGCTTCGGCGTCGGGCAGGATCTTCGCGCCCTGCTCCACGTATGAAGCGTCGGGCAGAGCGCTGCCGTCGCCGGCGCCGGACTGCACAAGCACCTCATGACCGCGATCGACCAGCTCGCGCACGCCGACCGGGGTCAGCGACACGCGGTACTCGTCGGACTTGATCTCTGTCGGCACGCCAACTTTCATCTACGCCCCCTGCGGTTCGTACTCGGTGACAGTGAACTCCGCGCCGCGTGTCTCCAGCTCGGCGAACAACGCCTCCGGTTGCACGCAGTCCTCCGGCGGCAGCGCGCCGGTCGCGGAAAGTTCGCCGCGCGCGAGCAGCCGCACGGCGGCCGCGGCCGGCGCGGAGGTCGAGACGACGCTGCCACCGAAGCCCCACTCGGGAATCGGCGACGTCTTGCAGGCGACCCGCACATGGCGGTCGTCCTTGTAGGCGTCGATCAAGTGGAACGAGACGGTCTCGCGCGACGGCTTCAGCGCGGCCGCGGCGGCCTCGGCCACCTGCTCGGGCGACGCCGTCGTCAGCTGCTTGAGGCGATCGAGCACCACCGGTCCCAGCGACAGCCGGAACGTGCACTCCTCGCAGCCGAAGCTCTTGCCGAAAGTGAGCAGCTCGGAGTGCAGGGTGTAGATCGCCGGTGCGTCGCCGATCGGGTCGGGAAAGTCGATGATGCCGGCGTCGGTCAGCGGCTCGATCTCGACCGCTTCGCCCTCGCGCAGCACGATCGGGTTCAACGTCAACTCGTCGAGCAAGGTCTGCACCGCGTACGGCGGCGCGAAGCCGGCCGGCGGCGCCAGATCGCGGCCGCCTGCGGTCACGTCGATGCGGTCGGTGTCGCCGCCGAGCGCGTCCATCGCGACAGCCGCCATCACGTTCGTCTTGCCGGGCGCCGAGCCCATGCCGAGCAGCGCCAGCAGGCCCGCGTCGCGGAACGCCGCGTCCAGCTCGAGCTGTTTAGCGGTGACCCAGTAGAGCCCGCCGAGGTCGATGTAGTGCGTGCCGGATTCAAGACACGCGCGCATCACATCGACGTTGATGCGGTAGCTCGCCGAGTTGACCAGCACGTCCACCTCTGCCAGCGCCGCGGCCAGCGCGCCCGGCTCGCGGCCGTCGACGCCGCGCGCCTCGGCCTTGCCGCCGCCGTGCTGCTCGGCCGTCGCGCGTGCCTTCTCTTCAACGAGGTCCAGCAGCAAAAGCGAAGACGCCTCGTCCGAGGCGGCAAGGTCGCGCACGATCGGCGGTGCGATCGTGCCGCCGGCGCCCAACACCCCGACGGCAAGGCCACCGACGGTCAGCGATTTCGTCATGACTCGCGGCGCAGGGCTTGGTCGCTTGCGGGCGCCCCCGCCGCGCCGTCCAACTGCATGCGCTCCGACGCCTCGGTCAGGACCCTGCGCAGCACGTCCTCGATCTCCTGGAAATGCTCTGTGTCGGCGATCAGCGGCGGTGACAGCTGGATCACCGGATCGCCGCGATCATCGGCGCGGCAGATCAGGCCGTTCTCGAACAGTGCGTTGGAGAGGAATCCGCGCAGCAGCGACTCGGACTCGTTGTCGTCGAAGGTCTCGCGCGTCTCCTTGTCCTTCACCAACTCGATCGCGTGGAAGTAGCCGGCGCCGCGCACGTCGCCAACGATCGGCAGGTCGCGCAGCCCCTCGAGCATGCCGCGGAACTCGCCTTCTTTTGCGAGCACGTGCTCGCAGATGCCCTCGCGCTCGAAGATCTCGATGTTCGCCAGCGCGACGGCCGCGCTGATCGGATGGCCCCCGAACGTGATGCCGTGAGTGAACGACGACGTGCCGTGCAGAAATGGCTCGGCGACCTTGTCGGTCGCGATCACGGCGCCCATCGCCGCGTAGGCCGACGTGATGCCCTTCGCGGTCGTGACGATGTCCGGCGAGTAGCCGAAGCGCTCGTGACCGAACCAGTAGCCGAGACGGCCCCACGAGCAGATCACCTCGTCGGAGATCAGCAGCACGTCGTGCTTGTCGCAGATCTCGCGCACACGCTGGAAGTAGCCCTCCGGCGGCGTGAAGCAGCCGCCGGCGTTCTGCACCGGCTCGAGGATCACGGCGGCGACCGTCTCCGGTCCCTCGAACTCGATGATCTCGTCGATCGCATCGGCCGCGAGCAGCTCGTTGTAGCCGGGCGGGTGGTGGTAGCTGTTGGTGTTCGGCGCGTGGCGCACACCGGGCGTGAGCGGTTCGAACTCGGAGCGCAACGACGTGATGCCGGTGATCGAAAGCGCGCCGTGCGTGGTGCCGTGGTAGGCGAGATCGCGCGCGACCACCTTCGTCTTCAGCGGGTTGCCGGTGAGCTTGTGGTACGCCTTCGCCATCTTCCAAGCCGACTCCACCGACTCGCTGCCACCCGAGGTGAAGAAGACACGGTTGAGGTCGCCCGGTGCGAGCTCGGCGATCTTCGCGGCCAGCTCGATCGAGCGCGGGTGCGCGTAGCTCCAGTTCGTATAGAAGCCGAGCTCGGCGGCCTGCTTCGCGGCGGCCTCGCCCAACTCCGCGCGGCCGTGACCGGCGTTCACACAGAACAGCGCCGACAGGCCGTCGAAGTAGCGCTTGCCCTTATCGTCGTAGACATAACACCCTTCGCCGCGCACGATCAGCGGGATGTCGTGTTCGACAAATCCCCCCATTCGCGTGAAGTGCATCCACAGATGCCGCTTTGCGAGTTCTTGCAGCTCGGCCGAGCTCTCCTGCGAGCCCGCCGGTTGATCGCTAGCTGTCATAGCCACTTTGCACCGTCCTTTTCGGGCCTCTTCAGCCAGCGTATATGAAACCGCGGCCGGGCAGACCCGTCGTCTGGACGGCCAATCCGCCGCGCATCACGCCGCGCAAACCCGTAGAGTGGTCTTTACAAAACCGGTGAGTAGACGCAGTGCAATTCGAGGCGTCATATCGCCGGAGGGACACATAGGAGGCGTGCGTTTATGAGCGAGCTTGCGTCAGGTCAGCCGGTTGCGGCAGAACCTCGTGACACCGCGGTCGAGGTTGGGGACAAGGGCCTCAAGAAGAACGCGATCGGTTTCGTTTCCAGCACCGTCATCGGTGTCGCCTCCACCGCCCCGGGCTACAGCCTCGCCGCTTCGCTCGGCTTCGTAGCCGCCGCGGTCGGTGCACAGAGTCCGGCGATCATGATCCTCGCGTTTGTCCCGATGCTGTTCATCGCGACGTCGTACTACTACATGAACCGCGCCGACCCGGACTGCGGCACCACGTTCACTTGGGTCACAAAGGCGATGGGCCCGCGCACCGGTTGGGTGGGCGGCTGGGCGATCGTCGTCGCCGACGTGATCGTGATGGCGAACCTGGCGCAGATCGCGGGCCTCTACTCGTTCTTGCTGGTCGGCTGGCAGGCAGCGGCTGACTCAACGTGGGCGGTCACGACAGTCGGTGTGCTGTGGATTCTGATCATGACCTGGATCGTCGCGCGCAGCGTCGAGCTGTCCGCACGCACACAGAACTTCCTACTCGCAGCCGAGCTGGCGACCCTGGCCGCATTCGCGATCACCGCGCTCGTCAAGGTCTACGCCGACCCGCCGCCGAACTCTGTCAAGCCCTCTCTCTCGTGGTTCAACCCGTTCGAGATCAGCAGCTTCAGCGCGATGGTCTCCGGCGTTCTCGTCGCGGTGTTCATCTATTGGGGCTGGGACTCGACGGTGACCGTCAACGAAGAGACGAAGGACTCTTCGCGCACCCCCGGCCTTGGCGCACTCGCCGCGACGCTGATCCTCGTCGCGGTGTATGTGATCGTGTCGGTCGCAGCTCAGGCCTACGGCGGCGTGCAACAGCTGGTCGACAACGCCGACGACGTGCTCTCGGTGGTCGGCGGAGAGGTCTTCGGATCGCCACTCGACAAAATCTTGATAATCGCAGTCTTAACTTCGGCGGCGGCCTCGACGCAGACGACGATCCTGCCGACCGCCCGCACGTCGCTGTCGATGGCGCGCGCCAAGGCGCTGCCGGCGAAGTTCGGTGAGGTGCACACCCGCTACTTCACGCCGTACTTCTCGACTTGGGTGATGGGAATCGCCTCGATCGCCTGGTACGTCGGCCTCACTTTGGTCTCGACGAACATCCTCTTCGACTCGATCGCCGCGCTCGGATTGATGATCGCCTTCTACTACGGCATCACGGGATTCGCCTGCGCGATCTACTACCGCAAGGAGCTGACCAAGAGCGCGAAGAACTTCTTCTTCATCGGCGTCTCGCCGGTGCTCGGCGGTCTGATGCTCACAGGCATTTTCTTCAAGAGCGCCTACGACCTGGCGAGTCCCGCCAACTCGGAGTCGGGTAGCTCGTGGTTTGGTGTCGGCCCGCCACTGATGATCACGATCATCTTCTTGCTGATCGGCCTCGTCTACATGATCTATTACTCGATGAAGAATCCCGAGTTCTTCAACCGCAAGCCGGAAGTCGCGGACCCCGCGATCCTGACCGGCGAAAAGGTCGCGGAGGCAAGCTTCGCGGCAGAGGAGGATTGAGCATGGGTTCGATCGTTGTCGGTATCGACGGCTCCAGCTGCGCCTTCGCCGCGGTTGACGAAGCGGCGAAGCTCGCGAAGGAACTGAACGACCGGGTCACCGTCGTATTCGGCTACGAGCCGGCGCGCATCGGCGGCGAGATCCAAGACCACCGCGCCGCGCTCGAAGAGCTCGGCGAAGACCTCGGGAAGCAGGCACTCGACCGCGTCGCGGCGGCCGGTGCCGATGGCGAGCTGAAGCTCGTCGACACGGAGGCCGTCGAAGCGCTGGTCGGCGTCGCCGACCAGCTCGACGCGCGCATGATCGTCGTCGGCAGCTACGGCGACTCGCCGCTCAAGGGCGCGATCCTCGGATCGATCCCGCACAAGCTGGTGCACATCAGCAAGCGTCCGCTGCTGGTCGTGCACGGCGCGGACGACTAGCCGATGCTCGATCCGCAGATCCAGATGTTGGTGGACAACATCCCCGGCGGCATCGCTCTGCCGGTCGGCGACGTCGAGACCGCGCGCACGACCTTTCGCACGCTGACCGTCGCCTTGCGTGACGCGCAGCCGCCGGCGGACTTGGCCGCGATCGAAGACTCGACCGTGCCGGGCGCGGCTGGAGATCTGCCCGCGCGCGTCTACCGGCCGCACGGCGACGCGCCGACCACGACGATGATGTTCATCCACGGCGGTGGATTTGTCGTTGGAGACATCGAGTCGTACGACTTTCAGGCGCGCACACTGGCCGAGAAATCCGGCGCAACCGTGTTGAGCGTGCACTACCGGCTGGCACCGGAAGATCCGTTCCCGGCGGGCGTCGACGACGCGCTCGCGGCGGCGGAGTGGACGCTTTCCAACGTCGACTCACTGGGCCGCGATCCAGCCAACGTGATCGTTGCCGGCGACAGCGCCGGCGGAAACCTTGCCGCGGTCGTCGCACAGCAGATGCGCGGCCGGTCACCGGGCTTCAGCGGGCAGCTGCTGCTGTACCCGGTCGTCGATTTCGTCAATCAGTATCCGTCATACGAAGCGCACGCTGATGGCCCGGTACTGACACGCACCGCGGCCGAGATGTTCGACCTGGCGTACATCCAGGGCGACATCGACCGCAGCGACCCACGGATGTCGCCACTACTGGCCGAGGATCTGGCCGGTCTGCCGCCCGCCGTCGTCGCGACTGCCGAGTACGACGTGCTCAGCGACGCGGGCAAGGCGTACGCGGCGAAACTCGCGGCCGCGGGCGTGCCGACGACGCACCTGCACTACGACACGCTGCCGCACGGCTTCTTGGGCTTTGGACCGCTCAGCGAAGGCGCGCTCGCCGCGATCGACGAGGTCGCTGCAGCCGTTGGCGGTCTCGTCGTCACGCCAAGCGCGTAACGAACTCAGAGCGCGTGGCCGGCGACCACGCCGAGCGCGACCGCGCCGAGACCAACGGCACTGCTGAAGACGATGTTGACGACGGCCGTGCGCGCGTAACCGTCGGCGGCCAGGCGCTCACTCTCGAACATCCAGGTCGAAAACGTCGTGAATGCGCCGAGGAAGCCGACGGCGATCAGCCAGTGGGCGTCGTGGCCCGCCGCGGCGCCGAGCAGCAGTCCGCCGGCGAACGATCCGAGCGCGTTGACGATGAACGTGCCGAGCGGGAAGTCGGCAGCGTTCGCCCTTACGACGGCGGAGTGGATCGCATACCGCGCGACGGCGCCGAGGCCGCCGAGCAGCGCGACGCCGATGACGACTGCGGGACTGTTCACGCGAGCTCCCTGCCACGCTCGACGGCTCGGCGTGTGAACGCGACGGCGAGCAGCCCGAGCGCGATGCTGGTGCCGAGGTAGACCACCGCGGTGCCGGACTCACCTGCATCGAGCAGGTCGTAGAGCTCGACCTGCAACGTGGAGAACGTCGTCAGCGCGCCGCAGAAGCCGGTGCCCAGCAGCGCCAGCCGCACCGAGGGTCCGCCGTTGACACGCAGGTGCGTGATCACGAAGCTGAGCATCGCGCAGCCGGCGACGTTGGCGATGAAGGTCGGCCACGGCCAAGCGCCGGGATGCACAGGAAACGCTTCGAGCAGGCCGGCGCGCAGCAGTGTGCCGGCGACGCCGCCGGTGAAAACCGCAAGTGGCTCGCGCCACAGCGCGCTGGATTTGCCTTCGTCGCCCAAGATCTGCCATATGATCGCCGACGGTTCGGAAACTTTAAACCGGCAAACCGGAGGCTGATCGTGCCATCGCTCGAACGCAACGGAAGCGTCTTCGTCCTGAATCTCGGCGACGACGAAAACCGCTTTAACCCCGACTGGGTCGGCGGCGTCAACGACGCGCTCGACGTCGCTGAAGCCGGCGAGGCGCCGCGCGCGCTGGTGCTCAGCGCCTCGGGCAAGGTCTGGTCCAACGGTCTCGACCTCGAGTGGTTCGCCGCGAACGTGTCGAAGGTCAACGACTTCATCGTCGACGTGCACGGACTGTTCGCGCGCGTGCTCGAGCTGGGCGTGCCGACGGTCTGCGCGATTCAGGGCCACTGCTTCGCCGCCGGTGCGATGCTGGCGATGGCAGCCGACCAGCGGATAATGCGCGAGGACCGCGGCTACTGGTGCCTGCCCGAAGTCGACATCCGAATTCCCTTCACTCCCGGCATGAATGCGCTGCTGATGGCGCGCCTGCCGCAGCCCACGGCGCACGCGGCGCTGACGACCGGCCGCCGCTACGGCGGTCCCGACGCGGTCGCGGCCGGGATCGTGCAGCAGGCGGTGCCGGAGGCCGACGTGCTGCCGGCGGCGATCGCCCGCGCCGGCGAGCTCGCCGAGAAGGACGCCGGCACACTTTCGACGATCAAACAGCGGATGTACGGCAACGCCCTGACGACGCTGCGCGATCGCGACGCCAACAAGCTGCCGGGTCTGGGAGACTGAGCGCCATGAAAGCGATCCAAGTGACTGAGTTCGGTGGCCCGGAAGTTCTGCAGCTCGTCGAGGTCGACGACCCAGTCGCCCCCGAAGGCGCCCTGTTGATCGATGTCAGCGCGGTGGGCGTGAACTACGCCGACACCCACCAGGTTGAGAACAGCTACCTCGCGCCGTCGCAGCTGCCGCTGATTCCCGGCGGCGAGGCGGTCGGCACCACCGCCGACGGCCGCCGCGTGGTCGCACTGCTCGCCGGCGGCGGCTACGCCGAGAAGGCGGTCGCCTGGCCGCAGGTGTCGTGGGACGTGCCCGAAGCGGTCAGCGACGGGCAGGCACTGACGACCTTGATCCAGGGCTCGACCGCATGGCACCTGCTGAAGACTTCCGCGCGGATGAGTGAGGGTGAGTCCGTCGTGGTGCACGCCGCGGGCGGCGGCGTCGGCACGATCGCCGTGCAACTTGCGAAGCGCTGGGGCGCCGGGAACGTGATCGCCAGCGCCTCGTCAGACGAGAAGCGCGAGCTTGCGCTGGAGCTCGGCGCCGATGTCGCGGTCGACTCGCGCGCCGACGACATGAAGGCGGCGCTGGTCGAGGCCAACGGCGGCAAGAAGGTCGACATCATCCTCGACATGGTCGGCGGGCCGACCTTCGACCAAGGCCTCAAGGCGCTCGCGCCGTTCGGGCGGATGGTCGCCTACGGCCAGGCCGGGCGCGTCGCGCCGCAGCCGATCGATCCGGGCATGCTGATGGGCACGAGCCGCGCGGTGATCGGCTTCTGGCTCGTCCACGCGGCGGCGGCCGGAATGATGGACGAGTCGGTCAACGACCTGCTTTCGCTGATCGAGTCCGGTGAGCTGAAGGTGATCGTCGGCGACGGCTACCCGCTGGCCGAGGCGCGCGCCGCGCACGAAGCACTGCGCAGTCGCGGCACGACGGGCAAGCTGATCCTGACTGTGTGACCGTCGCTAGAGCTGGTTTACGAACTCTGTGATGCGGTCCAGCGCCTTGGTCGCGACGGCGAGTTCCTCTTCGTCGAGTCCTTCGAGCGCTTCGTTCCACGCCAGCGTCATCTGCTGGCGGCGCCGTTCGAGCATCTGCTCGCCCTGTTCGGTCAGTCGTGAGACGACGACGCGCCGGTCAGCGTCCGAGCGCTCACGCTCCACCACACCGGCAGCAGCGAGCTGGTCGAGCATGTGTGTGGTTGTCGCCGGCGTCAGCCCCGCCGCTTCGGCGAGCTGTCCCGACGACATCGCGCCGAATTCGGCGAGCGGCAACAAGAGGTTGACCTGCGGTGCGCTGATGTCGCCACTGCGCATCGCATCGCGGCCGCGCAAGCGGCGCTGTGCACGCGCGACGTCACGGTAAGCCACTCCGAGATCCTGTAGAGCCGACTCACGCGAATCCGTCGCTACTGAATTTTCCATAGCGCGTATCTTACGCAGTGGTAGGACGCACTTACCCCGTCCAGGCCATTACCGCGTATTAAGTTTCGGCGCGAACGCGCATCGCAGCTGCGAATGCGTGGGTGCGAGCGGCGTCGACGTTCTCGTCGCGCGCGAGCACCACGCCGAGCCGGCGGCCGGGGCTGCTCGTCGGTTTTCCGAACAGCCTGAGGTCGACCTGCGAGTGCACCGCGAGCGCACTGTCGACGTTGCTGTAGACCGGGCCATCGATGTCGGCGTCGCCGAGCACGACCGCGCTGGCGGCCGGCGTATCCACCGGCACCTCGCCGTGCGGCAGTGCCAGCCCAAGGATCGCGCGCACGTGCAGCGCAAACTCCGAGAGCCGCTGGCTGGCGAGCGTGACCATGCCGGTGTCGTGCGGACGCGGCGAGACTTCCGAGAACAGCACCTCCTCACCGGCGACGAACAGCTCGACGCCGAAGATTCCATAGCCACCGAGCGCGCCGGTGATCTGCTCGGAGACTTCGTGGCAGCGCTTCAGCACGGTCGGGTCGACGGCGGCGGGTTGCCAGCTCTCGCGGTAGTCGCCGTCTTCCTGGCGGTGACCGATCGGCGCGCAGAACGAAGTGCCGCCGGTGTGGCGCACGGTCAGCAGCGTCAGCTCGTAGTCAAACTCCACGAACGCCTCGCAGATCACGCGGGTGCCTTCAACGCGGCCCCCCTCCTGGGCGTAGTTCCAAGCGCCGGCGACGTCGGCGGCATCGCGCACCACCGACTGGCCCTTGCCCGACGACGACATCAGCGGCTTGACCACACACGGCAGGCCAAGCTCGCCGGTGGCGGCCGCGAGCTCTTCCTCGCTCGCGCAAAAGCGGTAGGGCGAGGTCTGCAGGCCGAGTTCCTCGGCGGCCAGCCGGCGGATCCCTTCGCGGTCCATCGTCAATCGCGCCGCGCGGGCGGTCGGCACCACCGTGACGCCCGCGTCTTCAAACTCCTGCAGCACCTGAGTGGCGATCGCCTCGATCTCCGGCACCAGCAACAGCCGCGCGTGCGGCTTCGCGCGCTCCTCTTCGATCATCGCGCGCAGCGCCTGCTCGTCGGTCATCGTCAGCACGTGGCTGCGGTGGGCGACGGCCATCGCGGGCGCACCTTCGTAGCGGTCGCAGGCGACGACCTCGCAGCCCAGCCGCACCGCCTCGATCGCCACTTCGCGGCCGAGCTCGCCCGAGCCGAGTAGAACGATGCGTGTGGCCGAAGCGGTGCCCGGTGTGCCGATCTTCAGCATCGGACGACTAGCTGGGCGGGTAGATCAAGCAGGTCGACGTGCCGTGCGCATAGAGCTTGCCGTCGGCGCCGGTCACGCGCGCCTCGGCCGTCGCGATCCGCGCGCCACTGTGCACCACTTTTGCTTCGCAGGTCAGCGCGCCGCTGTCGTGGTGGATCGCGCGCGTCATGTTGACCTTCGTCTCGATCGTGCCGTAGCCGGTGCCGGCTGGCAGCAGAGTCTGCACGGCGCAGCCGGTCGCCGAATCGACGAGGACCATCGCGAAGCCGCCGTGCACCACGCCGAGCGGGTTGTAGACGCGCTCGGTCGGATCGCCGACAAACACGGCGCGGCCTTCGCTGACCTCGTCCAGACGGAAGCCGAGCGTCACCGCCATCGCGGCCGGCGGCAGCTCACCGCTGGCGATCTTGCTCAAGAACTCGAGCCCTGAAAGCGAGCGCAAAAGCTCGGCCATCTCGGCCGACGGGCGCTCGTAAGTGAGTGTCACTTCGCCCTCTGGCATCCAGCGAGAGTACGGTACGCAGACCGCCATGCCTGAACACGACCACACATCGCTGCCGCGCCTCGCGCCGACGATCGATGAGGACCTGCTGCTCGGCGTCGGCGCCGACGTGCCGCTGAGTGCGGTCGACGATCCGGCTCGCATCGCCCGAATCCTCGAAGAGTTCCGTATGGGCTTCGACGCGCTGAAGAACGTCGAACGCGCGGTCTCGGTCTTCGGTTCGGCGCGCACTTCGCCCGACGATCCCGACTATCAGCGGGCACGCGTGATCGCCCGGCAGCTCGGCAACGCGGGCTACGCGATCATCACCGGCGGTGGCCCGGGGATGATGGAGGCGGCGAACCGCGGGGCGCGCGACGCCGGCGCGCTCTCGATCGGCTGCAACATCGAGCTGCCGCACGAGCAGGAGCCGAACGAATATCTCGACATCTCGCTCGACTTCGAACACTTCTACGCCCGCAAGGTGATGTTCGTGCGCTACTCGCAGGCGTTCGTGGTGATGCCGGGCGGCTTCGGCACGCTCGACGAGATGTTCGAGGCCCTGACACTGGTGCAGACCGGCAAGATCTGGCACTTTCCGGTGATCCTGGTCGGCCGCGAGTTCTGGCAGGGGCTGATCGACTGGCTCGGCGGCAAGGTGCTCGCCGACGGCAACATCAACGCCGGCGACCTCAAGCTGTTCCAGATCTGCGACACGAGCGAAGAGATCTGCTTGGCGATCGATGACGCCGGCCTAGAGCTGCGCGAGGCGGCGGAAGAGGCGGCTTAGCGCGGCGGAGCCGAGTGGCGGCTGCTTTAGGGTCGGCCTATGAGCGAGTCGGAGCGTCGCAGCGGCGATCGTCTAAGCGGACGCCAGTTGATCTGGCGCGCGTCTGTGCCACTGACCGTTGGCGTGGTCGGGTCGAATCTCGTCGGTACGGCGACACTCTTTGCCTTGGTTGCATGGGTGATCCCGGTGCCGAATTTCGGCGACGACGCATCGACCATCCGCACGGTCAACATCCTGACGCTGGCCGCGTATCTGACGTTTGCGATCACCTTCGGCATGCTGCGCAGCGTGAAGGACATGCGCCCGGTAATCGCCTGGCTGAAGGCCGACCGACCACCGACCGCTGAGGAGCAGGCGCTGGCGCTGCTTGGGCCAGAGCGGCTGTTCGGCCGCCTGACCGCGTCGTGGGGTGTCGGGGTCGTCATCTTCGTGACGCTGAATTTCTTCTATTCGGCGCGATTGGCATTGGTTGTCGGCATCGCCGGAGTGCTGAGCGGACTGGCGACCTGCGCGTTCAGCTATCTGGTGTGCGAACGCGTGACCCGCGACATCGCGCGGCGCGCCCTTGAGGAGGGGCCGTCCGATCATCCCGAGGTGCCAGGCGTTACGACACGCGTGATGCTGGTGTGGGCGTTGACGACCGGGGCGCCGGTGTTGGGCGTGATCCTGATCGCGGCAGGCGTGGTGCTCGGGATTCTGCCGCCGAACTACCACCAGCTGGGCTACTCCGCGATGTTCGTGTGCTTGGCGGCACTGGTCTTCGGCGTGCAGGCGATGTTCTTGGTGTCGCGCTCAATCGCCGATCCGATCAAATCAGTGCGACTGGGTGTGGCACGCGTCGGCGCCGGAGATTTCGACGTGTCGGTGCCGGTATTCGACGCCAGCGAGGTCGGTCTGCTGCAGTCCGGCTTCAACGACATGGTCGCCGGCCTGCGCGAGCGCGAGCGCCTGCGCGACATCTTCGGACGGCATGTCGGCGAGGACGTGGCGGCGCAGGCGCTGGACGCGGGCGCCGAGCTTGGCGGCGAGGTGCGTGATGTGGCGGTGCTTTTTATTGACCTCGTCGGATCGACAGAGCTGGCGTCGACGCGCCCGCCGCACGAGGTGGTCGAGCTTTTGAACCGCTTCTTCGGCGTGGTGGTGGAAGTGGTGGGCGCGCACGGCGGCTCGATCAACAAGTTCGAGGGCGACGCCGCGCTGTGTATTTTTGGCGCGCCGGTGGCGCGGGATGATGCGGCCGGCGATGCGCTGGCCGCGGCACGCCGGCTGGCATCTGAACTACGCGAGCGGGTCCCGGAGCTCTCGGCCGGCATCGGCGTGTCGGGCGGCCCGGCCGTGGCAGGCAACATCGGCGCCGCCGAGCGCTTCGAGTACACGGTGATCGGCGACCCGGTGAATGAAGCGGCGCGGTTGACGGAGGCGGCGAAAGGTGTCCCCGGCCTGCTCGTCGCATCAGAGCGAGTGGTCACTGCGGCCCGCGAGGCCGAGCGCTCGCGTTGGAAGTTGGGCGAATCGCTGCAGCTACGTGGCCGCAACGAGCCGACGCGGTTGGCGACACCCGCCTAGCCCCTTCGAATCACGGATCTGACCCCAAAGCCCGGCATTGGATCGTCCAACGCCGGGCTTTGGGGTCAGAAATGGCTTTCCGATGGGTCGGAGAAGTTCTTGTTGTTTGAAAGGGGGGACAACCTTGCGTCGCCCAGCCCTTAGATAGATATGGAGCGACGCGCGAAGGACCCGACTCGCAGAGACAAGAACCGACCCAACGCGACGTACCACCTGACCGCGCATGGGGTCGACGAACTCCCGATCTTTGGCAAGTATTCGGAGAAGCGAACATTCATCAACCTCTTTGAGCGGTACCTCTCACACGCGCCATCAAGTGATGCAAAAGGTCGTCGTTCACGAAAACTGCATCACGCCGTCAACCTGATCGCCTTTTGTGTGATGGACAATCACCTGCACCTGATCGTTCATCAGCGCACTGCAGATGGATGTGAACAGTTGATGCATTCGTTGATGACCAGCTACGCAAAGTGGTTCAACAACGAAAACAACCGCCGCGGCCCGATCCTGCGCGAGCGCTACGCCGCCACGCCGATCCTCACACATGAACACGCGAAGCAGGCAATCGCCTACGTGCACCTCAATGAGCCGACGCAGGGCCTCAACTACGAGCACACCGGTCACGATTATTTGATCGGCGCTCGCCGCGCGGATTGGATCGACGTCGACGCGGGGCTCCGCATTTTCGGCGGCAGAACCGCCTACCTCGACTACCTGACACGCCACGGTCCCGCGATCATCAAACGCAAGCGCACGAAAGCCACCCTCAAGTAGCACGTGAGTCGTCTTACCGCCGCCGGGCTGAAGTTCTAATACGCTTGGCCCACCACGATGGAAGCCGCCACGAACAGCAAGTCAGCCCGACCGACTGGGATGGCGAAGGACATTCCGCCGCCCTTCACCGAGGACCTCGAAGAGTTCCGCAAGGTCGTCCGCGCGTGGGTGGAAGCGAATCTCACGCCACACGCCGACGAATGGGAGAAGGCGAAGTACTTCCCTGACGAGGTCTTCAAGACCGTCGCCGACCAGGGCTACCTGGGCCTCAAGTTCGACGAGGAGTACGGCGGCACTGGCGACGGCTACCTCGCGGACGCCGTCCTGCTCGAAGAGCTGCCGGCCTGCAACAGCGGCGGCGTGGCCGCTGGCCTCTGGGCCCACGCCGGCATCGCGCTCACGCCGATCTGGAAGTTCGGCACCCACGAGCAGAAGCTCAAGTACCTCAAGCCTGGCGTCGCGGGCGAGAAGATCGCCGCGCTGGCGATCACCGAGCCGGGTGCCGGCAGCGACGTCGCGAACATCCAGACGCGCGCCGAAAAGGTCGAGGGCGGCTACGTGCTCAACGGCTCAAAGGTCTTCATCACCAACGGCGTGCGCGCCCACACGATCGTCACCGCCGCCAAGACCACGCAGGACGGCGGCCACCACGGCATGAGCTTCTTCATCGTCGAGCGCGGCGAGGGCATCACCAGCTCGCCGCTGGAAAAGCTCGGCTGGCACGCCTCCGACACAGCGGAGATCTCCTACGACAACGTCTTCGTGCCGGAAGAGAACCTGCTCGGCGAAGAGAACCAGGGCTTTTACATGATCATGGCCAACTTCCAGTGGGAGCGGCTGATGATGGCGCTGGGCGCCGTCGGCGCGATGCAGAACGTCTTCGCCGAGACGCTGCAGTACGCCCACGACCGCGAGGCCTTCGGCCGGCCGATCAGCAACTTCCAGGTGATCCGCCACAAGTTCGCCGACATGGCGACGCAGATCGAGGCCGCGAAGTCGATCACCTACAACTCGCTGCGCCTGTTCATCGAGGGCAAGGAGCCGCTTTCCGAGGTGACGATGGCCAAGCTCTTCACCCAATCGCTGCTCGTGAGGATCTGCGACGAATGCCTACAGATCCACGGCGGCTGGGGCTACATGAGCGAGTACCGCATCGAACGCGCACTGCGCGACTCACGGCTGGGTCCGATCGGCGGCGGCACCGACGAGATCATGAAAGAGATCCTCGGCAAGACGCTGGGGATCTGAGCAACGCAGCTAGGCCGCTGCCGCAGGCGCGGCCGCCGGCTGCGGCAGCGTGAACAACGCGAAGAAGCGCTTGACCGCACGGCGGTCGCCGCTCACACCGACTAAACCGTATTCAACAGCTGCGGCCAGCTCCACGTCGTCGTATGCGAGCTGGGCCAGAGCCGTCGGCTCGCCGGAGATCACCGCCAACGGATCGACGGCCGCACCGCGCTCGATCTCGATCGAGTCGCTCAGCACCGTCGCGCAAAAGGTCTCGCCCGCAATGTCCAGCTCATAGCTGCCCTCCGCGCCGGCTGCACGCGAGGGATCGAACATCGTGCGGAACGACATCACGATCGAGTTCACGCTCAGCGGGTAGTCGCGCGGCAGCACCGGCGACTTCGCGCCCCACGAGCCGATCTGCGCGATCACCGTCTCGAGCTCCATGCCCCACTCGGTCAGTTCATATACGGAAGCGCTGTAGGGCGGCGGCAGGCGGCGATGCACCAACACCCCGGCCTCACCCAGCTCGCCAAGGCGCTGCGACAACACGTTCGGGCTGATCCCCGGCAGGCTCTCGCGTAGATCGCTGAAGCGCTTCGGGCCGAGCAGCAGTTCGCGCACAACCAACAGGCCCCAGCGCTCACCGACGATGTCCAGCGCGTGTGCCCCGGCACAACCGTCTTTGTATGAGCGGTGGCAGCCCATTGCAAATCCCAGTCTACAGCACGAAGATACATTTTTTATACAACTTGATCCTAAATTAGGATCGAAGCGTGATAGGGTGGTCCGGCACCCAATTTTGAGAGGACCCCTCGGCATGGATCAAGAGATGACGCCGCAGTTCGAAATGCCAAAGACGGTGAAGGACGAATCGAAGCGCTGGTTGGCGCTGTACGTGCTGTGCGCCGGCATGTTGATGATCGTGCTCGACGCGACCGTCGTGAACGTCGCGCTGCCTTCAATCCAAGACGACCTCAGGTTTAGTCAGCAGAGCCTCGCCTGGGTCATCAACGCGTACATGATCACCTTCGGCGGTCTGTTGCTGCTCTCTGGCCGCCTCGGCGACCTGATCGGCCGCCGCAACCTCTTCATGGCCGGCCTCGTCGTTTTCACCGTGGCCTCGGCGCTCTGCGGGCTTGCCCAGTCGCAAGAGATGTTGATCGGCGCGCGTTTCGCCCAGGGCGTCGGCGGCGCGATGGCGTCGGCGGTGATCCTCGGAATGATCTTCATGATGTTCCCGAACCCGAGCGAGCAGGCGAAGGCGATCGGCGTCTTCGGCTTCGTCGCATCGGCCGGCGGCTCGATCGGCCTGATCGTCGGCGGCGTACTCACGCAGTCGATCAACTGGCACTGGATCTTCTTCGTCAACGTGCCGATCGGCATCCTCGTCGGCGTGATGGCGTTGCGCCTGCTGGCCGGCGACAAGGGCATCGGCCTCAAGCAGGGGCTGGACGTCCCCGGCGCTCTGCTGATCACCAGCTCGCTGATGCTCGGCGTCTACACGATCGTCAAGCCGGCCGCCGACGACGGCTGGGGCGCATCGAAGACGTTGATCTTCGGCGCCGTCTCGCTGCTGCTGCTGGCGCTGTTCATCGCTCGTGAGGCTACGGCCAAGACACCACTGATTCCGCTGCGGATCTTCAAGTCACGCAACGTCTCCGGGTCAAACGTGATCCAAGCACTGCTGGTGGCAGGCATGTTCGGCATGTTCTTCCTCGGGGCGCTCTACTTGGAGCGCGTGCTCGGCTACGACCCGCTGCAGATCGGCCTCGCCTTCCTTCCGGCGACGCTGATCATGGGCACTATCTCGCTGAAGTTCGCCGAGCCGCTGCTGATGCGCTTCGGTCCGAAGAAGATCTTGATCCCGTCGTTCAGCTTGATCGCGATCGGCCTCCTGTACTTCTCGCAGGCGCCGTCGGACGGCACCTACCTCGTGAACGTGCTGCCGGCGATGGTCGTGATGGGCTTCGGCATCGGCCCGTCCTTCCCCGCGCTGATGACGCTGGCGATGTCGGCTTCGTCGAACGAGGACGCCGGTCTGGCTTCCGGACTGATCAACACGTCGGCCCAGGTCGGCGGCGCGCTCGGCCTCGCTGTGCTCGCCACGCTGTCGGCGACGCACACCGAGAATCTGCTCGCCGAAGGCAAGTCCCAGGTAACGGCCTTGACCGAGGGCTTCCAGCTCGCGTTCATGATCGGCGCTGGGCTTGTCGCGCTCGGTGCGGTACTAGCTGCCGTCGTGATCAAGTCGATGCCGATGCCGTCGTTTGACCCCAGCGCCGCTCCGGCCGACGACGCGCACGGCGAGCCGGTCCGCGAACCGGCCTACGCCACAGACTAAATCTCGCCTAAGGACGCAGCACCCAAATCCATCCACCTTGCTGGATGGATTTGGTGCCGTCCGCGGCGGTCGCCTGCACCAGCAAGCGGTAGTGGCCGGGAGCAAGATCGCCCTTGATGCCGACCAAGCGCGGCAGCGTCATGCTGTTCGCGCCCGCGACACCGCTGGTCGTCTTCGAGTATTTCTTGCCGGCCTTCGACGAAGGCTTGTGTGGCGAGTGCTTCGCCTGCGGGCAACGGCGCGGCGTCAGCTGGTTGCTGGTGCGTTTCTGCAGCGACACCGTAACCTTCGCAGCGACGTTCAAAGTGAACCCGAGCTTGATTTTGCTCGATTTGGCGACGCTGGAGCAGCGCGGGGTGCCGCCGACCTTGGTCAGCGCCACACCGGTCGTACCGAGCGGCAACGTGGCCGTCCCTGCGTCGGTCGCCACAGCGAGACTCGCTGCGGCCGCACCACCGCCCGCGAACGACACCGTGTACGAACACGAAGCGCCGGGCGCAAGTACGGCTGGGCAGTTGTTCGTCTGGCTGAAAAGCGACGCCTGAGCGCTCGAAATCGAGCTTGCGCCGAGCGTCAATAGCCAGTCGCCCGTGTTCTGGAGTGAGACTTGCTTGGATCCAGCCTGAACGAAGCTTGCGGTCGATGGAGAGAACGACCCGACGCCGGCACCGGACACCGCCGGCTGGCTCCACGGTCCATTGATCGACGAGCCCGTCGTGTCCAAAGTTCCGCCGGAGCCGGTTCCGTCTGCGTTTGCGAAACCGATTGAGCTGCCGCCGTAGTTGGACCAGTAGATGCGATTGTGCACGTAGTCGATGCCGACGCCACCCGGCGAGCTGACCGGCGCGCCGGTCGTGTCGAGCGTTCCGCCGCCGGAGCCGTCGGTCGCCGCGTATCCAATCGTGTCGTCGCCGTAGTTGGCCCAGAAGACGCGGCCGAGCAGGCCCTCGACGTTCGCCCCGTTCGTGTAAACGGTCGGTGCACCGGTCGTGTCGAGCGATCCCGAAGCCCCTGTGCCGTCGAGACTCGCGAAACTGATCTCGTTGCCCGCGTCGGTCGACCAGTAGAGCCGATTGTTCGGGCGGTCAACCGACACACCTTGGATCGAACCGCTGGTCGGGCCCGTGGCGGTATTGAACAGCCCGCCGCCGCCGCTGCCATCGAGGTTTGCGTAGCCGATCGTGTTGTCGCCGCCGTTGCCCCAGTACACGCGGCCGCCGATCCTGTCGACCGCGATGCCGCTCGGCGCGACCGGGGTCGTTCCCGTCGTGTCGAGCAACTGCGCTCCGCTGCCGTCGGCGTTCGCAACCTCAATCGTGCCGTTGTTCGAGTTCGCCCAGTAGATCTTGCCGGTCGCGCGGTCGATCGCAACTCCGCGCGGACCGCTGACGGTGCCGCCGCTGACGATCGCGGCGCCGCCGCCGCCGGCCGCATCGGCGCGGCTGACCGTGTCGCCGCCGAGGTTCGTCCAGTAGACCCAGGGCGCCGCGCCGGCTTCGGCGCTGAAAGTCAGCGTCGCTGCGAGAGCCAGCAACAGAGCAAAGATCGATCGGAAATTGCGCGGGGCCATTGAAACTTCCTTTCGGCGGCCTGGGGGGCGGGCTTTAAGCATGCGAAGCATGATCGACAGATCGGCGGCAACTACCACACCCATGGGAGTCACCCGCTACCGGTTGACGCGCCGCTCGAACGGTGAGCAGCGCCGCAGTTCACGGCCGCGCTCACTGTCTTCGGTGATCGACGAGCGGATGTCGCTGACGTTCTTCGCCAGCACGTCGACCCACTCGTCGTAGTCGGCGTCATCGATCGTGCCGGCCTCGTGTCGCTCTTCGAGCCGCTCGATCGCCTCGCGCACGGTCGCGCTATCCAGGTTGCGCGCGATCGCGCGGTGATGAGCGAGCGCACGCATGTCGAGCACGCGCGCGCGCTCCTCATCCCCTACCTCGGCCTTGTCCTGCGGCTTCGCCTCATCGCCGGCCTTCGGCCGTCGCTCGGCAGCCCGGCCGCGGTCCTTCATGATCGCTTCAAGCGGTCGCCGCCGCTCCTCCTCCGGCTGTTCGTCACGCAGCTCGTCGGCGCGCTCCATCAATTCGAGCAGCGCCTCCACCGACACCTGCGACTTGCCGGCCGGCGTCGAAACCAACGGCAAGTGCCCCGAATTGATCCACTTGCTCAACGCTGGATGGCTGACACCCAGCATCCGCGCCGCCAGCCGCTGCGAGACCGCGTCGCCGACCTGCTCGTCGAGATCGGTCTGTAGCGCGCGCACGTCGTCGTTGAACGGGATCAGCTTGTCGATCCGCCGCAGCCGCAGCAGATTCATCAGCAGGCGCTCTTTGCGCTCGTTTTCGGACCGCGGAGGCATTCGAATCGCCTTACCGTTTTCGGCAGTTTTTGGAAACCGCTGAATAGAGAACGAAGAACGGCCGAGGCATCAGCCCCGGCCGCTTTCGTTGCGCTCGAAGTCCCCGAACGAAATCTTCGGGCAGCTCTGCGTCTAGTGGTGAATCGAGACGCTGAGCTGGCTGCTGCTCACGGAGGGGAAGATGCTGATCAGCGCCGAGGTCTTGATGCTGATCTTGATCGTGTGCGGCGTCGCGGCCGAGAGCGACAGGTTGGTCTTCGAGGCCGACAGGTC
>JBOGYW010000016.1:0-36978 GCA_050696815.1 Solirubrobacterales bacterium | reverse complement strand
GGTTGGATACGCGCCGGCCGGGCTGGTCGGCAACGGCGTCGGCGCGGCGGTCACGCGCTACAACCTGCTGTTTCTCTTTGCGTACGCGCTTGCGTTCGCGGGCGCCTATCTGCTCGCGCGCGAGCTCGGACTGAAGCCGTGGGCCGCGGCGGTCGCGGGCGTCGCCTTCGCCTACGCGCCGTGGCGGCTCGAACAGGACGGCCACCTGCACGTGCTCTCGAGCGGCGGCATCCCGCTCTCGCTGTTTCTGCTGCTGCGCGGCTATCGCCGCGACTGCAAGTGGTCCGTGCTCGCCGGCTGGTTGGTCGCGGCCTGGCAGGTCAGCTTGGGCTTCACGCTCGGGCTGCAGCTTGGCTATCTGATCCTGGTCGCGGCGATCGCCGCGGGGATCGTGTGGTGGCGATCTGACCGCTCCTACCGGCCGCCGCGCGGGGTGGCGATCGCGACCGCCGTCGGCGCGGCCTGCACCCTGCTCGTCGCGGTACTGCTGTCGCTGCCGTACCAGCGCGTGCTGGGCGCGCACCCGGAGGCGCACCGCACGGTCGAGCGGCTGTCGGCGGGATCGGGCTCGCTGTGGCAGTACCTCGCCGCGCCCGAACACAACCTCGTCTGGTCGGCCGCGACGAAAGCGATCCGCGAGCAGCACCTCACCTCGATCGCCGAGCAGACGCTGTTTCCCGGCGTGGTGATCTGCGCGCTGGCGATCGCCGGGCTGGTCGCAAGTGTGTACTCGCGCAGGTTGCGGATCGCGCTCGGTGTCTCCGCGCTGGTGCTGGCGCTGCTCTCGCTCGGCTTCCACACGACCGGACTTGGTCGGTTTTATCCCTACCGGCTGCTCTACGAGCTGGCGCCCGGCTGGCAGGGCATTCGCGTTCCCGGGCGCCTCAACACGTTGACATCGCTGGCGCTGGCGCTGCTGGCGGGCGCGGGGGCGCAGGCGATTGCAGCGAAGGCGCAGCAGCACGCCGGCAACGGCAGGCGCGTCGCGATCGCCGCGGCGCTGGCGCTGCTCGTCTGCATCGAGGGATCCGGCTTCTGGATCTCACCGCCGAGTGGGGGCGTCGTCGCCGGTCCGCTGAACCCGCGCGTGCCGCCGCAGCCGCGCGGCCAAGCCGGCATCACGCAGCCGCAGCTGCACCTGCCGATCACGATCGCCGCGAACCGGCGCTACGTGTTCTGGTCCACCGACGGCTTCCCGAAGATCGTCAACGGCCGCGGCAGCGTCGACCCGAAGTCGTTCGCCCGGCTCAAGATGGATGTCAGCGACTTTCCATCCGCGTCGTCGATCGCGGTGCTGCGCGCGCTCGGTGTGAAGAGTGTGGTGCTGCACCCGTATCTGCTGCGGGGCACGCGCTGGTACGACGCGGCGACCAAGCCGGTGGCCGGACTCGGCGTCACTCGCGAGCGACGCGGCGATCTGGTGGTCGTGCGCCTCGACGCGGCTAAGTCGTCGCGGTAGCGGCGTCGCCGACGCGCGCGCGGCCGCGCGCCCACGGCCCGTTCTCGGAGATCAGCCCGGCAACGATTATCAATGCCGCGCCGCCGAGCGATGCCCAGATCAGCGGGTCGAAGTCGTGTGGCCGTCCCGGTGTGAGGGTGATCGGGCGGTGAGGCACCGTGGCTGCGAGCAGCGCCCAAGTGGCCATCGCTCCCGCCGCGATCAGCCAGTCGCGCGAGATCCGCAGCGGCGTCGTCGCGACCACGGCCAGCACGAGCGAGCAGGCCAACAGGATCAGAAACGGCGAGATGCCCCACCAGGTGTTGTCGACGCCGAAGGCGGACAGGATCGTCTGCTCGAAGTTGCCGAGCTTGACCACGTGTACCCAGAGGCCGACATCGCCGTTGCCGATCATCGGCAGCGTGATCGTGGCGGCCGTCATCGTGAGGATCGACGGGATCGCCAGCGCGAAACCGGTGGCCGTGAAGCGTTTGAAGGCCGGCGCCAGCGCGACACCGAGGAAGGGCAGTACCGGGATCAAAAAGCGCGGGCCGGGTGTGCCGCCGCCGAACGGCAGCCAGTAGCCGGCGTTGTAGACGACGTAGGCGGCGAACACTCCGCCGATCGCGTACGCCTCCGCGCGGCGGCCTTGGCGGTGCATCAGCGCCAGGCCGACGAGCGCCAGTACGAGGATCGGCGTGGCGATCAGCAGGCCCTTGGCCGAGAACAGCAGATCGAAGGCGTTGCCGAGCGTCGGCGTCGTGATACCGAAGAAGCCGCCGTCGTTGAGGCCGATCACGGCGTGCCCGCTGTGGCCCTGCTCGGCGATCGCGTCCGCGTACGAGAAGTGCGAGATCGAGCCGAAGGCCAGCAGGTTGTAGAGCAGCAGCGGTACGACGCCGGCGATCGCACCGGCCGAATACGCCGCCCCGCGGCGGAGCAGCGTGGCCCGGTCGCGCCAGCCGTCGCGCGAGATCGCATAGACACCGAGCACGATGCCGGCGAGCGCCAGCGGGTACTCGGTCGTGACAGCGAAACCGGCCAGCAGTCCCGCGCCGAACAGCAGCGGCAGCCGGCTGGGTCCGGCGCGCTCGCGCCAGAGCAGCGCGAAGACGCCGATCGCCATCGCGGCAGACAGCACGTGCGAGAAGAACATCGTGGAGAACGGCAGGATCATCGTGCCGGCGCCGATCGTGACCGCGGAGATCGCACCGAAGCCGGGCGCCAGCTGTTCGCCGAGCGCGCGAACGATCAGCATCAGGACGAGCGCCGGCAGCACGGTCACGAACAGTCCGAGCATCCAGACCATCGGCGTGTAGCGCGTGACCACCTCGCGCGTCTCGTGCGCCAACGCGACGTTGTTGCGGTACTGGCCGCTCGGCACACCGGCGCGCGCCCAGCGCAGGGCGCCGGCTTCGTGCGCGGTCTCGGACATCGTCGCCGACAGATCACGCGCGCCGGCCGCGTTGAGTGCGCCGTAGACCGGCAGTGAGAGCAGCGCCATGCCCGGCGCCTTCACCGAATAGAAGTGGCCGTCGTAGTAAGAGGAGTCGCGCGTCTCCCAGCTGTAGGCGTCGATCTTCGCGCTGCCGTGGGAGAGTGCGCGCACGAGGGCGAAGTTCGAAGTCTGCGCCCAGCCGACGGCCTGGACGATCGTGCCCATCGCGACTGCCAGCAGCACGATCGCGGCGATCCCGATTCGCTTCTGCGCCTTACCTCGCATGAAGGGTCGATGTTATGCAGGTCGGGCGCAGCGCTGGTTGCCAAAGCGTTAAGCGCTCACACTTGACATTCGTACAAATGTACGGTAAGATCGTGCGCATGAACGAATCCGCGAACACCTCCCTGCTTGAGCGTCCCGGTGCAGACACCGCCACGCTCGCCGACCCGCTCACCCTCAACTGCGGAGCCACGCTCCCGAATCGCCTCGCGAAGGCTGCGCTCAGCGAAAACCTCGGCTCGCGCACCAGCGCCCCGACCCCCGAACTCAACCGCCTTTTCCGCGCATGGGCCGACGGCGGCGCCGGCCTCTTGATCACCGGCAACGTGATGATCGACCGCCGCTCGATCGGCGAGCCGCGCAACGTCGTCGTCGAAGACGACCGCGACTTCGCCGAACTGCAGGAGTGGGCGGCCGCCGCCAAATCCGGCGGCGCACCGGCGATCGTGCAGCTCAACCACCCCGGCCGTCAGACACTCGCGAACATTTCGAGCCTGATCGTCGCGCCGAGCGCGGTCCGTGTGAAGGCGAGCGGCGCGCCGTTCCCGAAGCCGCGTGCGCTGACCAATGAAGAGATCCTCGAGATCATCGAGCGCTTTGCGACTGCTGCCGAGATCGTCGTGCGCGCCGGCTTCGACGGCGTGCAGCTACACGGTGCCCACGGCTATCTGATCTCGCAGTTCCTCAGCCCGCGCGTCAACCAGCGCGACGACGAGTGGGGCGGCGACGATGAACGCCGCCGGCGCTTCGTCCTGGAGGTCGCTCGCGCCGTGCGCCAGGCGATCGGGCCGGACAAGATCCTCGGCGTCAAGCTCAACTCCGCCGACTTCCAGCGCGGCGGCTTCAGCGAGGACGAGTCACTGCGTGTGATCGAGCTGCTCGGCGATCAAGGCGTCGACCTGCTCGAGATCAGCGGCGGCACCTACGAGAAGCCGGCGATGGTCGGCTCGCAGGTCGCCAAACAGTCCGAGAGCTCGCGCGCCCGCGAGGCCTACTTCCTGGAGTTCGCCGAGCGCGCCAAGCAGGTGACCAAGATGCCGTTGATGGTCACGGGCGGCCTGCGCTCGTCGGCCGCGATGACCGACGCGGTGAGGGACGGCGTGGACGTGATCGGCCTCGGCCGGCCGGTCTGCCTCGAGCCCGACCTGCCACAGCGCCTGATCGACGACCCGGCGACCGTCAGCAAGCTGAAGCCGATCCGCACCGGCGTGCGTCAGCTCGACCCGCCCGCCGACCTCTGGTGGAACAACATCCAGCTGCGCCGGATCGGCGCCGGCAAGAAGCCGCGCCGCAACCTGACCGGCTGGGAATCTATTTTCCAAGCCTTGACTCGAGACGGAATCAACGCGGTTCGCCGCAAGCGGAGCTGACTTGGAAGCTGTGACGACACGCACCCGTGCCGGCGGCCGCGAGGCGCTGCTGGAAGCGACCGTCGGTGTGATCGCCGAGCACGGTTGGGGCGGCGTGACGGTGCGCGCCGTCGCCGAACGGGCGAAGGTCTCGCCGGGCACCGTCACGTACCACTTCGACAGCGCCGACTCACTGCTCGTCGCGGCGCTCGAATTCGGCGCCGGGCAGACGGCGCAGATGCTCGAGCAGCTCGCGCTCGACCTGCAGCAGACCGACTGGGGCGCCGACGCCTGGTCGCGTGCCTTCGTCAGCGCGCTGGCACACGATCTCGAAGCGAACCGCCCCAACCACCTCGCCTGCTTCGAACTGCAGCTTTTGGCCGCTCGCCGGCCGGAGCTCGCCGAGTCGGCGATGCGGATCCGGCTCGCCTATTTCCGTGTCTCGCGGATGGCGCTGCAGGCGCAGGGTATGAGCGGCCCCGAGCTGGAACTCGCGGCCGTGAATCTGACCGCGCTCGTCACCGGCCTCTGTCTTTCGGAGATTGCGAGCCCGCAGCCCGGCATCGAGCAGCGGCTGTCGCTGGCGCTCGGCGTGATCGAGGACTAGCGCCCGGTCTTTAAAGTCCGAGTTCCGCCACGCCTTCTTCGTTCCACCCAAGGTGGTGGGCGAGTTCGTGGCGCACCGTGCGTTCGATCTGCGCGGCGAGCAGGTTGATGTTCCAGCCGAAGTCGCGAATCAGTGTGTCGCGAAAGATCATGATCCGGTCGGGGAAGTCGTCGCGCGCGATCGTGTCGCCTTGGTAGAGCCCATAGGCGTTGTGTTGCCAGCCGAGGTCGGAGACGATCACGGGCACCGTCTCGAGTGCTTCCTGAAACTCCTGTGGCAGGCGGTCGATCGCGATCTGCACCAGTTCGTCGAAGCCGTCCTCGGGAATCACCGGCGCCATGCCGCGCGCCATCGACTCGCTGCGCTCGACCAACTGGTCGAACTCTTCGTCTGAGAGCTCCTCGACACGCTGCTCCTCGGCCATCGAAAGATTTTGGCGTGTGGACGGAACTTCCGCGCCGGCAGTCAGTATGTGCGGCCAATGAGCGAGTCGATCATCAAGCTCGAGGGCGTCACCAAGCGTTTCGGCAAACTGACCGCCGTCGACGACGTGACCGTCGATGTGCCGGCCGGCCGTTGTTTTGCCTGGCTGGGACCGAACGGCTGCGGCAAGACGACGCTGATCCGGATGATGCTCGGGCTCGCACGCGCGACCGATGGCAACATCGAAGTCTGCGGCCACAACGTGCCACGCGCCACCGCAACCGCGTTGGAACAGGTCGGCGGCATCGTCGAGGAGCCACGCTTCTACCCGTATCTGTCGGGCCGCGCGAACCTGGAGGTGTGGGCCGCGCACTACGGCCACGACTCGCGCTCGCGGATCGACTCCGCGCTCGAGCGCGTGCGCATGCTCGACCGCGCCGACGACACCGTGAAGACCTACTCGCTCGGCATGCGCCAACGGCTCGGCGTCGCCCGCGCGCTGCTCAACGATCCGCGACTGCTGATCCTCGATGAGCCGACCAACGGCCTTGATCCCGCCGGACTGGCCGAGTTTCGCGAACTGATCCGCTCGTTCGTGGACGAGGGCCGCAGCGTGTTCATCTCGTCGCACATCCTCGGCGAGGTCCAGAAGATGGCGGACGACGTGGCGATCATCCAGAAGGGCAAGATGATCGCCTTCGGCAGCGTCGAGGAGCTCGTCAAGGGCGGAGCGCAGCGCGTGTACGTGCGTTCGAACGAGCGCGAGCGCGCCGCCAAGCTGATCGGTGAGATCGAAGGCGTCAAGCGGGCCGTGCCCGACGAGCACGGCGGCATCAGCGCCGAGGTCGTGACGGCCGACGACGCGATGCTCGCGAAGGTCGGCAAAACACTGTTCGACAACGGTTTGATCCTGTACTCGCTGTACCCGGTGACGGAATCGCTGGAGGAACGCTTCCTCGAGCTGACCGACACCGGCGAGGAGGCTTCGGTCGAGTGATCTCGCTGCTGCCCTCCGAGATCCGCCGTCAGATGGGCCGCAAGGGTTCGTTCTTCGGATCGATGGTCTGGTGCGCGCTGTTCGGCGCCGGCGTGCTGATCTGGGTGATCCTCTCGCACAAGGACACCGGCTTCAAGGCGGTCGACAACGGCAGCGGTCTGCTCGTCTTCGCAGTCGCGCTCGCGTCGATCGTGGTCGGCGCCACCGCCGGCGCCTACGACGTCGACCAGGGCACGATGCGCTACCTGGTGTTGACCGGGCGGCCGCGCTGGCAGCTGGTGCTCGTGCGCATCCCGGCGCTGGTCGTGACCGTGGTCGCGTTCTCGCTGCCGGCGATCGTGATGATCTTGATCGCCTCGGTGATCGCGCCGGGGCCAGGCGCGTCCGGCAGCGACTACTTCGATCTCTTCTACGGGCCGTGGATGACCGGCCTCTGTTACGGAATCCTCAGCCTGACGATCGGCACCTTCTTGAAGTCGAACGGTGTAGCGATCGCGGTGGCCGTGGTCCTGAACTTCGCCGGAGTGCTGATCGCCGGGCTGATCCAGGAGAATGTCTCGCAAGATCTCGGCAACGCGTTCTTCGCGGTCGTCGCGGGCGTGGTGATCCAGCGTCACGGCGACGCCGGTCCGCCGCCGACTTTCTCGTTGACGACGTCCGCGGTGATCCTCGGCGTTTGGCTTGTCGCGCTGGTTGCGGCGGCGTTCGTGCGCGTTCAGCGCGCCGAGTACTAGCCGAAAAGCGCCTGGTTGGCGAACTCGGCCGCCGCCGGCAGCACTGCCAGGTCGATCGTGTGGTCGCCGGCGAACTCGTGGTACTCGACCGGCAGGCCGGCGGCGACCAGTTTGCGCTGCGCGATCTGCGAGTACTCGACCGGGATCACCGGGTCATAGGCGCCGTGGGCGATGAACGCCGGCAGCGTCGCACGGTCACTGAATGACGGCTGCCAGCCCTCGACGGTTGGGATGAAGCCCGAGAAACAGAGCAGTCCCGCGGGCGCGGGCCGTTCCGCGTCGAGCCCGAGCGCGAAGCTCATCACGCTGCCCATCGAGAAGCCGCCGAGCAGCGTCTGCGCCGGGCCGAGACCGGTGCGTTCCCAAAGGTCGTCCTGAAAATCGGCCAGCGCCTGCTTTGCCGCGGTGAACGTCTCAGGGTCGGGATAGCCGACCTGCGGAACGATGTACCAGTGGTAGCCGGGCTGGCCCGGCAGCTGCAGCGGCGCGCGCGGCGCGACCACGAGCAGCCGTCCTTCGGGGTCGAGGATGTCGGCCAGGCCGATCAGGTCGCCTTCGTGCGAGCCGCGGCCGTGGCTGAGTACGAGGATGCCCTGCGGTTCGCCGCCGGCGGGCCGCTCGACAGACTCAAGCACTCGCGGCTGCCTCGATCGTTTCGCTGGTGATCTCGGCGACCGTCCCAACGACAACGTCGGCAAGCTCAAGCGCCTCGGGTTCGGGCGGAAAATCTTCATTCGGCACGGCCACGACCGACATCCCCGCAGCGACTGCAGCGCGGATGCCGTTGCCTGAGTCTTCGATTACGACGCAGTCCGACGGATCGACGCTGAGTTTTTCGGCCGCGAACACGAAGACGTCGGGCGCAGGCTTGCCGCGGCCGACCTCTTCGGAAGACACCGCCGCTGCGAAGTAGTCATCGATGCCGGACAGGCGCAAGACTTCGTCGATGATCTCGCGGTTCGAGGACGAAGCCAGCGCGAGCGGCCAGCTCTCGGCGGCGCTCGTGACCAGTTCGACGGCGCCCGGGATCAGCGGCAGGTGCTCGTCGTAGCTCTTCAGCAGGCGTGCGACGACTTCTTCGTTGATCGCCTCGGCGGTCATCGGAACTTCGAGCTCATCACGCACGTACGCCGACCACTCGTGAGAGGCCATCCCCATCATCGCGCGCTGCGCCCCGGCGCCCCAACGACCGCCGGTTTCTTTGACCAATGCCTCGCGCGCATCGTCCCAAAGCTTTTCGGACGCGATGATCACGCCGTCCATGTCAAAGATCACTGCTTCGATGGCCACCCCCGGTAGCTTATGTGTCCCCGATGGCTGTGTTCACCGAAAACCCAAGTTGGAGCCGCGCGCGCACCGCGCTGCTCGCTCTCCTCGCCTGTGCTCTGCTCGCGCTCGTGGCCGCGCCCAGCGCCGACGCCGCCTTCGGTTTCAAGGCGAAGTTCGGCAAGAACAGCGGCACGGGCCTGCTCGGCGTCGGCGACGGCGGGCTGATCAACCCGATCGCCGCCGCCACCGGACCGTCGGGAAACATCTACGTGCTTGAAGCCGCCGACTGCAGCGTGCGCATCTACAGCTCGAGCGGCGGATTCATTCGCCGCTGGGGCGGGCCATGTGCGTATCCGTTCGGACCGCCGCCCGAGGCGATGTACCAGCCGGTCGCGATCGACGTCGACATGAACGGCGACGTCTATGTGCTCGACTCATACCTGCAGCACGTAAACATTTACGACGGTTTTGGCAACCTGATCCGCACGATCACAGGTAGCGGCGCCACGTCGATCGGAACGCCTGGCGGTATCGCGGTGACGCCGCTGACCGCGACTCCCTTCGTGTACGTGTCGAGTGGCGACCGCTTACAGAAGTTCGACAAGCTGGGCAACTTCATCTGGTCACGGGGCCGCGACGTTTTGGCGACCGACGGCGACACGGGGTCGGAGCTGTGCACCGATGCGGCCGACTGCAAGAGCGCCGTCACGGGCACCGGGGACGGCGAGTTCAATTTCGTCCGCGGGCTCGAGATCGACCCGACCGGCACGAACCTCTGGATTGTCGACCGCGGCAATCAGCGTGTTCAAAAGCTGCTGGCCTCCGACGGCTCTTACGTTTCGAAGTTCGACTCGACCTACCCGGATCAGATCGCGCGCATCACGTCGAGTGGCGACCTGTTCATTGCGAGTCAGATCCTTAGGCAGGTCAACCGCACCGATGCGAGCGGCAACGTTCTCAGCACGCTCAGTTCGGGCACCGACACCGCCGCAGACGGCGAGGTGAGTGCGCCCGGCCAGCTCACCGAGATGGCGGGCGGCGTCGCGATTCCCGATACGACGTATCACCG
Source organism: Solirubrobacterales bacterium (assembly GCA_050696815.1). Taxonomy (GTDB): domain Bacteria; phylum Actinomycetota; class Thermoleophilia; order Solirubrobacterales; family JACPNS01; genus JACPNS01. The sequence goes on along the minus strand of JBOGYW010000016.1, from coordinate 27,372 downwards.
CGTGCAGATCTTTGGTCCGACCGGCGCGTACTACAGCAAGTTCGGCAAGAACGGCGGCGGCGTTCAGAGCGGCACCGGCAACGGTCAGTTCAATATGCCGGCCGACATGGTTCAGGGCTCTGGCGGCGGCATCTGGGTGACGGACATGCAGAACAACCGGCTGCAGGCGTTCGTCAACTCGGGTGGCAACTGGATCTACGACGCGACGGTCGGTGCGATCGGCACCAAGGGCCTGGAGTTCAGCGGCCCGAACGGCATCACGAAGGACGCCGCCGGCAACATCTGGGTCGCCGACTCTTCGAACCAGCGGATTCAGGAGCTGAATTCGAGCGGAGACTTCATTCGCGCGTTTGGTTACAACGTGAACAACGGCGGCGCGCTTGAGATCTGCACGGTCAAGGCAGCGTGTAAAGCCGGCACCGCGGGAAGTGCCACCGATCACTTCAACTATCCGACGGACGTGGTGGTCAACGACACTTCGAACACGCTCTACGTCGCAGAGCAAAACAACTCGCGCGTTCAGAAGTTCAACGCCACGACGCTCGCGTCGACCGGCATCATCGCGCCGACTGCGCCGACGAGCGCGCAGATTTCGCAGCCGCAGTCGATCGCCCTTGATTCCGCAGGCAGCCTCTACGTGGCGAGTCCGAGCTACAACCGCGTCGCCAAGTTCGACTCCAGCGACACCTTCGTGCGCAACTTCCAGGGCGACGTCCTGTCGCCGCCATACGGCAGCACGAACGGGATCCCGTACGGCGTCGCCGTCGCTCCGAACGGCGACGTGCACATCGCACAACGCGATCGCGACAACGTGATCGTCTACGACTCGGCCGGCAACCTGCTGCGTCACTACGGCACGCTCGGATCGAACGACGGCGAGCTCTACAACCCGCGCGGCATCGTCGCCGGCAACACAGCGGGCGACATCTTCATCGCCGACCAGGACAACCATCGCATCCAGCAGTTCGGCGACGGCGTCACGCTCGGTACGCCGTCGATCTCGATTGCGCTGCCGGTCGCGGCGACGACCTTCTACACGGCGACGGCGCAGCTGCACTACGTCGCGACCGACAGCTACGGCGGCGCGCCGGCGTGTTACCCCGGCGACTACACCGACGTGCCGCTGACCGTCGGGCCGAACACGATCACCGTCAAGTGCAACGACGCCACGGGCGTGCAGTTCACCGGCAACGTCAGCGTGACCCGCGTCAACGACACGACTGCGCCGGATGTGACGATCTCGAACCCGGTTGACGGGTCGATCACCGGCACGCCATCGGCGACGCTCAACTTCACGACCAGCGACGACAGCGGCGTCACGCCGACGTGCGATCGCAACGACGGAGACGTCGTAGCGCTGACCGCGGGTCCGAACACGATCGTCGTCAGCTGCTCCGACGGGCACGGCAACACTGGGGTGGGGTCGACCACGGTCACTTACACGCCGCCGACAGTCACACCGCCGCCGCCTGCCAAAACGCCGACGGCCACGTTGAAGCTGCCGAAGAAGGTGAAGTTCAAGGGCAAGATTGGTGCGCAGGTCAGTTGCGACATGGCCTGCCAGCTGCAGCTCGCGGTTTCCGTGAAGATCGGGAAGAAGACCTACAAGGCGACGGCGACCGGCTCGTTGGCCACCGCCGGCTCCGCGACATTGACGGCCAAGTTCAAGAAGCGAGACGCCAAAGCGATCAAGGCGGCGCTCGCGGACGGCAAGAAGCTCACGGCCAAACTCACGCTCTCGTATGGGGCGAAGACCGGCAAGAGCGGCTCCGTGAAGATGTCCAAGTAGTAAAGCGGACTGTAGTCCGTATTTGCGCTAGACTGCCTCACATGGAACTCGGAGTAGTCACCTTCGGCGACACCGGCCTCGAAGACAGCGGCAGCACGCTGTTCACGCCGGAGGAGCGGATCAAGAACCTGATCGAGGAGGCCGAGCTGGCCGACCAGGTCGGGCTCGACGTGTTCGGCGTCGGTGAGCACCACCGGCCCGACTATGTGGTTTCATCGCCCACCGTCGTGCTCGCGGCGATCGCGGCGCGGACGAAGAGCATCCGTCTGACCAGCGCCGTCACGGTGCTCAGTAGCGCCGACCCGGTGCGCGTGTTCCAGGAGTTCGCGACGCTCGATCTGATCTCCGGCGGCCGCGCCGAGATCATGGCCGGCCGCGGCTCGTTCACCGAATCGTTCCCGTTGTTCGGCCAGAGCCTCGACGACTACGACGAGCTGTTCCTCGACGCGCTGCAGCTGCTGCTCGAGATCCGCAAGGGCGAGAAGGTCACGTGGGCGGGCGGCAAGGACCGCGCGCCGATCGACGGCCGCGGCGTGTACCCGCGGCCGCTGCAGGACCCGCTGCCGGTTTGGATTGCCGTCGGTGGCTCCCCCGAGTCGGTCGCGCGCGCCGGCGTGCTTGGCCTGCCGCTGACGATCGCGATCATCGGCGGTACGCCCGACCGCTTCAAGCCGCTCGTCGACCTGTATCGCCAGGCTGCCGAACAGGCGGAGCATGACCCGGCGACGCTGCAGCTGGGCATCAACTCACACGTCTTCGCCAGCGAGTCGCAGCACGCGAAGAACGAGTACTTCAAGTACGTCGCCGCCGGCATGAGCAGGATCGGCCGCGAGCGTGGCTGGCCGCCACTCAGCTGGGACCGCTGGGAGGCGCAGACGCACGGCGACGGGATTCCCTGGGTCGGGCACCCCGAAGAGATTGCCGCGAAGATCCTGCGCGAGCACGAGCTGTTCGGCAACACGCGCTTTCTTGCGCAGAGCAGCATCGGCAGCATGCCTCACGACGTCGCGCTGAAGTCGATCGAGCTGTTCGGCACCAAGGTCGCGCCGCTGGTGCGCGAGGAGATCGCCCGGCGCGAGGCATAAGCCGGTTTCCGAGGCAGCTTCCCAAGCGCTTCCTCCGGTTGTCTCAGGCCATCGGCGCCAGCGCGACGATCGCGGCTTTGTAAGCCTTGATCGACTTTTCGAGCGTCGGCGAGTCGCCGTGCTCCAGCCATTCGAGCGCCAGGCCCATGAAACCGGTCAGGGTCAACGTAACGGCCACCTCGTCGTCGACGACGACCTGCCGGCCCTGATCGCGAGCGGCCTTGACCTGCTTGCGCAGCAGATCTCGGAACCCCTCTTTGAAGTCGCCGATCGTGTCACCGATCGCGTCGTCGGTGACTCCTTCGATCGTCATTCCGAACAGTGCGAGCAGAAGGCCGCGATCGGCGGTGATCGCGGCCCAGATGCGGTCGAAGCCAGTGCTGACGATCATGTTCGGGTCCGTCAGGCCGGCGAGCGACTCCTTGACCTGCGCGAGGATCCGCTCGCTGATCCGCTCGCCGAGCCGGTCCAGCAGCTCGGCGCGCGATTCGAAGTAGTAGAGCACCATCCGTTTGCTGACGTTCGCCTCGGCCGCGACGCGGCTGAGCGAGGTTGCCGCAAAGCCGTCGCGCGCAAGGCAGCGCAGCGCCGCCTCGAGGATCTCCTCGGACTGGCGGACGCCTTTTTCTGTGGGCGGTGGCGTGTACTCCATCGTCAAACTTAATCATTGACGACGGAAGTCGTGGCACATGCTTGAATTCGGCCGTGTCCGCGATCGAACTGCACGGGGTGGTCAAACGCTTTGGCCCGATCACTGCCGTAGACGGCCTCGATCTCGATGTGCCGGCCGGAGTGTGTCTCGGACTGCTCGGTCCGAACGGTGCCGGCAAGTCGACGACGATGCGGATGTTGACCGGCCAGGCGGTGGCCGATGAGGGCACGATCAGCGTGCTCGGCTTCAGCCAGCCGAAGCAGGGCAAGGACGCGCGGGCGGTGATGGGCGTGGTGCCGCAGCTCGACAACCTCGACGTGGACGTCACGGTCGAGGAGAATCTCAAAGTGTTCGCGCGGCTCTACCGCGCGCCCGATCTGAACGCCGCGGTCGACCGCGCGCTGCAGATCGCACGGCTGACCGATCGTCGCGCCGATCGCGTCGACGAACTCTCCGGCGGCATGCGCCGCCGGCTGCTGCTTGCCCGCGGGCTGGTTCACGACCCGAAGGTGATCCTGCTCGACGAGCCGACCGTCGGCCTCGACCCGCAGATCCGCACCGAGCTTTGGACACTGATCGACAACCTGCGCTCCGAGGGCGTGGCGATCCTGATGTCGACGCACTACATCGAAGAGGCCGAGCGGTTGGCCGACGAGGTCGCGGTGATGGACCACGGCAAGATCATCGCCCGCGGCAAGCCGCACGCATTGATCGCGGAACACGCCGGTGAGCGCACGGCCGAGGTCTACGGGCCGCCGAGTGAGCTGGCCGACCTGCGCGAGCGGCTCGAGGCCGAGGGCCACTCGGTGCGCGACGCCGGCACGGCGATCGCGGTGCTGGGTGTCGAGCGCGCCTCGCAACACCTGATCCCCGACCATGCCGTGCATCGCGCGGCGTCGCTCGAGGATGTCTTCGTGAAACTGACCGGGGAGCTGGCCGAATGAGCGATTCCGAGACGACACAGTTCAAGTCACGGCGGCTCGACCCGGTGGCGATCGGCGCGGTGATGAGCCGCGAAGTCGCCAACTTCAAGACCTTCTGGAAGGGCACGACGTTCAGCAGTGTGCTCGAGCCGACGATCTACCTGCTCGCGTTCGGCCTCGGCCTCGGTTCGACGCTGGTCGGCGACGTCGACGGCGTGCCCTACGTGCAGTTCGTCGGCACCGGCATGGTCGCGACGGCGGTGATCTTCTCGAGTGTGCTGCCCGCGATGTTCGGCACCTTCGTCAAGCACCACTTCCAGCGCACCTACGACGCGATCCTCGCGACGCCGGTCGACACGGAAGAGCTGGTGACCGCCGAAGTCCTGTGGATCGCCGTGCGCGCAGGCTTTTACGGCACCTTCCCGCTGATCGTGACGATGGCCTTCGGACTCGACCCGAAGCCGGCGATGGTGTTCGTGCCGTTCTTCTGCTTCGTGACGGCGCTCGGGTTCGCGTCGTTCGGCGTGACGGTTGCGGCGCGCGCCCAGAAGATCGATCAGTTCAACTACGTGACGACGCTTGCGGTGACGCCGCTGTTCCTGGTGGCCGGCACGTTCTTCCCGATCTCGCAGCTGCCGGAGGGTTTTCAAGTCCTCGCGCAGCTCAACCCGCTGCATCAGCTGGTCGAGTTGGTGCGCGGCGCCTGTTTCGGCTTCGAGTCGTGGGACCTGCTGCGGATCGCGGGGCTCACGGCCTTTGCGATCGTGCTCTGGCGCGTGGCGGTCAGCTCGATGCGCAAGCGGCTGATCGACTAGCGCTCAGACCGCTGCGGCGACCGGCACCTGACGCTCGGTCGCAAACATCCGCAGCGCAAACTCGCCGGCCGGGTGCTTGCGCATCTCGCGCACTGTCTGCTGCATCGCCGGCGGGAAGAGCTCGAGCGGCGGAAGCTTGTAGCCGTACTGCTCGGGCACGATCAGCGGCGCCGAGAGGGCGGCGAACGTAAGGTCCGCCGCCGTGAAGCGGTCGCCGAAGATGAACGCGCGGCCGTCGGCCAGCCTGCCGCCGATCTCGTCGAAGACGTCGCGGATCCCGCCGAGGTCCGGGTTGGTGCCCTGCACTCGCATGCGCGCGGCGAAGTATGGGCCGAAGCCTTTGATCAAAGCGCTGAAGCAACGCCGCTCGGCTTCCGGTATGCCGTTGAGGCCGAAGCTCTGGATCAGGCTTACGTCTTGCAGTACGTGCTTGTACATCCAGCCGCGGCCGTCCGGTCCCAGCGTGACGTCGAGCCAGTGCTCGATCGCGCGAACGCGCGAGGCGAGCTCTTCGGGGTAGAGCCTGCGCTCGGGTTCGAGCTGGGTGTCGGCCCAGGTGAGGATCTCGCTCGACTGGCCGATTGCGTGGCCGTCGGGAAAGCGCAGCACGGGCGTGGTGAGCCCGCCGCCGGCGCGGCGGGCGAAGTAGTGGTGGAAGACCTGCAGGTGAGGCTCTTCGCGGAACTCGACCCCGGCACGGTCGAGCGCCCAGCGCGCCTTCTCGCAGTAGTGGCTGATGGGGATCGTGATCAGGCGCAGCGGTTCGCTCATGGCGTCTCCGGCAGTTCAAGGTTGAGTACACGCAGCGTGTCGACCTCGAGGGTCTCGATCTTCACGTGCTTGATGCTGAGACGGCGGATCGCCAGCGCGCCGATCGCCATCGCGCCAATCGAGACTGCCCCGACTGCCAGCGCCCCGATCCCCACCGGAGCGCTCAGCCGCGGGCCACTGATCGAGGGACCGTTGATCTCTGCGATCGCCATCGGCCCATCGTAACGCTACGCCGATTATTTAGGTTGCAAGCGGTGTTTGTCGCGTTTCACCCTTACGAAGCGTGGCCAAATGGTCGATACAGGCGAAAGGGACCGATCGGTACACCAACTTCAGAGGGCAGACAGATGAAGCAGGGCAGGCAGAGCGGATCCGACTTCCGCGTGCGGTTGGGCGTGATCCTTGGCGTGGCATGGCTGCTGACGCTCGTGGTGATGCTGAACGACTACAAGAGTGAGAAGGCGCACCGCGTAGACCGCGCTGAAGCCGAGGCAGCCGCGACGGCCGACAAAGTTTCGTCGCGCGTCGCCGACAGCCTCTCGCAGTACCGCAAAGTGCTCTTGATCACGGGCGCCAACGACGCCCTGCTCGAAGGCGTGGCGGACCCCTCGGTTCGCGCTGCCGAGCTCGTCAACGTGCGCAACCAGATGGACCGGCTGAGCCGCATCTACGGAACCGTCGTCGACGAGAACTGCTTGATCGCGTACGTAACCGGCAAGGGCGGCGCGCACGGCGGCGCTTACGGCCGCGGCTTCAACGCAAAACAAAGCGGCTACGCCCCGGAACTCGCGCGTTACGTGTTCGGCAAACGGGCGAAGGATGCCGACCTCTCTGTCTCTGGCGAGGGCGAGCTCGCCGGGCCGTTCGTCAAGCCGGCGGTCGCGCTGAACAATCACGAGGTATTTCAGAACATCTATCTCTCACCTGACTCGAACCGCTGGGTGATCGGGAACGCGACGCCGCTGTTTCTCGATGGCAAGCCGGCTGCGGTCTGGCACTACGAGGTCAACTTGGCTTCCGTGTGGAACGTCGCGCACGACGCGCAGCACACGCTCGCCGCGGGCCTCAACGGCGGCAGCAAGGCGCACGTGCTGATCGTCGACCAGAACAAGCACGTGGTGATCGACAGCAACCGTTCGGCGCCGACGATCCAGCCGTTCCCGGCCGAGGCCAAGGCTCAGCTCGCCGACGCCTCGCCGGGGAGCAAGCAGGCGCTCGTCGGATCGAGCGAGATCGACACCGGCCCGCACAACACCGCGAAGTGGACTGCAGTGGTTTCGATGCCGCGTTCGGCCGCACTGTCCGGCGCAACGATCGTGCCGACGCTGCGCAACTGGCTGTTGCTGGGAATCCTGATGCTTTTGATCCCGCTGCTCACGGTGCAGCGTGTCTGGAAGGGCATCGACACGCGGCTCGCGACGCTGCGCGGCTCGATGGAAAGCGTCGCCGCCGGCGACCTCTCGAGTGACGTACCGGAACTTGGCAACGACGCGGTCGGCAGGTCCGGCGCCGCATTCGGAAAACTTGTGCTGTCGCTGCGCACGATGGTCGCGCAGGTCGATCGCACCGCCGGTCAGCTGCGCGGAGCGTCATCCGATCTCGCCAGCAGCTCGAGCGAAGCCGGCCGCGCGGTCAGCTCGGTCGCGCTGTCGATGGAGCACATCTCGACCGGCACGACGCACCAGGTCGACCTGGTCGCGAATTCGCGCAAGACGATCGAGCAGATGGACTCGCTGATCCGCGACTCGGCGCAGTCGTCGGCCGACACGCAGCAGCGCGCCCAAGAGGCGATGGAGCTGGCGCGAGTGGGCGTGGAGCGCGCTGCGGTGGCGCAGCAGGCAATCGAATCGGTCAGCGATACCGCGTCGCAATCCGCCGCCGCGATCCAAGCTTTGAGCGACCAGTCACAGGACATCGACCGGATCGTCACCTCGATCCAGGCGATCGCCGAGCAGACCAACCTGCTTTCGCTGAATGCGGCGATCGAGGCAGCACGCGCCGGTGAGCAGGGCCGCGGCTTTGCGGTCGTCGCCGAAGAGGTGCGCACGCTCGCCGAAGAGTCGCGCGAAGCGGCCGGCGAGATCGCCGAGATCATTCGCCACATCAAGTCCGAGACCGGCCGCACCGCGCAGGCGGTGTTCGAGAGCGACAGCCGCGTGCGCGAGGGAGCGCAGGCGACGTCCGACAGCCGTGACGCCTTCGGCGAGATTCACGACGCCGTCGCAGCGATGCAGGCCAGCTCAGAGCAGGCCGCGGGCCTTGCAAAGAAGCTCGACGAAGCCGCCGTGGCGGTGATGGAGAACATCAACGAGGTCTCGGTGCTCGCCGAACAGACCTCCAGCTCGACTGAGGAGATGGCGGCATCGACCGAGGAGACGAACGCGACGACCGAAGAGGTCCACGCCTTCGCCGAGGGCCTTGCCGGCACCGCCGACCAGCTGACTTCGCTGCTCGGGCAGTTCAAACTGAACTCTGGCGAGCGGCCGCAAGAGCTGCGGCCCGCGCCGGCCACGCCGACGCGAATCGGTGATCAGCGCAGCGGCGACCAGCCGGACAACGGTCAGTCGAGCGCTGCCGCCCGTTCGTAAAGCAGTTTGCGCTCGCGCTCGTTCTGCGTGAGTGAGGCGGCGAGCTCGTACTCGGTGCGTGCCTCGTCGAGCCGTCCGAGCTTCTCGAGCAGGTTGCCGCGCACGCTCGGCAGTAGGTGGTAGCTCTTCAGCGACTTCTCACCGAGCAGCCGGTCGACCAGCTCCAGCCCGGCATCGGGGCCGTACGCCATACCGACCGCGACTGCGCGGTTGAGCTCGATCACCGGCGAGGGATTGAGCTGCGCGAGCGCGTCGTACAGCGCGACGATGCGTTCCCAGTTGGTCGCCTCCGGCGTGCGGGCCTCCGCGTGGCAGGCGGCAAGCGCGGCCTGCAGCGTGTACGGCAGCAGCCCGCCGCCGAGCGCCTGCGCGCGCCGCAGCTCGTTCAGCCCATGCTCGATCAACAGCCAGTCCCAGCGCGCGCGGTCCTGGTCGAGCAGCAGGATCGGCTCGCCTCGCTTGTCGGTGCGCGCGCGAACGCGCGACGCCTGCAGCTCCATCAACGCCACCAAGCCGTGCGTTTCAGGCTCGTCCGGCACCAGACCGGCGAGGATCCGCCCGAGCCGCATCGCGTCTGCGCATAGCTCAGGACGCAGCCAGTCCTGGCCGGCGGTCGCGGCGTAGCCCTCATTGAAGATCAGATAGATCACCTCGAGCACCGATTTCAGCCGCGGGCCGATGTCGTCGGTGCCAGGCACCTCGAACGGCACATTCGCCTCGGCGAGCGTGCGCTTGGCGCGCGAGATCCGCTGACCGACGGCCGACTCCTTGGCGAGGAACGCGCGCGCGATCTCGCCGGTCGTCAGGCCGCCGAGCAGCCGCAGCGTCAGCGCCACCCGCGAGTCGGTCGAGAGGACCGGGTGGCAGGTCGTGAAGATCAGCCGCAGCAGGTCGTCGTCGATGTCTTCGTTGAGTGCTGCCGCGAGGTCGTCGTCTGAGGGGTCGAAGTCCATTTTCGCCTCGTGTTCGATTGCTTCCTGTTTGCTCTCCAGCGTCGAGCGGCGGCGCAGCGTGTCGATCGCGCGGTTCTTCGCTGTCGCGGTCAGCCAGGCGCCGGGCCTGTCGGGCACGCCGTTCTGCGGCCAGCTCTCGATCGCCGCGATGCACGCTTCCTGCGCCGCGTCTTCGGCGAGCCCGAGGTCGCCGGTCGCACGGGCGACGGCGGCGATCACCTTGGCGGACTCGATCCGCCAGATCGCGTCGATCGCGCGATTGGTGTCCGCCGCCGTCACCGGCTAGCCGTTTTCGACCTGGGCGCGCAGCGCTGCTTCCCGCTCGCGCAGCTCCGGCGTGAGGTTCTCGCCGAAGTCGTCGGCCTCGAAGACCTGGCGGATCTCGACGCGGCCGTGCTCGCCGTCGGTGTTGGGGATCCGGCGCGCCCACTCCTTCGCCTCGTCGAGCGACTTGACGTCCCAGATCCAGAAGCCGGCGATCATCTCCTTCGACTCGGCGAACGGACCGTCGACGACCTGCGGTTCGGCGCCGCCGAACTCCACGCGTGCGCCGTTCGACGTCGGGTGCAGCCCTTCTCCGGCGATCATCACGCCGGCCTTCACCAGCTCCTCGTTGAACTCGCCCATCGCGGTGAGCGCTTCCGTGCTCGGCATCTGCCCCGCTTCACTGGCCGCCGAAGCGCCCATCAAAACCATGAATTTCATTTTCTTGCTCCTTGTTGAAGTTGCTGATTGCTCGAAGTCGCCGGGTTCGTACATCGGACGCAGCTCGAGTTCGACGTTGCCGTCGTCGTCGAGCTTCGGCCAGCGCTTCAGCCACTCGATCGCCTCTTCGGTCGAGGCACATTCGATGATCGAGAAGCCGGCGACCAGTTCCTTGGTCTCTGCGAACGGTCCATCGATGACGCGCGGCTCGCCGTCCTTGAAGTTCACGCGGACGCCTTCGCGGCTTGGCTTGAGGCCGTCGCCGCTGATGTGCACGCCGGCATCGATCATTTCCTGGATGTAGGCGTCCATCGCCTCCATCAGGCCGGGACCCGGCATGTCGTCGCCCTCGGTGAGCGCGCTCGCCTTGCGGATGACCATGTATCGCGGCATAGTGATCGCCTCCCCTGAACTAACCGGCGGTGGTCGGGAACTCGCCCTTGACCATGTCCGGCTCGCCGGGCTCGCTCGCGTACATCAGGCGCACTTCGGAGCTGCCTTCACCGGTCGTCTTGAGGAAGCGCTTGGTCCAGGACAGAGCTTCTTCCTGCGAGTCGACCTCGATGATCGCGTAGCCGCCGACCACTTCCTTGGTCTCGGCGAACGGACCGTCGGTGATCGTGAACTCGTCGTTCTCGGCGTCGTCGACGGAGACGGTGAAGCTGGTGGCGCCGTTCGGCAGGCCGCCGGTCGAGACCAAGACGCCGGCTGCGGCCATCTCGCCGATCAGCGCGCCCATCGCGGCCATCTCTTCCTCGGTCGGCATCGCGTCGGAGGGAGCGTGCCGGTAAATCGTCATGAATCGCATGTTTTTCTCCTAAGTGGTCATTTGCTGCGCCGGTTTTTCCCGACTCTATTGCTACGTCGAACGAGCGCGTCCGTTTTCGACATGCCCGGAAAAAAGTTTTTGCATGCATCCCCAATAGTTCATAATGAACTAATGAAGCTGATCACGATTCCGTTCAGCCACTTCTGCGAAAAGGGCCGCTGGGCGCTGGATCTGACCGGCATTCCCTACGACGAGGTGCGGATCGCGCCGGTGATACAGCGGCTGGTCGTGATGCCGCTCGGCTCGCTGACGGTGCCGGTATTGATCGACGGCCGCCACGTGACGAGTGAGTCGAACGAGATCCTGCGGCTCTGCGACCAGCGCTTTCCTGCCGACGAGAAACTTTTCCCGGCAGACCCCGATCTGCGCGCGGAGGTGGAGCAGCTGGTGGAACGTTTCGACACGGTAACTGCGCCGAACGTGCGGCTGTGGTTCTACGCCTGGGCGACGGCAGACCCGGAAAAGCTACGCGAGTACGGCCAGCACGGCCTGCCGCCCGGCCAGCGGCGGATCATGAAAGCGGCGCTGCCGGTGATCTCGAAAATGCTTTCGGCGCATTTCGAGATCGAGTCGGGCACGCACGAGCGGGCTGCCGAGATCGTTACCGGAGAGCTGGAGTTCGTCGGCGACCTGCTCGCCGACGGGCGGCCTTATCTGGTCGGCGACCACTTCACCGCGGCCGATCTCGCGTTCTGCGCCTTCGTCGGCAACTCACTGGGCGCGCCCGGCTACGGCGGTCCTGGATTCACGCCGCCGCCCGGCCCTGCCGAGCTGGCGCCGCAGGTGTTGCAGTGGGCGCAGCTGCCGGTAGCGGCCTGGGTGCACGGTGTTTACGCGCAGCACCGGATGGCGAAGCCGGGGCTACGAAGCCTTCAGTTCGCGCTCTGACGCGGGTACGCGCAGCCCAGCCTTCAACGCCGCCGCGATCTCGGCGGTCGCATCACGCGCCGCGCGCGACTCGTTCATGTTGATGAAGCCGTGGATCTGCGGGAAGCGTTTGCGCGCGACCTGCACGTTGGCGTCGTCCAGCCGTCGGGCGTAGGCCTCGCCCTCGTCGCGCAGCGGATCGGCGAGTGCGGTGCAGATGTAGGTCGGCGGCAGTCCGACGAGATCCTGCTCGAGCAGCGGTGCGGCGCGCGGATCGCCGCGATCCTCCTCCGGGACGTAGGCGGCGATGAACGTGCGCATGCGGTCCGCCGTCAGGTAGAAGCCGTGGGCGAAGTCGCTGTACGACGGGTACTGCGTCGAGACATCGACTACCGGATAGATCAGCAGCTGGAACGCGGGCAGTGGGCCTTCGCCGCGCAGCGCGTTGGTGACCACGGCCGCGAGGTTGCCGCCTGCACTGTCGCCGCCGACCGCGATTCGCGCCGGGTCGGCGCCGAACTCCTCGGGATTGGCGGCCACGAACCTGAACGCGGCGAGCGCGTCGTCGAAAGCGGCGGGGAAGGGGTGTTCGGGCGCCAGGCGGTACTCCACCGACAGCACGCGCACGCCGGAGCCTTCGGCGAGCAGCTGGCAGGCGCCGTCGTGCGAGTCGCGCGAACCCAGTACCCAGCCGCCGCCGTGGAAGAACACAAGCAGCGGCCCGCTGTTACGAGCGCGTGACGGCGTGAACAGCCGTGCAGGCAGTGGGCCGGCCGGGCCGGGGATCAGATGCTCGCTGCGAGTCACGTCGGTCTGCACCGTGCCGGCGACGGCGCTCGCCTCAACCTCGAGAAGCTCGCGTTGGCGGACGATGTCGCTGAGCCGCAGATTCGAACCCGGGCGCGGCAGCGAGTCGAGCCGTCCGATCAGCAGCGCCTGCGGGTGCAGGCCGGGCGCAGCCTTCGGCGGCCGCCCGGCGAGCAGATTTACGAACACCGGCGGCAGGCGCAGCAGACGCGCGAGCAGACGGACGCCGAGCCGAGCCGAAAGCTTTTCCAGCGAACTCACCAAGCCAGCATAAGGATCGCGCCTGCAACTTGAGTTGCCGCACGCGTCGCGGCGGATTCGCGACCCGGCAACCAGGGGTATGCCTGTAGTCAGCGTTGGTTGGAACTACGAGGGAGGTCACCAATGCGCAGACGAATCATCTTGCTCGCTTGTGCGGGGCTGGCGGTTGCCGCTCCTTCCGCTCAGGCGCACGTGGTGCAACCTGGGGAAAGCCTGTGGTCGGTCGCGTCGGCGAACGGCATCACCGCAGCGACGCTGGCGGCGGCGAACGGGCTCGGCGCAGAGTCGCAGCTGATCGCTGGAACGACGATCAATGTGCCGGGCGGCAGTGTCGTTTCGAGTCAGTCGGGCGGCCGGGTCGTCCAACCTGGCGAGAGCCTCTGGTCGATCGCTTCGGCGAACGGCTTAAGCGTTGCTTCACTCGCGGCCGCGAACGGACTTTCGCCGACCGCGCAGTTGATCGCCGGCACGCGAATTGCAGTGGCTGGAACGACGACCTCGGTGAACACGGCCGGCACCCGGCCGACGCCGACCGCCGAGCGGGTGAGTGCGCAGCAGGTCGGCGACATCGCGCAGAGCTACGGCATGTCGCGCTCGTTCGTGCAGGCGGTCGGCTGGCAGGAGAGCGGCTTCAACAACGCCGCGCTGTCGCCGGCCAATGCCCGCGGAGTGATGCAGATCATTCCGCCGACATGGAACTTCATCAACCGCAACCTCGCCGGCGGCACGTTGAACCCGGCGAGTGCACACGACAACGTTGCGGCCGGCGTGCTGTATCTGCGCCACCTCTACCGGCTCAAGGGCGGCAGTCGCGACGCGACGATCGCTTCGTACTACCAGGGCCCCGGGCGTCAATACCTACTGCCGGAGACGCAGCGCTACGTGTCGAGCGTGCTCAGCTTCAAGAACTGGTACGAGCGGAATCCCAAGTAGCGCTGCCCGGTAGGGCGCGCGCCGGGCGTGAACTGAGCAATCACGCCCGGCCGCGACGGGGGTTTAGCTTGGGTTCACCAATGACGCCAGTTCGAGTCGTCCGGGCGAGTGCGGCTCGACGGTTCGTCATCGAACGCGAGTACGGCACTCACGAACAGCGCGACCACTGTGGTCACGGCGACGACCGGAAAGACGATCGTGAACGCGTCTGCAGCTACCACCCACGCAGCGAACATCGCTACGCAAAGGGCTGCAATCAAGCCAAAGGACTTCGACATTTGTATTCCCGACCTTTCGTTGTTGGGCGCTCCGGCCCACCGAACTTGGCAACAAGGAGCACAAGTGAAACACGCTACGGCGTTTTCCGCAAATTCCGCAAAAAATCATTCATTTTTCCCGCAATTTGCGGACTTTTCGGAGACGTGTCGAATGCGCGAGATTTCTACGCACGGGTATGTCGAAATCGATCGCGCCCGATCGACTTACAGATGAAAATCCTTCACGACCACTAGGAGCAAGAACCATGGGAAACATCGTCATCACCGAATTCATCTCGCTCGACGGCGTCGCCGAGGCGCCCGGCGGGGACGACAACTTCAAGTACGGCGCGTGGACCTTCGAGCACGACCGCGGCGAAGAGGGCAACAAGTTCAAGTGGGACGAGCTCGACAGCGCCGACGCGCTGCTGCTGGGCCGCCGTACTTACGAGGGCTTCGCGGCCGCGTGGCCGGGGCGCGACGGCGAGTTCGCCGACAAGTTCAACGCGATGCCGAAGCACGTCGTCTCTCGAACGCTGACCGACCCGGAGTGGAACAACTCAACCGTGATCAGCGGTGATCTCGCGGCGGCGGTGGCCGACCTGAAGCAGCGCTACGACGGCGACATCCAGGTGCCGGGCAGCCTGACGCTGGCGCAGACGCTGATCGAGAAGGATCTCGTCGACCAGATCAACCTGATGGTCTTCCCGGTCGTGCTCGGCTACGGCCGCCGGTTCTTCGGCGAGACCAGCGGACCGAAGAAGCTTTCGCTTGCGAGCTCGAACGTCGTCGGCGACGGCGTCCTGATCAACACGCTTACGCGGCGAGCAGGTCAGTGATCGTGTTCGGGCGGTAGCCCGGAATGGCCTGGTCACCGACGACTACGACCGGCGTAGCCATCATTCCCATGCCGTTGAGCTCCTCGAGAAACGACGGGTCCTCGGTGATGTTGCGCTCGTCGTAGAGCACACCCTGTTCGTCGAACATTGCGCGGTACCGGCCGCAGAGCGGGCACCCATTCGATGAGTAGAGAACTATCGGTTGACTCATTTTTCTTCGTCCTTTCGGGCTAGCCGAGCGGTGTGAGCATCGGGTTGGAAGGTGAGTGGTCGCCGGTCGGCGAAGTGCTCCAGCTGCCGCGGTGGGCGAGCCAGCGCTCGGCGTCGATCGCGGCGGCCGCGCCGAAGCCGGCGGCGGTGATCGCCTGGCGGTAGGCGCGGTCGTTCACGTCGCCGGCAACGAACACGCCGTCGACGTTGGTCATCGTCGATCCGCGACGTGCCTTGAGATAGCCGTGCTGGTCGTGGTCGAGAAAATCGGTGAAGACCTCGGAGGCCGGGTGGTGGCCGATGCTGACGAAGACGCCGTCGACCTCTTCGATCCGCTCGGACGCGTCGCCGGCGTGGCGCAGCCGCAGGCCGGTCACGCGGTTCTCCTTGACGCCGAGGATGTCCTCGACGGTGTAGGGCTGCAGGAACGAGATGTTCTCGTGGGCCCGCACGTAGTCGACCATGATCTCGGTCGCGCGGAAGCCGTTGCGGCGGTGGACCAGCACGACCTCGCTGGCGATCTTCGCCATCGACATCGCCTGGTCCATCGCGCAGTCGCCACCGCCGATGACGGCGACGCGCTTGCCCTCGAAGAACGCTCCGTCGCAGGCGGCGCAGTAGGCGACGCCGAAGCCGTCAAGCACGTCTTCGGCGGGAAGGCCAAGACGGTTCGGAACGGCGCCGGTGCAGATGATCACGGCCTCGGCCTCGATCTGCTGCGTCGCGGTGGTCAGACGAAAGGGCCACGACGCGAAGTCGACGGCCCTGACGTCAGTTGCCAGGAACTCGGTGCCGAAACGCTCGGCCTGGCGTCGCAGGTCTGTCATCAGCTCCGGACCGGAGATACCGTCGGCGAAGCCCGGGTAGTTCTCGACGACGTCGGTCGTCATCAGAACTCCACCGGCGCTGTAGCCCTCGATGCACAACGGCTGGAGCTTGGCGCGGGCAGCGTAGATCGCGGCGGTGTAGCCCGCCGTACCGCTGCCGATGATCACAACCCTGCGGCGTTCCATGTTCAGCGGCTTTCGACGACGATCGTCGCCTCGCCGGGCTTCCAGTCGGCCGGTGTCTTCTCGGTCGTCTGCAGCGCGCTCAGCACACGCAGCGGTTCGTCGACGCTGCGGCCGACCTCGCTGTCGTGGATCACTTCGTAGCGCACAGTGCCCTGCGGGTCGATGATGAAGAGCGCTCGCCGTGCGATGCCTTCATCTTCGATCAGCACGCCGTAGTTGCGCACGACTTCCATCGTCGTGTCAGATACGAGCGGGAAGTTGAGCCGTCCGAGAACGAACTCCTGCCACGCCTCGTGACAGTGCACGCCGTCGGTGCTCATGGCGATCACGTCCGCGCCGGCCTCGTTGAAACGCTCGATCGCGTTGCTGAACGCGAGCATCTCGGTCGGGCAGACGAACGTGAAGTCCGCCGGATAGAAGACGAGCACCAGCCAACGGTCCTTGAAGTCCGAAAGCGACACGGGCTCATCGAGGTTGAGATTCTTTGTGCTCGGGAGTGAAAACTCCGGAGCTTGCTGTCCGATCAGTGACATGGGGGGTGTCCTCTGGGTCTGCCGGCGCCCTCCGTTGGCCGCCGTTACCCGGCTCGTATCGGCACACGTACCGATCGGATCAATACGCGTCCAGGGAATCTGGACATTGGGCTGGCGAATACGTGGTAATTGGCGACGAAAGCGCTTGTCTGTCGTTTACCGCGGGGCGGGCGATGCCGATAAGGCAGCGATGCTTTTGATCGACTCCAAGCAGTCTGAGGTCGAACGAAGCGCGGCAGACGGCATAAAAAAGGACGTGAGGGCGGGCGCGAATTCCTTCGGAAAGCCGAAGTTCGCTCTGCGTTTGATGCTCGCCGGGGCGGCGCCGTTGCTGCTGTTCGGCTTCATCAGCGCGATCTCGTTGCGCGGCGGCAACGCGGATGCAGCGAGCCGGGTGCAGTGGTGCTTCGGCCTGGCGACGCTTTGGATCTGCGCGATCTCTCTGACCAACGCACGGCGAGCGAGCAGCGGCGCCGCGGCACAGCTTTCCTCGATGATCGACTTCACGCGCGCGGCAGCGGCCGGCGACTTCGGCCGCGACCTACGGGACTCCGGCGACCCGCGATCGGCCGGTCTGGAACAGGCGCTGCGCCGCATGGTCGGCAGCTTCGACGCGACGGTCGCCGAGATTGAGCGCTCGGCGGCTCAGCTCACGAGCGCCGCCGGCGAGATGGCGGACACCAGCGACCAAGCCGGGCAGGCGATCGGCGAGATCGCCCACTCGATCGGCTCGATCAGCCAGGGCGCGTCGCAACAGGTTGAGGTGGTCGTTGAGACCTCCGGCGCCGTCGCCGAGATCGAAGCGGCGATTCAGAATGCCGCCGACACCGCCGACGAGGCGCTGCGGCAGACCGCCGAGACCGAGAACTTGACCGATGAGGGCGTGTCGCGCGCGACCGAGGTGCAGGAGGCGATGCTCGCCGTGCACGATGCTTCGGTGGCGAGTGCGGAGACGCTGCGCTCACTGGGCGAGAAGTCCGGCGACATCGACGAGATCGTCCAGGCGATCACCGACATCGCGGCGCAGACCAACCTCTTGGCTTTGAACGCGGCGATCGAGGCCGCGCGGGCCGGCGAGCAGGGGCGCGGCTTCGCGGTCGTCGCCGAAGAGGTCCGCCGGCTTGCAGAAGACGCCCACTCGTCGGCCGGCCACATCGCCGAGCTGATCGGTGAGATCCAGGTTCAGACCCGCGACGCCGTTTCGGCGATGGACGACGGGCTCGCGCGGGTGGAGAACGGCTTCGACGCCGTCAACCGCAATCGCCAGGCGTTCTTCGAGATCAGCGGCGCGGTGCGCACTTTCCGTGAGAGCTCGGGCCGGATTGCCGAGATCGCCGGCAAGGTCGCGGGCGACGCGGCGTTGGTACGCGAGCAGATCGAGGAGGTCGCGTCGGTCGCGCAGCAGTCGAGCGCTTCGACCGAGCAGGTCTCGGCCTCGACGGAACAGACTTCGGCCGCATCACAACAGGTGACGGCCTCCGCGCAGCAGGTTGCGCAGACCGCGGCGAGTCTTGCCGAGCTGGCGAAGCGCCGCACGGTGCGAGTGGGAGCGGCGGGCTGATGGGTCGCTCCGGCGAAGGAAACTCGAACAGCGCGATGCGTGCAACGCTCGCGGTGCTCGTGCCGTTGGTAGTAGCGACAGTCGTCATGATCACTCTGGTTGACGACAACGGCAAGTCGGTCGACGATCTTGCGTTCGCGTGGCCGGCCGTTGCGTTGTTGGCCCTGCTGCTTGCCATTCGCGCCCCGGGGCGGGCCGCGGGACGTCCGTTGAAGCGCGCGATCGCGGAGATGACCGAGGTCGCCAACGCCGCGGCCGACGGCGACCTGACACGCGAGCCTGAAATCAATTTGAACGGCGCCGGCGGCGAAATGCAGGCCGCGCTCGCCGATGCGCTTGTCGCCTTCCGCGGCACGATCTCGCGGATCGATGCCGCCTCCACCGATTTGAAGCAGGCCGGCCTGGAGATGGCGCATACCGCCGACGAAGCCGGCCGCGCCGTGACGGAGGTCGCGCTTGCGATCAGCTCGATCAGTGAGGGCTCGGCGCATCAGGTTTCGCTCGTCGGCCAGGCGTCGGTATCGGTCAGCGACATCGAGCTCGCACTTGGCGACGCGTCCGAGTTCGCCCACGAGGCGCAGGATCACAGCGCCGAGACGCGCAAGCTGAGCGAGGAAGGCCTGCAGCGCGCGGCCGAGGTACGCGAGGCGATGCAAGACGTGCGCGAGACGGCGCTCGCGACCGCCGACGCGGTGCGCGCGCTCGGCGCGAAGACCAACGACGTCGACCAGATCGTTCAGGCGATCACCGATATCGCCGCGCAGACGAACATGCTTGCGTTGAACGCCGCGATCGAAGCTGCGCGGGCCGGCGAGGAGGGTAGGGGCTTCGCCAACGTCGCCGACGAGGTCCGGCAGCTAGCCGACGACGCGCAGCACTCGGCCGAGAAGATCGCCGTGCTGGTGCGCGACATTCAGGCGCAGACCGAAGAAGCCGTCGGCGCGATGGAGGCCGGCATCGCGCACGTGGAGTTGGGCGTCGAAACGATCAACCGCAACCGCCGGACCTTCACCGACATCAGCGGCGCGGTCGACACGCTGCACGAGAGTTCAACCGAGATCGCCGAGCTTGCGGCGGGCACGGCCAGCGGGATCGCAGGCCTGCGCGAGCAGATTGAGGGAGTTTCCGAGGTCGCGAAGCGATCGAGCGTTTCGACCGAGCAGGTTGCCGCTTCGACCGATCGCACGTCATCGGCCGCCGCGGCCGTCAGTACCGCGGCGCAGGGCGTCGCCGCCACGGCGACGCTGCTTTCCGATCTTGCTGCGCGGTTCAAGCTGCCGGCGACGGCGCGCTAACCGTCGACTCGGCATTTTCGCGCGGCGGCGTGTAGCGTCGTTCTGGATGCGGAGCGAAGAGGCAGGCAGCGAGGCCACGCCGATGCGGGTCAGCGAGCGGTTGCGCAGCTGGCGCGAAGGCGACGGCGAAAAGACCGTCGGCGGATTGATCGACGAGATCGAGAGCAAGAGCTTCGCGCTGTTGTTCGTGATCCTGCTCGGCGTGCCGGCACTGCCGCTGCCGACCGGCGGTATTACGCACGTGCTCGAGATCGTCGCGATGCTGCTGGCGCTGCAGCTGATCGTCGGCCGTGAGGAGATCTGGTTGCCGCAGCGTTGGCGCAAGGTCGACCTGGCCGGCTCTTCGCAGCAGAAGTTCCTCGACGGCCTGGTGCGAACGGTCGAACGGCTCGAGCGCTTCTCGAAGCCGCGCTTCACGTTTTTGTTCGACCACCGGATCAGCGACATCGTCTTCGGCCTGATCGCATTCGGCGGTGCGCTGGCGGCATTTCTGGCGCCGCCGTTCACCGGTCTCGACACGCTGCCGGCGCTCGGCGTCGTGATTCTTTCGGTCGCCGTGATGATGGAGGACGCGGTGATCGCGGCCGTTGGCTTCGTGATCCTGCTGCTCGGCGTGGCTGCGGAGATCTTCCTCGGCGGCGCCGTGGTGAAGGGCGTAAAAAGCATTTTCTAGCGTCGTCCGCGCGTGCGAACATCTGTTTGTGTACGACGCTGAGCAAAACGAATCGGACGCCACGATCCTGCACGCCGACCTCGACTCGTTTTTTGCGTCGGTAGAGCAGCGCGACGACCCGAAGCTGCGCGGCAAGCCGGTGCTTGTCGGCGGCGGCGTGGTGACCGCGGCGAGCTACGAGGCGAAGGCGCGCGGCGTCAAGACGCCGATGAACATCGGCCAGGCGAGGGCGCTTTGCCCGGAGGGGATCATCGTCACCCCTCGGATGGAGGCCTACTCGGCCGCCAGCAAAGAAGTCTTCGCGATCTTTCGCGAGTTCTCGCCCACCGTCGAGGGGCTGTCGATCGACGAGGCGTTCCTGGATGTCGGCGGGATGGAGCACATCCACGGTTCGCCGCGCGAGATCGGCGCCAAGCTGCGCGCCGCGGTGCGCGAGCAGGCAGGCCTGCCGATCACCGTTGGGATCGCGCGCACGAAGTTCATCGCCAAGATCGCCAGCGGCGCGGCGAAGCCGGACGGCCTGCTGGTCGTGCCTCCCGATGGCGAGTTGGATTTCTTGCACCCGCTGCCGATCGAAGCGCTGTGGGGTGTCGGCAAGGTGACGTCGAAGAAGCTGCGCGGCCGCGGCGTAAAGACGGTCGGCGACATCGCGGCGATGGATCCCGGCACGCTCGACTTCCTGTTCGGTCGCGGCGGCGGCCGGCGGCTGCATGCCTTGGCGAACGGCCGCGACGACAGGCAGGTGGAGCACCGCGCCCGCCGCCGCTCGATCGGCGCGCAGCGCGCGCTCAGCCGAAAGCCGCGTACGCGCGCGGAACTGGATGCGATCGTCGGTTCACTGGTGGATCGCGTCACGCCGCGCCTGCGAAAGGCCGGCCGGACGACGCGCACCGTGGTGCTGAGCATCCGTTTCGGAGACTTCACGCGGATCACGCGCTCGCACACGCTGGCGCACCCGACCACGGCGTCGAACGAAATCTACGACGCGCTGCGCGAACTACTGGCCCGCGAGTTCGCCGACGTGCGCGAGAAGGGGATCACGCTGATCGGCATCTCGCTCGCCAACCTCAATGACGGTAAGCAGCTGGAGCTGAACTTCGACGGCCCCGGCGACCAAGAGCTCGACGCCACGGTTGACGCGGTTAACGAGCGCTTCGGCAAGGACGCGATCCAGCGTGGAGCGATGGTCGGCAAGCACGCGGGGTGGGCGGCGCCGCAGTTGGAGGACTGACTACGGACCCTTGACGCTCGTGAAGGCGAAGACGACCGCCGCGACCGCCGCCAGTGCCGCGAGCGGCGCAAGCTTCTCGCCCTTCTCAAAGGCACGAAACGCCATCACGCCCGGAACGATTCCGAGCAACACGATGCCGGTAGTCAGTGAGAGCACGACGTAGCCGATCGCGATCACGATCGCCACGAGGCTGCGTGAGTTTTCGCCGAGGTCGATGCCTGAAACGTTGTTGGCCGACGACTGGCTGGCGAGGTAGGCGTCGGCGTCGAATGCGTTCGCTATCGGCTGCTGTACTGCCGCAGCGACGGGCTGTTGCACAGGCATCGCGTGCGTGTGCTGAGTCCACTGCATGCCGTCCCACCAGCGCAGCATTCCCGTGCCGTGGGGGTCGGGGTGCCAGCCTGCGCTCGAAGCGGATGTTGCGGCGTTTGCGGCTTCCATTGCCATCAAATATCGGTTTCACCATTGGGGTACTTGAGGGCTTCCGCCGACCGGTAGGATCGCGTCATGGATGCCTTTCGCACGGCGGTTGAGGCTGGAGACCTCGAAGCGATGTCGGCCGAGCTGTCGGACGACGTCGAGTTCCACAGCCCGGTCGCGTTCAAGCCGTTCGTCGGCCGTGAATCCGCCAGCGGCGTGCTCGCCGGTGTGATGAGCACCTTCACCGAGTTCGAGTACACCGACGAGCTGCACGAGGGCGATTCGTCCGCGCTCGTCTTCAGCGCGAAGATCGGCGACAAGAAGGTGCAGGGCCTCGACTACCTGAAGCGCGACGCCGACGGCAAGATCGAAGAGTTCACCGTGATGCTGCGCCCGCTGTCGGCGATCGTCGCGATGGGCGAGGCGATGGCGCCGAAGGTCGAGGGGTTGGCGAAGGGCGAGGCGCCGAAGTAGCGCTTAGCTCCCGTCGTACTCGCTGTACGGGTACCACCACTCCTTGCGCTCGATCACCGATTCGATGTGAGCGTGCTTCGTCTCCTGGAACGCTTCCAGGCCTTCGCTGCCGAGCTCGCGGCCGAGGCCGGACTGCTTGAAGCCGCCGAACGGGCCGGCGTCGTTGTCGGTCAGCGGGTCGTTGATCCAGACGTTGGCAGGGCGCCGATCCAGCGCCCTGCCGTACGGCTGTTACTTCGCGTAGGTACGTGCGCCGGTCCAGTCGAGTGCCACGCAGGGCTCTTCGCCGGTCACCCAGGCGTCGTGGCCGGGGCCGATGTGCGCGGCGTCGCCGGGTCCGATCTCGAACTCGGTGCCGTCGTCCATCCGCACCTGCATGCGGCCGGAGACCACGAACAGGTTGTGGTTCACCTGGCAGCTGTCGCCGCCGACCTTCGGCTGCATGTCCTTCGACCACTGCCAACCTGGGTTGAACGTGCCGTGGCCGAGCGTCTCGTCGCCGAGCTCCAGCACGAGCATCTGCCCGCTGCCGTTGGGGAACTCGCGGATCTCGTCCGGTGCTTCGAGGCTCTTCTTCGCGTGAATCGCGGTAGTCGTCATGTGGGTGTTCTTTCGTTCGGTGGTTGTTGCCCGCCGTGGCCGAGATGCGGCGGTTGAAACCGCCAAACATCGATTCTCCACCGAAATGTCTCGCAATGTCGCGCCGCGTTACGGTCGCGGCGAAATCGCGAACCGTGGCGGCGCGGGCTGGTACCCGACCGTGCGCGACTGCGGAAGCGGCGTGCCCGGCGGCGGCGCCACCTGCACGAAGCGCGTCCAATACATGCCGGACCACCAGCGAATCTTGCCGGGCGCCCAGGGATCTCGGTACCAGCCGGGACGCACTACTTGACCGCGTATTTGAGGTGTGTGACGCCCGGTGCCTCGATCGCCCGGATCTGTTCGAACTGAACTCCCTCAAGGCCTTCGAAAATGCGAGAACCGGCGCCGAGCAACACTGGAGCGACATGCAGCTCCAGCTCGTCGAGCAGTCTCGCCGCCAGATACTCCCGAATGATCTGCCCGCCGCCCCAGAGCATCACGTCCTTGTCGCCGGCAGCGGCCTTCGCCTGTTCGAGCGCGGACTCGATTCCGTCGGTGATGAAGTGGAACGTGGTGCCGCCCTCCATCACCAGAGGATCGCGCGGGTGATGCGTGACGACGAAGACCGGGTAGCCGTACGGCGGAACGTCACCCCACCAGCCGTTCCACGACCCGTCCCAGGCGCCGCCGCCGGGCGGGCCGAACATATTGCGACCCATCACCGCGGCACCGACGTTCTCGCGCGCTTCATCGAGCACTCGCGTGCTCACGTTTACTTCGCCGCCCTCTTTGCCGTGCGGCTCGCGCCAGGCGGCGAGCGGAACCACCCACTCGTGCAGATGCTCGCCGCCCTCGCCGAGCGGGTTCTCCGCGCTCTGGTTCGGGCCGGCGACGAAACCGTCGAGCGAGATCGAGATGTCACAGCGGAACTTGCTCATCAGTCGGTCCACCAGTCGCGGGCGCCCGTGACATCTTCGCGCCGACCGTCACCGAGGCTCGGGGCGCCGAAGACGAGGATCTCCATCCCTTCCGGTCCCGCTTCGTAGCCGCGCCAGGTTCCCGGCGGCACGCGCACGGCGTCCCACTTCTTGACCTCGACGACCTCGTCGTCGATCTTCATCCGCCCGCTTCCGCCGACGACCACGTACACCTCTTCCTGCGTCTCGTGGGTGTGGCCGAACGGGAAGCGGTAGCCGGGCGGCACGCGCTGAAAGGTGAGCCCGGACTGGTCCAGCTCGAGCGCGTCGGTCGCCATGCGGAACTCCAGGTCCGGCGGTCCATTGAAGTTGGACCCGACGTCATCCAGATCTTCGCGGAGATTTTTAAGAGTGAACGGCATTAGCCCCTCGGCAGAGCCTCGGGGTGGTGGATCAGTCCGTCATCGGGATCCACCGGTTCCCAGGCGGCCGCATAGTTGACGAAGTGCCGAGCCGTCGGGCGAATGCCTGGGTCGCCGTCGAAGGCGCCGAGGCGGATGGCCACCAACTCGTGGTTCTCCGGACTGCGCGCGAGTACCTGCGATCCGCAGATCGAGCAGAACAGCTTGTCGAAACCGTCGCCGGCGCTCCAGGTGCGAAGGTCGGATTCGCCCTGCAAGAGTTTGAAGCTCCCCGGCGCTGCGATGCCTCCTGGAGCCGAACCGGCACCGCTGCGTCGGCGGCAGCGCGTGCAGTGGCAGTAGTAGGCGTACACGAGCGGCTCGGTCACTTCGAATCGCACGGCGCCGCAGTTACATCCTCCGGTGAGTGGGAGATCGCTCATGACGTGGAGCCTAACGCCGAAAAAGTTTGTTGTTAAAAACAATTATGCTTGTTTTTTGCAAGTATATTCGTTCCATCGATTCAAGCTACCGAAGGGAGCATCCCTATGCCGACCAACATCTATGTCAGCTACCCGACAGCCGACCTCGAGGCCAGCAAGGCGTTCTACACCGCGCTCGGCGCGGAGATCAACCCGCTCATGTCCGACGACAACGGCACATGCTTCGTTTGGGACGAGAACATCTACCTGATGGTGCTCAAGCGCGAGTTCATGGCGCAGTTCACCGACAAGCAGCTGGCCGACCCGGCAGAGACCGCGCAGGTCCAGGTTGCGTTCTCCCGCGAGTCACGTGAGGAAGTCGACGCCGTCACCGAGGCCGGTTTGAAGGCCGGTGGCACTGAACCACGACCGGCCGAGGACCTCGGTTTCATGTACAGCCGTGACCTCGAGGACCCCGACGGCAACATCGTGGCTTTCATGTGGTTCTCCGAGCAGGCACATCAGCAGGGCCCGGAGGCGCACATGGCCCAGCAAGAGGCCTAAGTGGCCGCCCGCAGCTACGGGCAGTACTGCGGGGTCACGACCGCCGTCGAGCTCGTCGGCGAACGCTGGGCGCTGCTCATCGTCCGCGACCTGCTCGTCGGTCCGCGTCGTTACACCGACCTGAAGCAAGGCCTGCCCAAGATCCCGACGAACATCCTTTCCGCCCGGCTGAAGGAGTTGCAATTGGGTGGGGTGATCCGCCGCATCCCGATGGTGCGCTGCGGACTGGTCTACGAACTCACGGAGTACGGGCGTGAGCTCGAACCGATCGTGCTGGCACTCGGCCGCTGGGGTTTCAAGTCGATGGGCGATCCCAAGGAAGACGAGATCGTCACCGCGGACTCGCTGACGATCGCGTTGCGAACCGCGTTCAGGCCGGAACGTTTGCCCGGGTCGCTGGATTTTCAGATCCAGGTCGGCGCCGTCGAGTTGCGCGCGCTGGCCGGCGACGGCGAGCTTTCGGTCGTGCAGATCGCTCCTCCGGCGCCACCGGTGGGAGGGTCGCTGCCCGACGGCGAGCCTGCGCTGCGGTTCGCCTCCGGCCCGGGTATTCGACACCTGATCGCCGGCACTTTGACGCCTGCGCAGGCCGTGAAGGAGGACGTCGTCACGATCCTGAAGGGCAACGTGAAACTGCTTCAGCGATTCGCGGAGCTGTTTCACATCGACCCTGAAGGGGTGACCGATGCTGACTGAAGTGGCTGACGGTGTCTGGGTTCGCCAAAGCGAGTGGGTCTGGACGAACTCGATCGTCGTGCGTGGGGACGACGGGCTGATCGTGGTCGATCCCGGCATCACGGGCTCTGAGCTGGACGAGATTGCGGATGTCATCGACCGGATCGGCGTTCCGGTGGTCGCCGGGTTCTCGACTCACCCGCATTGGGACCATCTGCTCTGGCACTCGCGGTTTGGCGACGTGCCGCGCTACGCCACTTCGGTTTGTGCCGAAATCGCCGGTGCGGCCCGCAAGGAAGCGAAGGCGGGGGCGAAAGAAGAGGGCGGGCCAGACGTCCCCGTTGACCTGATCGCGCTCGTCACCCCGCTGCCCGCGGACGGCGGACCGGTCCCGGGCGAGATCATCGAGCATCAGGCGCACGCGGCGGGCCACGCCGCGATCTTCCTCGCGGACCGTCACGTCCTGATCGCCGGCGACATGCTCTCCGATGTACTGATCCCGCTCTTCGATGCGAGTCAGGACGATCAGGTGGGCGCATACGAGACCGCACTCGAGCTGCTGGGCGATACCGCCAAGCATGTCGACGTCGTGATCCCCGGCCACGGCGCCGTCGCCAAGGGACCCGAGGTGGCGGCCCGTCTCGCCGCGGATCGTTCGTACATCGAAGCGCTGCGGCGAGGAGAGGAACCGGTCGACGACGCGCGTCTGGCGGCCGCCGACTGGCTGTCCGGCCCCCACAAGTCGAACGTGGAGCAGGCCCAAAAGCAGCGCGCCCGAGAGGATTCGAACCTCTGACCTTCGGTTCCGTAGACCGACGCTCTATCCAGCTGAGCTACGGGCGCAAGACGGCATAGGGTAGCTAGACGTAGTTCACTGAATCAGTTCTACTGCAAGTACGGTTGGGGCGGATGATCACACCGCAGCAGACACGCGAGATCGCGCTCGGCCTGCCGGAGACCAGCGAGGATCCGCACTTCGAGCGCACGGCCTTCAAGGTGAAGGGCAAGATCTTCGCGACGATGGCGATCAAGGACGAGACGCTGCATCTGCGGCTGACGCCGGGTCACGTCGCGACGATGACGCAGGTCGATCCCAAGGCCTACGAAAAGGTGCAGTGGGGCAAGACCGACAACTGGCTGCGAGCGGTCCTGACGCACGCAGATCCCGCCGATGTCGAGGACCTGCTGATCGACGCTTGGTACGAACGGGCGCCCGCGCGGCTGGCTGCGAGCGTCGATCTGAAATCATCCCGCTGAACAACTTCGAAATCGAGAGCGAGGAACGACATGGCAGCACGTATTGGCAAGGCAAAGTGGAACGGTGAAC
>JBOGYW010000015.1:0-38275 GCA_050696815.1 Solirubrobacterales bacterium | reverse complement strand
CAAAGACGGTGCGCGGATCAAGCAGAAGCGTTTCTGCGCGGTTGAGGACGTCGAGGTTCCGTACGAGGAGATCGTCAAGGGCTATGAGGTTTCGCCGGGCAACTACGTGGTGATCGAGCCGGACGAGCTGTCTGCGATCTCCCCTGAGCGTTCCCGCGCGATCGAGCTGGAGAAGTTCATCGATGCCAGCGAGATCGACCCGCTGCACTACGACGCCAGCTACTTCGTGCTGCCCGACAAGGGCGCCGACCAGCCGTACGCGCTGCTGCGCGAGGCGATGGCCGCCGAAAAGCGTGCCGCGGTCGCGAGACTGGTGATCCACCAGAAGGAACACCTGGTTGCGTTGTGGCCGCGCGATGGCGTGCTCGTGGTTTCCACCCTGCACTTCGCGCAAGAGGTTTCTGACCCGAACAAGTTCGACACCGAAGGCACGCCGAAGAAGGCGACGAGTCGCACCGAGCTTGCGGCCGCCCGCCAGCTGATCAGCGCGCTGTCGGACGGCTTCAACATCGCGGACTACGAGGACGAGTATCGAGAGCAGGTGCTGGACCTGATCGAGGCTAAGGCGAAGGGCAAGAAGATCGCCAAGGCTCCGACGGTCGAGGCGCCGGCGCCGACTTCGGACTTGATGAGCGCGCTCGAAGAGAGCCTGGCTTCGCTTCCCCGCGCCCGCACACGCGGAAGCAAAGGCACGCACAAGACCGCCGCGAAGAGGCACACCGCGGCGAAAAAGACGAAGACCCCGGCGTAGCGCGCCGGGCATCTCGTCGTCGTGCCTCCGAAGGCGAAATATCCCGAGGAGGAGCGGATCGTCGATGTCGACGGCCGCCGTCTGACGATCAAGCACCTGAGCAAGGTGCTCTACCCAGAGACGGGCACGACCAAGGCCGAGGTCTTGAACTACTACGCCCGCGCCGCCGAGGTGATGTTGCCGCACATCAGCGAACGCGCGGTCACGTTGAAGCGCTACCCGCACGGCGTCGACGACATGAGCTTCTTCGAGAAGGCGTGTCCGAAGTACCGGCCTGAGTGGCTGAAGACCGCAGGCATCTACAGCAAGCACCGCGGCGAGGATCTGGAGTACTGCATGGTGAACGAGGTCGCCTCGCTGATCTATCTGGCGAACCTGGGAACGATCGAGTTCCATGTGCTGCTGTCAGGCCGGCGGTCACCGCAGAAACCGAAGACGATGGTCTACGACCTTGACCCTGGCGAGGGGATGGACATTCTCGACTGTGCGCGCGTGGCTTTGATCGTGCGCGAGCGGTTGCTGGCGGACGGGCTGGAGTCTTGGATCAAGACTTCTGGCTCGAAGGGGATGCAGCTTTATGTGCCCTTGAACCGGCCGCGCATGACGTTCGATCGGACGAAGACGTACTCGAAGATGCTCGCCGACGAATTGGCTGCTGAGTTTCCTGGGGACATCGTTTCGAAGATGAGCAAGTCGCTACGGCGCGAGCGGGTGTTCATTGACTGGAGTCAGAACGACGCGCATAAGACGACGATCTGCGCGTACTCGTTGCGCGGGCGACCGATACCGCGGGCATCGACGCCGGTCACCTGGGATGAGGTGGCGGATGCGGTGCGAGCCGGGACGGCTGATCCGCTGGTGATCGAGATGGAAGAGACGTTGGAGCGGATTGAGGCGGACGGAGATTTGTTTGAGGGAGTTTTGACATTGGAGCAGGGGTTGCCGCGGCGGCGCTAGTCACCTGTATTTGACTGAATTCCTTTGGTCATGTCGATCATCTCTTCAATTCGGTCCGTGGCTTCTCCCCATCTGCGCTCGATCTCTTTGGGACGCGCGGCGGGGCCGGGAGCGTTTGGATCATGCTGCAACCATTTCGCCAATTCTCTTTCGCGGTAGCCCGGCTGTGTTTTGGACGTCAAAAGATCAGGGAAATGCTCTCCTTTTTCCATCAGCCCGACAATAAGTTCCATGTCTGCGGGGTCGAGAATTACCAGCGGCTGAAGTTTCGGAGTCGATGCCGCCCTGGCTTCGGAGAGCTCTTTCTCAAGTCTCTGGTGGAGAACTCCTTGTTGAAAGATCGAGCCTGCGGTCAAAACAATCGGCCAAATCCGCTCGATCCGGTTCATATCGATTTCCGGTGAATCGGCTGGAATCAGGGCGACGCCGGCTTCTAAATCGGCAGCACAGCGAAATACCTGCTTCGCCTTTCGAATCAACATCCGATCCAGATCCTTGGCGATGTCGTCTTCGTTGCCGCTGACGAGAGTCGACGCACGGAGCCGAGATGCCGAGATTTCGATCAATACGAGATCGGTGCCGAAATCCAAGGCCAGATCTGAGGTCAGCGACTCGCCGCTCGAAGAACGGTAAAGCTGTTCGCCGAACACCTTGCCTAGCCCAATTTCGCGATCTCCGAGACTCGTATCCATTAGTTCGCGGAAATATCGCTCAAGCAGCAACCCGGCAAATCGCGTGTACCGCTGACTGTCGCTCGCGCCAAGTCGCTTGGCGGCGTCGAGCGCGCGGTAGTGAAACCCGTCGGTCAGCCAAACCTGAAGAGACCGTGGAGACATTAGGACTAAGTCCCCGGAATCGAGTCTTAAAAACGGATGCTTGTTTAGCGGCCGGATATCCCAGACGATCGCATCGAGTCCGTCACCTAGCTCGGAATATTCCTGCCGGAATTCCTCCCGGCTGGCGCTTACAACGGCTGTTGCCCTCTCCAAGCGATCTAGCATCCCGAGCTTTTCGACGAGATCTTTGAAGTTCTCCGCGCTGACAACATGATTCGTCCCGGCTAATTCACCTTCGTCCCACGACGCAGTCATCGCTGAGAGCCCGAACCCGAGTGCGAGCTGCTCTTCGATCGAGAGCCCGTACTCGGATTCCATCCAAGCATCTAGATCGCAAAAGTCTCGATGAGCGCGGATTTCATCGCTTCGCGCGATGTCTTCGAAAATCGCTACCGCTCGCGTCATCTCTCCGAGTGGCGAATCCGAGCCATGGAACGCGCCATTTCGGAGAAAGAATGTGAGCCACGAATCCATCTTTCCGTCGGCGTCCAGCTTGAGGTCATCTGTCGATAAATGCACTAGTTGGCCGGCGCCGACCATCAACCTGGCCAGCTCAAACTGCAGTTGATCACCCGGAAGGTCGTTTTCGCCAGTACTCGCACGCTCGATAACTAATCGCAGGACGACTGACACTTGCTGAGGCCCAAACAGTTCCGCGTTCTTGTGCGCCTTCATAAACGCCTGGGCTTTGCTCCGATAGGGGTCCGCAAACGTTTCATCCGCGAACGCCCGCTGTCGATCGGGGCTCCGGTGGATCGCAGTGACTTTCGCGCTCACGTACGCGAGTTGTTTCACGCTGGCTTCAAATGGGAGATTCGACGCATTGGTTTTCGCCGAATCTAGGGTGCTTTCCGCGAAGCCAAGGGATTGTTCATCGACGAAAATGAGCATCTGGTCGAGATCGTTCGGCAGCACGTCACCGACGATGACAGGCAACAAAGGGACGGAAACGCCGTCGGGCAGTCCGCCAAACTCGGCTGCAGGAGAAGGCAGTCGAGCAACTGAGCTCGGGAGGATCAAGCCGGAAGGGGACTTCCACCAACCCGGAAGCACGAGAACTGGCTTTGGTCCGCTCATGGATTCGCAACATACCGATTCACAGATTGGCTCGCAACGATCCGATGCCTAACATGTTGGTTCAACATGCCAGCCAACGCCTACGCCGGAAAAGAATGCGTCTGTGCCCTGAAGAAGGGCATCTGCGACCAGGAGTGTGTCCGCGACATGCTCGAGACGCCGTTTTACATCGCTTGCCTCAAGCTGAGCGGGCGCAAGTCGGTTGTGGTCGGGGCCGGGTCGATCGGGCTGGAGAAGATCGAGGGGCTGCTGGCTTGCGACGGCGACATCACCGTGGTCGCGCCCGAAGCTGAACAAGCGGTTCAAGACCTCGCCAAAGAAGGCACCGTCAAGTGGGAGCAGCGCGAGTACATGCCCTCCGACGTCGAAGGCGCCTTCATGATCATCGCGGCGACCAACGACACTGACGTCAACATCGCGGTCTTCAACGATGCCGAGAAGCGCGGGATGCTCGTCAACGTCGTCGACGTGCCGCCGCTCTGCAACTTCATCCTGCCGGCGATCACGCGCAGCGGGCCGATCGCGATCGCGATCAGCACGGCCGGTGCCAGCCCTGCACTTGCCAAGCGCATGAAGCGGGAGATCGGCGAGCAGTTCGGCGAGGCTTATGCCGACCTGGCGGTGATCCTCAACGACGCGCGCGGGTGGGCGAAGGCGACGCTTCCGACCTACAACGACCGCAAGGACTTCTTCGAAGGGATCGTCAACGGCGACCCCGACCCCATTGTGCTGCTGCGCGAGGGCCGCGCCGACGAGCTGCACGCTCTGATCGAGAAGGCTCAGGCGGAGACCGAAGCCAAGCTCGCCGCGGCCTAGGAGCTAGCTGCGAAGACGTGGGCGACGGTTCCGCCGCTGAAGACGGTGGTGCTGATCGTCTCGACGGAAAGCGGTGCCGTGAAGAGCTGCTGCCCTGCGCCCAGGATGACCGGGTGGATGGCCAGGCGGTACTCGTCGATCAGGCCGGTCTCGACCAGCGAGCGGGCGAACCGAGCGCCGCCATGGGCGAGTAGGTATCCCTCGGGGCGCTCCTGCTTGAGCCGCGTCACGGCTTCAGCGAGGTCTCCGGTGGCGATCGTCGTTTCGTCCCAGTCGGCAGACGTGAGCGAGTTCGAGAACACGACCTTGGGGATCTCGTTCATCGGCTTGGCGAGCGGGCCGGAGGCGGTTGGCCAGTAGGAGGACAGTTCCGCGTAGGCGCCGGCGCCCATCAGGTGCGCGGCGGCGTTGCCGATCGACTCGGCCGTCCATTTGATGCCCTCCTCAGAGCGTCCCGCGACCTTCCAGTCGCCGCTCCCGTCGGGTGGCGCGACGTACCCGTCGAGCGAAATTGACATCTTCAGAATCAGTGAAGCCATGTGCCCGATCGTATAGGCCGGAAATGGACGTGCAGAGACCTCCCAAGCTAAGTCAATTCGTCATTAGCGTCGGGCGGGACCGACGCTAATGACGAATTCGGACGGACCGCAAGATCCGTCCCGTCCGCCAGCGTCGACTAGCGCAAATAGCGATCTTGCACGCGGTTGGTCGTCGCACACACGGCTGCTGCTGCCGATTTCGACGGCGGCCACGTGATGTGGTCGATGCCCGACGCGGCCGCGTAGGCCTTGTCGGTGCGCGACAGGCAGTTGCGGTACTGGACTTCGCTGACGGTCCACACCGATGCCATAAAGATGAACGCGAGCAGCAGGCTCATTAGCGTTACGCCGAGCGCGCGCTGGCGCCGTGCGCGCACGGAACGCGACTTGCCGGCGACCTGAAACTCCTGATACTCGATTGCATTCACAATCTCCAACGTAGGCGCAGATCCTGCAAAATGCCAGGTTTTCGGCGCGTCACGTCACAATCTCCACCGTGACCGGGCCGCTCGCAATTTCGATCGACAAGCTTTCGCGCTACTACGGCGAGCGCGCCGCGCTGGAGGAGGTGAGCTTCGACCTTCCGGTCGGGCAGACGCTTACGGTGTTCGGCGCCAACGGCGCAGGCAAAACCACGCTGCTGCGGATCCTCTCCACGCTGCTGCGTCCGCATGGCGGCAGCACCACGGTGATGGGCCACGAGCTGCCGCGCGACGCCTGGGCCGTGCGCGGCAAGATCGGCCTGATCGGCCACGAGGCGCTGGTGTACCGCGACCTCACCGCGCGCGAGAACCTCAACTTCATCGCCAAGCTCTACGGCGAGTCGACCGACCAGGTCGAGGACATGCTCGAACGCGTCGAGCTGCACCAGCGCGCCGACGAGCCGGTGCGCAACTTCAGCAAGGGCATGCTGCAGCGGCTCTCGACAGCGCGGGCCCTACTGCCCCAGCCCGAGCTGCTGCTGCTCGATGAGCCACGCGCAAACCTCGACCCCGGCGCCGCACTGCTGCTGGAGCCGTTCATCGGCGCGGCACGCCACCGCTCGCGCGTGATCGTCACGCATGACATTGACTATGGCCTGGAGCAGGCCGACATCGCGCTCGGGCTGAAGCGCGGCAAAGTCGAGTGGCTGCAGCCGGCCGACCGCGTCAGCTCCGACGAGGCACGGAGGCTCTACAAATGAGCGCCAAGCCCCCGACGCTGTGGCGCGCGACGCTCGCGATCCTCGCCAAGGATCTCAAGCTGGAGATGCGCAGCTTCGAGACGCTGACGGTCACGCTGATCTTCACGACGGCGACGTTCGTGGTCTTCCACTTTGCGTTCGACCGCGACCAGCTGTTCGGCAGCATCGCGGCCGGCGTGTTCTGGGTGACGATCCTGTTCGCCAGCGCGTTGACGATCAACCGCCTGCTGTCGAACGAGCGCTCCCAGGGCGGCTACGAGGCGCTACTGCTGGCGCCGATCGACCGCAACGCGATCCTGCTGGCGAAGATCAAGTTCACGTTCATCGCGCTGGCCGTACTGGAATTGTTCGCCGTGCTGGTGTTCGGCCTGCTGCTGCTCGGCCCGAACTTCGACAGCTCGATGCTGGCGCTGATCCCGGTCTGCCTGCTCGCCAACCTCGGCATCGCGACGATCGGCACGCTGGTGAGCGCGCTCGCCACCGACACGTCCGCGCGCGAGCTGCTTGTGCCGCTGATGACCCTGCCGCTCTTCACGCCTTTGTTGATCGGCGCGGCGAGGGCCACCGCCCCACTATTCGCCGCCACGCCGCACGTCGTCGACCTGGGCAAGTGGCTGGCGCTGATGGGGCTGTACGACGCGGTCTTCTTGATGCTTGCCTATGCGGTGTTTGACTACATCGTCGAGGACTGAAGTTTTTACACACGTGTTGCAAAGATCTCTGTAGCGTGCGGCCGCATGAGCGGCGGGGATTTCAAGACAAGCTATGCGCCGAAGCTGTTCGGACCGACGATCGGTCTTGGCGGGGTTGGCGCGGCGGTCGTCGTCTCGTTCGCAGCATCGACTCCGACGCCGCTTCCTGAAATTGCGATGGGATCAGACTTGTTGTTCTCGTTGGAACGCATACTCGCGACGTTTGCAGTCATCTTGATGGTGGTGACGCTCCTGATGTTTGCGATGAGAGGTTCCCTCCCGGCGACGGTCACCGCTGCTGGAGTAGGAGTCGGATTCGAACGCGACGCCGCCGATGCAACGGGCGAGTTGCGAAACTCGCTCGCCGCAATAAACGAACGACTGCGAAAGCTCGAGCGTCATGACGAAGCGCAGTCTGATCGCCTCGCGCTACAAGAAGGGGCGGTCTCCGCGATCGCACAGTCGGTCGATGAATTCGACGAGAAGCTCGTCATACTCGAACGGAAGTCAACCGCCGTTCCGCCTGCAGAAGGAAGTATTTGATGGAAGCCCGCGAACGCCAATTCCCCCGAAGCCCGCACGTTCAGGAGATGTTGGACAAGGTCGCGATCGCGACACAGCCGCGCGACGACTCATGGAAGCTAGAGCTTGAGGAATCACGCAGAAAATGCGACGAGGCATTGGCGCGAGCCGACGTGTCAGTGGACCGCCTCCTTCGGTTGGCTGAGCGTTTCCCCCGATAGCCAACGAGCACCGGTGAGATACGTTTTCTCTCCGAGATGTCGCAACCCCAGACAGACTCACGCTTCTTCTCGAGCCCCGGGCGTCCCAGCAAGACTTCGGCAGACCAGTTCGCGAAGGGACTCGTTCCGATCGCGTTCGGCGCTGCCGCCGTGCTGATCCTCGCCGGAGTTCTCGCCTTCTGGTACGCGCCGGTCGAGGCCGACCAGGGGATGCGGCAGAAGATCTTCTACCTGCACGTTCCGCTCGCGATCGTCACGCTGGGCGGCTTCGTCGCCGGCGGTGTGATGGCGATCCAGTACCTGCGCACGCGCGACCCCGGCTGGGATCTGCGCAGCTACGTCGCGATCCACCTCAGCTTGATCCTCGGCGTCGCCGTCCTGCTGACCGGCGCGATCTGGGCGAAGACGTCTTGGGGCGTCTGGTGGGAGTGGAAAGAGCCGACGCTCGTCTCCTTTTTGATCGTCTTCCTGCTCTACGCGATCTACCAGCCGATGCGCTTCGCGATCGAGGATCCTGAGCGCCAGGCCCAGTCGGCGGCCGTCTACGCGGTCGTCTGCGGCGCCTTCGTGCCGCTGAACTTCATCGCCGTGCGCGCCGCCACCAGCCTGGTGCACCCGCGTGTGCTGACGGCGACCGGCGGCAACCTGCCGGCGGAGATGCGGATCACCTTTTACGTCTCGCTGATCGGCTTCGCCCTGCTGTGGGTGGCGCTGTGGAAGTTTGAGCTCGTCGGCAAGTCCGTGCGGATGCAGCTGAAGAAGTTCCAGGCAAGGCTGGCTCAATGAATCTCTTGCTTGCTGTTGACACCGGCGGCAGCTACGTCGCTGCGGCCTACGGCGTGTTCATCGCGATCCTGCTGATCTACGTCGGGATCATGGCGACACGACTCTCGACGATTCAGAAGTCGCTCGCCGACATTCTGCGCAAGCTCGACGAACGCGAATAACAAGAGCGGCCCCGCCGCGCGCGCAGCGACGGAGCCTGCGGCGGGGTTGGAATCCGCACGCTTTGACCCACGCTACGTCGACGCCTGTTGCGAATCAACACCTAACTGAAACGATTCTGCAACGAGAGAGGCGTTTCCGCGAAAACTGCGTGATTTTGTGCGGTCCGTGCCGACAACGGAAATACCGCCTATCTTTCTATGCAGAGCCGCGACCCCCATCGCAGAAAGGCTCTGAGGTATGACCGATCTCCTGACCATAGGTATTTCGCATAAGACCGCGCCGGTCGCCCTGCGTGAACGTCTTGCGCTGTCTGAAGGCCAGGCCACGGGCGTGCTGCACGACCTGCACTCGCACAGCGAGATCCACGAGGCAGTCGCGATCAGCACCTGCAACCGCATGGAGCTGTACTTCGTAGTCAGCGACGCGGTCGAGGCCGAAACCTTGGCTCTGAGTTACCTGACGCGCCACGCCGGGATCCGCCCGACCGAGTTGATCGAACGCCTCTACACCTACCGCGGCGACGAAATGGTCAAGCACCTGATGCGCGTGACCAGCGGTCTCGACTCGATGATCGTCGGCGAGACCGAGGTGCTCGGCCAGGTCAAGCGTGCCTACGAGCTCGCGCTGGTCGAGGGCGTCACCGGGCCGATCACGAACCGCCTGTTCCGCGACGCGATCGCCGCCGGCAAGCGCGTACAGACCGAGACCGGCGTGGGATCGCTGGGTGTCAGCGTCTCGAGCGCGGCCGTCGCGCTCGCCCGCGAAACCCTCGGCGAGCTGGACCACAAGAAGACTTTGGTGATCGGCGCCGGCGCGAATGGCGAGCTCACCGCGCAGGCGCTCAGCGCAGCCGGCGTCGAGACCGTGTTCGTCGCCAACCGTCGCTACGACCGCGCGATCGGCGTCGCCCAGAAGTACGGCGGCAAGGCCGTGCGCTTCGACACGCTGCCGCAGGAGCTGATCAACACCGACATCGTGCTCAGCTCGACGGGCTCACCGCACACGCTGATCGGCGTGGAAGAGATGGAGACGGTGATGAGTGAGCGTCAGGGCCGCACGCTGCTGATGATCGACATCGCTGTGCCGCGTGACATCGACCCGGTGGTCGGAACGCTCGACGGCGTGACGCTCTTCGACATGGACGATCTGCAGCGCGCCGTGGACCGCAACCTCGAGGTGCGCCGCGGCGAGGCGAGCAAGGGCGAAACGGTGGTGGACCAGGAAGCCGCGCGCTTCGAGAAGTGGATGACCAGCCTTGACGTCGTGCCGACCGTCGCCGCGATGCGCCAGCGTGCAGAGGCGATCGCCGAGCAGGTCGTGACCGAAAACCTCGGCAAGTTCGAGAGCCTCACCGAAGCCGACCGTGAGCGGCTGGAAGCGATGGCCGCCGCGATCGTTTCGCGAATGCTGCACGAGCCGACGCTGCGCCTGAAGCGCTCGAGCGGCGAAGAAGAGTCTTACGCCTACATCCAGGCGCTGCGCGAACTGTTCGCGTTGGACGCCGGTGACGACCGTACCGTGGTGGAACAGGATGACGAGCACCCCGGCGCAGAGATTCGCTCACTCGACGAGCACCGCGATCGCGATCGCGCGCGCCGGAGCTAGGCAGGCAGCTCGCTAGATGCTGCGAGTCGGCACGCGCGGCAGCAAGCTCGCTTTGGCCCAGACGGGTCACGTGATCGACGCGCTGAACAAACTCGACGGCGCGATCGGCGCCGAGGCCGTGGTGATCAGCACCGACGACGGCGCGGCGGGCGACAAGTCGCGCTACGTCAACGCGATCGAGCAGGCGCTGCGCGCCGACGAGATCGACCTGGCCGTGCACAGTGCGAAGGACGTACCGGGCGAAGACGCCCCCGGCCTCTTGATCGTCGCCGTGCCGAAGCGCGAAGACCCGCGCGACATGCTCTGCGGCGCGTCGTCGCTGGACGCTCTGAACGAGGGCGCCGTGGTCGGCACCAGCTCACTGCGCCGCGCGGCGCAGCTACGCACCCTGCGGCCGGACCTGCGCGTGGAGCCGCTGCGCGGCAACATCGACACCAGGCTCAGCCGCCTCTCCGACGGCGGCTTCGACGCAATCATCCTCGCTGCCGCCGGCATTGCGCGACTTGGCGCCGGCGACGGCGTGGAGATGGCGCCGCTCGAGGATTTCGTGCCGGCACCTGGCCAGGGCTGCCTGGCGCTGCAGGTGCGTGACATCGACCTCACCGCCACCGGTATCTGCGGACCACTTTCTGACGCTGCTTCGCAGCGCGAACTGATCGCCGAGCGGGCAGCGGCGGCCGGGCTGATCGCGACCTGCAACACGCCGATCGGCATCCACGCCACCGTCGAACACGGCGCAGCCGAAAATGGCAAGGACCGGATCACGGTGCGCGGCTGGCTAGGGCTGCCCGACGGATCGGTTTCGGTCGACGACACCGTGAGCGGCCTGGCAAGCGAGGCGCATCTGCTGGGCCACCTGCTTGCGCAGCGCCTGCGCGCAGCCGGCGGCGAGGACATCCTGGCGCAGGCCGAGGAGATGGCGGCGTGAAAGACGCCGGCGGCACCGCCGGCGCTGCCCGCGCCGGCACCGTCTACCTGGTCGGAGGCGGCCCGGGCGACCCGGGTCTGCTGACCGTACGCGCGGCCGAGCTGATCGCCAGCGCCGACGCGATCCTCTACGACCGCTTGATCCCTGACAGCGTGCTGCTCGGCGCTCGCGCCGGCGCGTTCGTCGAGTTCGCGGGCAAAGGCCCGCGCGGCGACTCGAAGCTGCAGCCCGAGATCGAGGGACGGATGGTCGAGCTGGCCCAGCAGGGCAAGTCGGTCGTGCGCCTGAAGGGCGGCGATCCGCTGGTGTTCGGCCGCGGCGGCGAGGAGGCCTCCACGCTGGCAGAGGCCGGCATCCCCTTCGAGATCGTCCCGGGAGTTACGGCGGGAGTGGCCGCGGCGGCCTACGCCGGAGTGCCCGTCACGCACCGCGACCACGCGGCGGCCGTGGCGTTCGTCACCGGACATGAGGATCCAGAAAAGCCGGAGTCGACGATCGACTGGCAGGCGCTCGCGTCCTTTCCCGGCACGCTTGTGTTCTACATGGGCGTGAAGAACCTGCCGCGGATCAGCGAGCAGCTGATCGAAGCCGGACGCGACGCTTCGGAGCACGTCGCCGTGATCGCGCAGGGCACGACACCCGCGCAGGAGACGGTGACCGGCCGCCTGGTGGACATCGCCGAACTGGTCGAAGAGGCCCAGATCAAACCGCCGGCGCTCACGGTGATCGGATCGGTCGTGGACGAGCGCGAGCGGATCGCGTGGTTCGAACACCGGCCGCTGTTCGGCTTCACCGTCGCCGTCACGCGTGCCCGCGCCCAGGCGTCCAAGCTTTCAGCGCGGCTGCGCGAACTCGGCGCCGCGGTAGTCGAAGCGCCCGCGATCAGCACCGCGCCGCGCGACGACGACGAAGTGCGCGCCGCGACGGCCGCCGCCGGTGGCACGGATTTGATCGCGTTCACCAGCGCGAACGGTGTAGACGCGTTCTTCGCGGCGCTCGCGCGCGATGGCCGCGATGCCAGAGCGCTGCCGGGCGTGCGCTTTGCCGCGATCGGCGGCGCGACCGCCGAAGCGCTGAATGCGCATGGCATAATCGCCGACCTGGTGCCGGAGCGTTCGGCGGCCGAGGGGCTGCTGGAGCTGCTCGCCGATGAAGACCTGACCGGCAAACGGATCCTGCTGGCGGTCGCGGCGAACGCGCGGCCGGTGCTGGGCGAGGGCCTGCGTGAGCGCGGCGCGAACGTCAGCGAGGTCGCCTACTACGACACCACGGCCGAGCCGTTGGGCGACGACGCCAAGGCCGCGGTGGCCGGTGCCGACTTCATCACCTTCGCCAGCGGCTCCGCGGTGCACTCGCTGGTGGAGGCACTCGGCGGCGGCGAGCAGCTGAAGCAGGCGCAGACCGTCTCGATCGGCCCGACGACTTCGGCCGCTCTGCGCGAACACGGTCTTGAGCCGACGACCGAAGCGTCGAAGCACGACATCGACGGCCTCGTCGAAGCGCTCCTCGCGCTCGCCTAATAGATTGCGCATATGCGCCGTTTTGTCTTGCTGCTCGCCGCGGTTGCCGTGCTCGCCTGTTTTCCGGCGGAAGCGGCCGCCTTCCACTACACACACCGCGTGACGATCAGCGCCGAACTGACCGACAACTGGTCGACCGACGACCCCGTCGACTGCGGGATCTACGGCAGCGGCAGCGTGACGATCAAGCTCGCGACAGACGGCTCCACGCGCATCCGCCCGCTCTACAGCAAGTACGGCGCCCGCCCGAAAGGCCGCAAGCTCGGCATCCTCGTGCTCGGTGTGCCGGCCGGCGGCGGCGTCACCCACATGGGCGCGCGCAAAAGCAGCGGCACGATGACGACCGTCGACAACACGACGACCCATCCCAACTCGCCTCCCGAAGATCCCTGCGTTCCGATCAAGAAAGATGGCTGCGGGACCCTCAACATCAAGCGTGCCACCTTGCGGGCGTCGGGCTATGACCCGAAGCACATCTACGGCTCGGCGTTTCTGAACAGCTGGGCGAGCTGCCAGACCGGCAATCTCGAGAACTGGACGCAGCCACGCGAGCTGGTTCCCGGCTTCGACAAACTCGGCAACCTGCTGTTCGGGCCGACCAGCGCTCGCAAGCTCGCGCGCTCGCGCAAGACGGTGCTCACGCAGTCCGACCACAAGGTCACGACGGTGGTCCGCAACAACGGGATCACGACGACCGACGACGTCACGCGCAAGATGACGATCACGATCACCAAGCTGTAGTGCGTTGCGTCGCGTTCCTGTCGGACTACGGCTATCGCGACCCATTCGTCGGCACCTGCCACGGCGTGATCAAGAGCGTCGACTCGGCGATTCCGATCGTTGATCTGACTCACGGCATCCCCGCGCAAGACGTGCGCGCCGGTGCGATCGCGCTGGCCGACGGCGTGCCTTACCTGCCGCGTGACGCCGTCGTTGTCGCAGTGGTCGACCCGGGCGTCGGCGGCGAGCGTCGGGCCGTCGCCGTGCAGACCTTCGACGGCGTCACGTTGGTCGGTCCGGATAACGGACTGCTGTCGGCCGCGATCGCGCTGCGCGGCGGCGCCGCGGCAGTCGCCGAGCTGACGAACTCGCCGTGGAAGCTGCAGCCGACTTCGGGGACCTTTCACGGCCGGGACATCTTCTGCCCCGTCGCCGCGCGCCTGGCGGTCGGCGAACCGCTCGCCGAGGCCGGCCAGCCACTCGACCCCGCGGTGCTCGAAGAGCTCGAGCTGCCGCGACCAGTGATCGGCGAGGGCGAGATCGTCGCCGAGGCGATCGACGTGGACATCTTCGGCAACGTGCGGCTGGCCGCCGCGCCCAGCGACCTCACCGACGCCGGCGCGACCGTCGGCGAACGGGTCGAGATCGAAACCGGCGGTCTGCGCACGCCCGCGCGCTTCGTGCGCGTGTTCGCCGATGTCGCACCGCGCGAGCCACTCGTCTTCGAGGACGCCAACGGATCGCTCTCGATCGCGATCAACCAGGGCAACGCCGCCGCGGAGCTCGGCATCAAGCTGGGTGGATCGGTAAGGATCATCACATCGTGAGCGCTCGCGCCAACAGCCACCTCGGCAAGCCGCACCTGCACTACCGCGTCTGCGAGTCGACCAACGACGTCGCCAAGCAGCTCGCCGAACACGGCTCGCCGCACGGAACCACGGTCACGGCCGACGAGCAGACCTCTGGCCGTGGCCGCCAAGGCCGCGAGTGGGTTGCGCCGCCGCGCAGCTCGCTGCTGATGTCCGCGATCGCCCGGCCGGTGACCGAGTCGCACAAGCTCGCGCCGCTCGCGGCCGCGCTCGCCGTTGCCGAAACCTGCGAAACACTCGCCAACGTAGAGGCGCGCATCAAGTGGCCGAACGACGTCTGGATCGAAAAGCGCAAGGTCAGCGGCATCCTCGTCGAGGCGCGGCCCGATCAGGTGTCAGAGCGTTCGTGGGTGATCGTCGGCATCGGCCTCAACGTCGCGGTGCGGCTGGAGGACATGCCCGCGGAG
This sequence comes from Solirubrobacterales bacterium, assembly GCA_050696815.1. Lineage (GTDB taxonomy): Bacteria > Actinomycetota > Thermoleophilia > Solirubrobacterales > JACPNS01 > JACPNS01. Next base: position 23,684 of record JBOGYW010000015.1, on the reverse strand, counting down.
CTACAGCAGACAGCGACCACTCTGGGTCTGCCGATCGGTACTGACGCGCTGACGCCGCTGGTCGCTCGGCTCGACCACTGGCTCGCAAGCGACAGCGCCGCGATCGTCGTCGCCTGGCGCGAGCGCGACGCGCTACGTGGCCACCAGATTTCGTGGGCCGACGGAACGGGCACAGCTGAAGGCGTCGACGACCACGGCAACCTGGTGATCGAGCTCGCCGACGGCGAGCTGAAGACGCTCACGGCCGGCGAGGTCCACCTGCAAGTGCACCACTAGTAGCGGTGGAACGTGTGGCCGACGGTCTCCGGCGCACCGCGGCGGAAGTCGTTGACCTCGACCTCCCACGGCCGGCCGCCGGCCGACGGGAACTCGGCGAGGTAGCCGACGCGTTCGCCGTCAACCAGCGTCTCCTGCTCTAAAACGAGTCCGTCGCGCGCCGCCTTGCAGGCGTCGCGGACAAAGCCGAGCAGGTCACGGGAGTCGTCCTCCCAGTGGTCCCAAGAGCTGTTGGCGATCGCGAGGTCGACTTGGTTGCCGAAGCCGTTGAAGCTGAACCACAGCGGCGCGGCGTCCTCACGCAGGGGCTCGATGCTGAAGTCGGCCCAGCGTTCCACCAGTTCGCGTCCCGCCTGAGAGCCGCTCGAGTGGTTCGGCGACTTCATTTCGCCGACCTCGCGCACGAGCTTGGCGCGGCCGTCGGCGATCAGCTCGCCAAAGACCTCTTCCACGATCGCGTCGGCGCCTTCGAGCAGCATCGCGAACGTGCGCTGCTGCGCGGCCGGCGACGGACGCGAGCGGACCCACCCTCTGTTCGATCTGCGGAAGATCTAACGCAGGCTAGTCGCCGTCGCGTGAGGACGACTTGCTCAGCTCTTCAAAGCTGCCGAGCACCGGCACGCGGTCGCCGTTCGACGAGTCCGAGTCCTTCTTTGCCGGGCGCTTGCGCGGCTTCTTCTCGGCCTTCGCCTCGCCGGTGCCATTCCGTGCGTTATCGCCTTCGCCCTGCGCGCCGTTGCGTGCGTTGCGCGGCCGGCGTTGCGAGCGCTGCTTGCGCTTGCCGCCGCCGTTTTCCTGCACGGCGCCTGATCCGTTCTCTGAAGTTCCGTCAACGGCCCCTGCCGGAATCGCTGTCGCGCCGGCGTCCGTCGCTTCGGCGTTCGCTGCCGCGATTGCCCTGCCGCTCTTCGCGCGCGGCTTGCCGCCCTTTTTGTCGTCGCGGCGACGACGGCCCTTGCGACCGCGCGCCTTCGGGAAGTTGCGTCCCAGCTCACGCGCGAGCGCAGCCGGTTTGCGGGCCAAGCGCGTGCGGCCACCGCGCAGTGCCTCTTCGGCCTCCGGCGAGTGTGCAACCGCCGCGGCGAGGATCGCCGCCGCCAGGCGCAGGTCGTGCTTGCGCGTCTCCTGCACGATCCGGCGCGCGTTGCGGCCGTGCGCCGGGCCGGAAGAGTTGACGAGCAGGCCGAGCAGGCGCTTGGTCTCAGGCCAGCGCTGCACCGCGTACTGCTCGTGCAGCTCGCGGGTGTAGGCGGCGAGCGTCCAGATCCAGGCCGTCGACTGCTCGCGCGATCCGACGTTCTTGTCGGCGATCGCCTTGAGCATCAGCTTGGTCGCCTCGCGGCGCTCGTCCTTCTGCCAGCCACCGATGATCTCGATCGCGTAGTCGTAGGCCTCGGGGTCCTTCGAGTTGGCCAGGTCCTGCAGCGCGCGTAGTCGCACCGCGCGGTGCTTGTTGCGCTCAAGGGCGGTGACGAAAAGATGCCGGCGCAGCTCGCCGGTGCGATCGTGCTGGATCATCGCGCGGGCGCGGCGCCAGTTGTTGGCGTTGGCCTTCGAACCGGCGAGCGCGGCCCAAACGCGCTGCTCGCCCCAGTCCAGGTTGGAAACGCTGATCCGCCACAGCTCGCGCTCGAAGATCTGCGCGCGCCGCTCGTGATCCGGAGTGACCGGCAACACGCGGCGTTCGACGCGCAGGCGACGGCCGCGACCGCGGCGCACCGGGCCGACGACGATCGCGCCGCCGCGGTAGACGTCGCGCGCAAGCAGTGAGTGCAGCGTTACAACCGGGTCATCGTGCGTAGTCGCCGGGTGCACGAAGTCGACGACGATGCCGGCTTCTTTGCCGGGGTGACGACGAGTGACACGGCCGACTCGCTGCTGGTAGATGCGCTTTGAAGCGGTCGGAGCGAGGTGCATGCAGACGGTCGCGCGCGGCGAGTTCCAGCCCTCGGCCAGCAGCTGCGCGTTGACGAGCACGTCGACTTCGCCGCGTTCATAGGCGGCCAGAGTCTCGGCGAGTTCGCGCTTCGGCGTCTCACCGGAAACGCCCTTCGCCTTGATCCCGAGCTCGCGGAAGGCCTCGGCGACGTTGTACGCGTGGCGCACGCCGGCGGCATAGACGACGCCGGGCATGTCCTTGAAACGAGCGCGGTATAGGTCGGCGATCGCAAGGTTGAACGGCGCCTGGTCGAGCAGGGCGGCCAGCTCTTCTTGGTCGAAGTCCTGATCGACCTCGCCCTTGCGCAGCGGCACGTTGGCGATCGTGCGCACGCCCGGGCCCGGCGGAATACGCACGCAGCGCAGCGGCGCGATCACGCCACGACGCGCGGCCTGCGCCAGGTCGAAGCGCGAAGTCTGGGTCGGGAACAGGTCGGTGACGTGACGGGCGATCAGCGCGCCGGTCGCGGTCATGCCGATGAAGTACGGCTCTTTCCAGCGACGAATCGCTGCGCTGGTCTTCTCACCGAGCGCGGTGTGCGCCTCGTCGCAGATCACGATCGAGTAGACGTCGCTGATGTTGCCGGCGTGACGCACGAACCACTGGTAGGTCTCGACCGTGACAGGGCCGTTTGTGTGACCGTCGGAAGCGAGCAGCGGCGGCGAAAGGCGGTTCTTGTAGCCGCGGTCGACGAGCTCGCCGATGAACTGGTCAACCAGGTTGCGGCGGTGGGTGAGGATCAGGATGCCGCCGGTGCGGTTGGCCTCAACAAAGCCGAGCGCGGCGACCGACTTACCGGCGCCGGTGGCGTGCTCGAACCAGAAGCGGCGGGCGGCGTTCGGGTCTTCCGGCTGTTCGGGAAGCTGTTCCTCGTCGTCGTAGGCGGCCGCGTCGGCCGAGACGTGCGAGCCGACCTTGTGCTCGCCGGTGAGGATCATCTCGGTCGGGCCGTTGTCCTCTTCATCCTCGGCGAAAACGTCCCAGTCGATGTCGTCTTCGTCGTCGGACTCGTCCTCGTCTTCGTCGACCTCGATCGCGTCGTCGAGGTCGTCGTCCTCGAAATCTTCTTCCTCGTTCTCGTCCAGGCCCGGTGCAAGCGCCACGCCCTGCAGCGCCTCGTCCTCGGTCATCAGCGCGGCCAGCGTGCCGCTGAGCACGTCGACCTGGTGCGCGTTCAAAACGGTGCCGTCGACGAGCTTCGGTTCGGGGTCGGAGATCACGCGCTCCAGGCCCATCACGAGCGAATACGTGCGCGCCCAATCGCGTGAAACGTCTTCAGCGCCGCCGTCGATCTCGGCCAACGCCTCGTCGAACGCCCGGCGGCGCAGCGTGCCTTGAGCGAGCGCATCCTTGGGATCGTCGCCGTTGAGCACGAGTGGCTCGCGGGTGAAATCTTCAACCCGCTTGATGTCTGCAGCCGATGGGGCGGTTGGTGTCATAGGTCGTCTCTTGCCCTTGCTTTTCAGTCCAGGGAACGAGAGGAAAAACTTCCGACCCGACGCCCGTTTGTTTCTGCCGCGGGCGACGGTTTGACTCAATGCTGTTGCACCCTCGCGGGAGCGTCTAGGAATCGAGTCTTTAAGAAGGAAGAGCCGTTATGCCTTAGGGGCGGTCCGCAGTGTCGAGCGCGGTGTCTCAGCCCGTGTGGCGAAGTAACAAGATCAGTATACCGTCGTTTTCGGCTCGTTAGGTGGTTAGCTTTACGACCGTGGCAGGGAAGATTGCGATATTCGTGCTCGTCGCGGGCGTGCTCGCGGCAGCGGCGTTCGCGCTGTTGGGCGGCGAGCAGAAGCCGCCCGCACAGCATCGCTACACCAGCCTCGCGCAAGTCAAACCGGACGTCTCGAACGCCGACCCGCGCCTACAAAGGATCGTCGCCCAGTCGGGCCAGCTGCTGCCCGGTGGTCGCGCGGCCTACCGCAAGCGGATCGCCTCGCTGAAGGGCCTGCCGATCGTGGTCAACAAGTGGGGCTCGTGGTGCTCGCCCTGCCGGCGCGAGTTCCCCTCGTTCCAGGAGACGGCCAAGATGCACGGAGACGTAGTCGCCTTCATCGGCGTCGACTGGACCGACAGCGCGGACGACGCCGGCAAGTTCTTGCGCCAGTTCCCGGTGCCGTATCCCAGCTACACCGACTCGAAGCTGGAGATCGCCCCGCTGCTCGGCCACGCGGGATTTGCACCGATCACGGGGTTCTACAACCCGCAAGGCAAGCTCGTCCATGTGCACGCGGGTCCATATGACACGGCGACCGAGCTGGAGATCGACATCGAGAAATATGCGCGGTAGAAGCGCCGCGATCTGCCATATTTCTCCCACGCGATGAATCCCCCTCCGATCGATATGGCAGACCACCCTGAGGTCCTTGACGGCCTGGAAGGCGTCATCGCATTCGCTTCCGAGATCGCCGAACCCGACCGTGAAGGCGGCGCCCTGCGCTACCGCGGCGTCGACATCGAGGACCTCGTCGGCAAGGTGCCGTTCGAGCACGTCTGGGGACTGCTGGTCGACGGCGCCTACGAGCCCGGACTACCGCCGGCCGAGCAACACCCGCTGAGCGTGCGCACCGGCGATGCGCGTGTAGACCTGCAGGCGTCGATGGCGATGCTCGCGCAGGACTGGGGCTTTCAGGAGATTCTCGACCTCGACCCGGAGACCGTGCGCGCGGACCTCGCGCGCTGCTCCGTGATGGCACTCAGCCACGTTGCCCAGTCGGCGCGCGGCGTCGGCCACCCGCCGATCTCGCAGGACGACGTCGACAAGTGCAACTCGATCTCGGAGCGCTTCCTGACGCGCTGGCGGGGCGAGGCCAACCCCGACCACGTCAAGGCGATCGACGCCTACTGGATCAGCGCCGCCGAGCACGGCATGAACGCCTCCACCTTTACCGCGCGCGTGATCGCCTCGACCGGCGCCGACGTCGCCGCCGCGCTTTCCGGCGCGGTCGGTGCGCTGAGCGGCCCGCTGCATGGCGGTGCGCCCAGCCGCGTGCTCGAAATGCTCGACGGCGTCGAGGAGTCCGGCGACGCCGACGCCTGGGTGAAGAACGCGCTCGACAGCGGCGACCGCTTGATGGGCTTCGGCCACCGCGTCTACCGCGCCGAGGACCCGCGTGCCCGCGTGCTGCGCCGCACCGCCAAGGAGCTCGGCGCGCCGCGCTTTGCCGTGGCGGAAGAGCTCGAGAAGTCCGCGCTCGCCGAGCTGCACGCACGCAAGCCCGACCGCGTGCTCGCAACCAACGTCGAGTTCTGGTCGGCCGTAGTTCTGGACTTTGCCGAAGTTCCGCCCGATCTGTTCACGCCGTTGTTCGCCTGCGCGCGCACGGCCGGCTGGTCGGCGCACATCCTGGAGCAGAAGATCACGGGCCGGCTGATCCGCCCGAGTGCGAAGTACGTCGGTCCCGGCCCGCGCGGCATCGACCAAGTTCCCCAGCACAGCTAGCTTTCTCGGCACTATGCCGGAAGTCCGGATCGACCCGATCAACGGCCTGCGAATGCTGGTCGCAGACGGCCGCGCCGAGCGCCCGAACGGGCTGCTGCGCGTGCAGCCGCCACCGCCGATCGATCTCGCCGAAGATCCGTTCGCCGAAGGCAGTGAGCAGCAGACGCCGCCCGAGGTCTGGGCCGACCGGCCCGGCGGCGGTGCTCCCGACACGCCCGGCTGGCGCGTGCGCGCGGTGCCGAACAAATACCCAGCGTTGGATCAATCGTTCGCAGGCGACGGCGAGCTCGCCGACCCGCTAGGCGCGACGCGCGGGATGCCGAATCTGCACGTGAAGGGCCCGGCCCACGGTGCGCATGAGGTGATCGTCAACTCGCCCAAGCCGCTGCAGGCGCTCGCCGAGTTCTCACGCGATGAGCTGGAGACCGCGCTCGGCGCCTGGGCGGTCCGCTCGGCCGCGCACGCCGATCGCGCGGCGTACGTGCACGTGTCGCTCAATGAGGGTGCGGTCGCCGGCTCAACCCTGCCGCACACGCACGCCCAGATCTTCGCGCTCGACTTCGTGCCGCCGCTGATCGCGCGCGAGCGCGAGCGGATGCGCGCGTACTTCGAGCACACGCAGGGCCGCAACCTGGTCGAGGACCTGCTAGTCGAAGAAGTCCGCGCCGGCGAGCGGCTGGTCGCGATCGACGACCACGCGGCGCTGATCGCGCCGTTCGCCTCGCCCACGCCCTACCGATTGACCGTGCTGCCGCGCCGCCCCGAACCGCTCTTCCACGAATCCGAGGAACGCGGCGCCGGAATGCTGTTCACCGCGCTGCGCGCGCTCGCGTCGCACTTCGGCGCCAGCCCGCCGCTCAACCTCTGGGTGCGCACCGCGCCGGAAGGCGCCGAGAGTTTCAGCTGGCGGATCGAGATCGCACCGCGGATCGTGCAACCCGCCGCCTTCGAACTCGGCACCGGCGCCGGCATCAACCCGGTTTCCCCTGAGACCGCCGCGGCAGCTCTGAAGGCCGCGCTCGCATGATCTGGATCGTCCTGACGATGACGGTCTCGGCGACCGTCGGCGCGATCTTCGCGCACCGCAAGCCGCACACGGCAGAGGTGAGCGCCGGCCGGATCATGAACGTCGTGCTCTGGGGCTTCATCCCGCCGGTGCTGTTCTTCAACCTGGTGCACTTCCACCTGACGGCGAAGGTCGGCGCCGCCCTGGGACTCGCGTACGTCGGCAACTTCATCGTGCTCGGCATCGCTTTCGTGTTCGCGCGCTACGTCTTCACGCTGACGCGGCCGCAGATGGGCGCGCTGATGATCGGCGCGCTGATGGGCAACACCGCGTATCTCGGCTACCCGTTCGTGAGCGCCGCGCTCGGTACGGACGCGCTGCCGCAGGCGATCTCGTACGACATCCTGGTCTCGGTGCCGATGATGCTGATCGTCGCCTTCAGCATCGGCGCCGCCTACGGCACCCACGCAGAGACGCCACGCGAGCGGATCAAGTCGTACTTCACGAAGAACCCGCTGTTGTTCGCGGCGGCGCTGGCCCTGGTTGCGCCGGAGTCGCTCAGCCCCCAGTGGGCCGTCGACGCTTCGCACGTGCTGGTCTTCGCGATCCTGCCGCTTGGCTTCTTCGCCGTCGGCATCGTGATGTGGCGCGAGAGCGAGGACGACAAGCTCGGCTTCCCGCCGCCGCTGACCGCGCCGGTCGCGGTCACGGTGCTGCTGCGCCTCACGGTCGTGGCCGGCTTCCTGCTGCTGATGGACCGCTGGGTGATGGACATCCCCGACGCCTACGTGATCGAGGCGGCGATGGCGACCGGCGTCAACAACCTGCTGATCGCCAACAACTACGGCTTGGACCGCAAGCTGGTTGCGAGCGCGATCATTTGGTCGACGATGGTCGTCGCCGTTGCGGGATTGGTCGTCGAGTTTCTGCCGTAAGCATTCGGCGGACGGGGCGTTCGGAAATCTCTTCCCGAACGCCCCTACCGCTCCGCCGGTAGCGGCTGGTGAGCTGGATTACGACACCGACCCTGGACCTGGATGGTTTGGTTTAGATCAGTACCCGCTCAGCAGTTTCTCTTGTCATTGGTCTGCCAAGTCCAACCGCCTGAGTTGCGGTAAGTCACGAGGTTGCCGTCGTCCTGGGCGTCGAGATGAGTTGGCCCCTGGCCAAAGGTCAGCGAGTTCCAGAGCGGCGAGGCGCTGCCGTTGTAGACCACGAGGTTGCCGTCGTTCTGCATCACCGCGTAGCGGTCGCCACCTGTGTAGGTGATGGACTGCCAACGGCATCCGGCCGGTCCGTACCAGACGAGATTGCCGTCGGTCTGCATCGTCAGGTGATATTGACCGTTCGGCGAGTAGAGCGACTGGCCCGCGTTGAGACGGCCACCGGAGAGCAGACTCGAGATCGGCTGGGCGGTGTTCTGCACGAAGAAGTGCCACGCCGCATTGTTGTACTGCCAGGCGACCATGAACCACCCGTAGACGGTCTCGGCGCCGTTGTTGACTCGACCGTACATCAGCTTCACGCGCCCGGCCGAGACGTTCGAGTTCGCCGGGTACATCGGCATGTAGACCGGGTCCACGTCGCACGGCCGGATGTACTGTCCGCTTGGGATCACGGCCCTGATCTGGCCCGCGCCGCTGTTCTCATCCTCGCGTGGCCAGGTCCAGAGCATGTAGTCGTATGCGTTGTTGGTTCCCGGCTGGGCACCATAGTTGTCCCACTTCGAGCCACTGCTGAACGGTTTGTAGTAGAGGTTGCTGAGATCCCCCGTCGAGCCGATCTCTGGGCGGTTGATGTAGAGCGTCGTGTTCGGACACGACGCGGCCGGCGAACCGACGTTGCCCGGAATCTGCGAAGAGATCGTCCCCGGCTGAGAGGCCAGGTCGGACGCTCGCACGTGACCGAACTTGATGCCGGTTGGATCGGCCTGATTCGATCCCCCACCACCACGCATCACGTAGGTCTGCTGGCCGGCAACCGTGAGCTTCTCCCAGATCGCGATGCGAAGCTGGCCTTGGGTGGTGCACGTCGTCCCGGTCCAGCTCAAATTCTGCCAGCGAGCGTCGCTCGGAGTATCCGAGAAGAACAGGCTGGAGACGATCGAGCTTGCGCCGCCGGCAGGCATCACGCAGACGTACGGGCTGCCGCCGCCAGTCGGCTTGAATGGGTCTGCGTCGAAGGTCGACGCCGATTGAGTCGCGCCTGCGAGAGCGGGAAATACGATCGCGCACATCATCACCGCGAACGCCAATCCGATCCTCTGCAACCGGCCTAGCCGAACTGGCCGCGTCGTCGTAGTTATGTATTTCATTTTCGGACCTGAGCCTCTTCCTGAATTGAAAGTGGCCAGATTCGGTGTCGTGAGGCGAATCCTACCTACGGGATTAGCTGCGCGCATACCCTGAAAAGGGTGTTACCTGAGAGTCATTGAATCCAGTTCAATCCGACCTCGGGTCCCGTTTCTTCTTTTAGTCGCCTGACGCCCAGGCGATCGCCGCGGACTCCTCCGCGGTTGAAAACGCCTTGACCTCACCGTTGTGCACGAACAGCTTCGCGAGCGGCAAAAGGTGCTCGAGCCAGTCCTTGTCCGTGACCAGCGCAATCCGGTGCCAGACGCTGAACGGCTTGCCCGAGAGCTTGGTGTCTTCCCAGGAAGCGCCCAGCGAGTAGCCGTCGAAGTCCTCGCCCATCACGTAGACGAAGTTGATCTGGGCGTGCGAAGCAAGCGCCGCGTCGAGCGCCGGCGCAAGAACGGTCTTGTAGTCCGAAGCCTCAACCTTGCCAATCGCGCGAAACCCAATCGTCCCGTCGGGCAGCCCATCAATCGGTTCAATCATTGCCCCGTTATATCCAACCCGAGCGAAGATCGGGGCATGAGAGCGTCATTGGCAAGGAAGAGGGGACCGAAGTTTGCCATCGGCAAATGAGGTCCCCAATGACGCCGCCAATGACGTTCTCATGCCCCGAGCTGGAGTCGAACCAGCGGCCTACTCCTTAGGAGGGAGTCGCTCTATCCAACTGAGCTATCGGGGCCCGCAGAGCAACTCTAACGACGCCGGCAAACACAACGGGGCGACGTTCTCCATGCGGAGAAGGCCGCCCCATTGGGAACCGACGTCGGCTCACCCTGGTGAATCAGCCTCCGGTCTGCTTTGACAGCGACGTCGTCGCTCGCGCGAGAACGCATGCCGAGAGAGAAAATCGTTTGAGAAGTCCTGCGGTTACCTCCGAGCGCAGCCGCCCGCCGAGGGGGTTGAGCTGCAATACCAAGTATCGAGCATCCTACCGCAGGGTAGGGGCTTCGCGCTGAACGGCGGTTCAGACGACGAGGTGCGGGTAGTCCTCTTCGATGCGTTCGCGGTAGTGGCCGAAAAACGGGTTGCAGATCGCCACGATCTTCAGCCCGGCGGTGAGGCTGCCCTTCACCTTTACCTTGCGCAGCGCCAGCGCAGCGGCGACACGCAGACGGCCCTGCATGAAGCTGTTGGCGACGTTCGAGGTGACCTCGATCCTGGTCGCCGGCTGCCACTTAACGCGCTTCGACCAAACCCAAACAAGGTTCGACTCTCCGTCCTCGCCGCCGCGGATGTTGACCGTTGCGTCGAAGTCGGTGAAGCAGATCTCGATCGGCGTGTTCAGCTCGCGGAGCTTCGGCCCGATCTCGTCGTCCTCATTAAGCGTCGAGATGACCTGATCGATCACCAGCCGCAACTCTTTTTTCGATTTGAAACGACTCACGATTGGCTCGTCCTGAACCAGAAACGCCGTGCCGCATGTGTCCCAACGACACGGTTTCCTATCTAATGATTATCGGTCCGGCCGGTCGGGATGGACATCATCGATAGTCGTGAATGGCATATACGGGGCATTTGCAGCACTTTCTATTGCTGCGCCGCCACCGGCCAGGCGGTCGAGCACGCTGCACACGCCGGCGATCTCAAAACCCCCTTCGCGCACCCGTTCGATCGCCTGCACCGTCGAGCCGCCGGTCGTGACGACGTCCTCGACGATCAGACAGCGTTCGCCGGGCTGAAGCAGCGGACCCTCGACCCAGCGCTGAAGGCCGTGCTCCTTGCGCTCCTTGCGCACGAAAAACGCCTTGGCGTCGGATCCCGCGGCCAGCGCCGAGCAGGCGACGGGGTCGGCGCCCATCGTCATGCCCCCGACGGCGGTAGCGCCAACTTCGCGCGCGAGATCGGAAACCAGTTCGCCGAGCGCCAGAAAGGCGGGTCGCAGCAGAATCGCGCGCTTGGCGTCGACGTAGTACTGCGCCGTCTTGCCACTCGTCAGCACGACTTCCCCGATCACCAAAGCGTGTTGCCGCAGTTCGCTGATCAGGGTGTCGCGGGGACCCGGCATGGACATGCATCCTAGACGCCGCTTTTCGCGGGACTTTAAACCCGCGGGTAGTAACACCGCACAGATGGCTAATGCTCGCTACCGAATATGCCGAATCTTGCCCTGAATGGCGATTTCCGATATCCATGGTGTCAAGACCCTAGGGCCGCTCTCTTCCGCATCAGGACTGGCGCGGAGCCTACGGACGAACGATGGACGGATACCTGTGGACTGCCCTAGACGACTGCTGAATACGCGTGCCGCAAGGGCTCGACTGAGTGTCCAGAACAAACGCGCAGAAACCTTTAGCGCGGATGACAAATCGGTGATAATCGTTCGACAGGCCAGCAATGAGGCTGACCCGGGTAGAGAGCAGGCGGCTTGATGGTCCCCTCCGCAATCAGAATCGTTTCGAAAGTGATCTGTCTCGTGCTCATTGTGAGCTTCGGGATGTTTGTCATTGACGAAGCGACATCCGCCTCGAAAAACCAAACCGCGGTCGCGACGCAAAACTCGACGACCAAGGTCACACGCGACATCCATGGCCGGGAATACAACCCGAACCAGACGAAGTTGCGTGCTCGCATCGACCAGGCAAACGACACCCTTACCAAGCCGGCTGAGAGGCTCGTTCAGAGCACCTCCGGCGCCACATCGCCGTGGATTCAACGTGGTGTTCCGTTCCTCCTGGGGCTTCTGCTCTTCGGCTTCCTCATGCACATGCTGGCCAATTGGCTGGAGCTGTCGCGCTCAGGCGGCGGCGCCACCCAAGATCCGCAGGCTGGCTTCACAGCGGGATACCGCTAGGAACCCTCCGTATATCGCGCTCACCAGCACGGCGGCCGGGGAGGTCGCCGTGCGGCGCGTATCTTGCTTGCGGCGCGCGGCTTAGTAGTAGACGTCTACGCGGGTGCCGATGTGCACCCAACCGTAGATCGAAGCGGCGTTCGGTACCGGCACTCGCACGCAGCCGTGGCTGGCGTTGTACGGCGGCACCTCGGCGTAGCCGTGAATCGCGTAGCCGCGGATGAAGTAGTTGCTCTTGACCATGCCCTTGGCGTTCGTGCCCGGGTCCTTGCTGTACACGTGGAACGTGCCGCGGACGGTCGGGGTGCTGGGCTTGCCGGTCGAGACGTGGTAGATCCGCTGGACCTTGCCGTTGTCGGAGAAGACCATCACCTGCTTCTTGATGCTGACCTCGACGTGACGGCCGGCCTTCGGGTAACGCAGGTGGAAGGCGCCCTTGCCGGCGGCGAGCTTGCGCGCCACCGATGAGCCGGCGGCCTCGACGCGCTTCAGGCCGGTGACCTTGCGGTAGGCCATGAACGCGCGGCCGGTAGCCGCATCGAAGTGACCGTTGCGCGGCACCACGTAGTGCAGCGCCGCGAGCTTGCTCTGGAAGACCTTGACGGCGACGCCGCTGCTGCCGTGGTGGATGCCGGTCTTGACGATCGTCACGCTGCGGCCGGAGCCGGCGGATGCGAGCGCGGCCTGCTCTGCCGTGAGCTCGAGTTCGACGACGTACTTGCCCTTCTTGCCGGCGGCGAAAACCGTGTCGAAGCTGGACTTGCCGCCGCGCGCCGTCAGCTTGACCTTGGCGCTTTTTGCGGTGCGCCCATGCTTCTTGATCAGCAGCGTGACAGTCTGGCCGTCGAGGTCGGCGTTGACCGTGCCGTCGACGGTGACGCGCTGGCGCGGCAGTACGTAGCTGCGGCCATGCTTCTTGTAGGTGTTGCCGAGCGAGATCGAGAAGGCCGGCAGCGCCGCCTTCTTCGCCTGCTTGTTGACCACGGTCGTCGGTCCGGTCGCCGAGGTCGGCGCGGCGAATGCCGGAGCTACCGCAAACGCGGCAATCAAGACAGTGATGAGGGTCGCCAGGATTGACGAGACGGCCCTCCGTGACCCTATGCGCGAGGGGTTGTGCACGGATGCAGCATATGACACTGCGGGGCGGGAATTTACGGCTGGCCCCAAGGAAAGTCCGGGTTTTCCGGCCCTGGGGGCGGATACCGCGCCGGCGGAGCCGGCGGCTGCGGCGCGGCAGGCGCATCGGCCCCGTTGTCGGTGAGACGCCAGCCGAGCGCGCATCCCAACATCATCAAAACCCAGAGCACGATCGCGAGCACGACGCCGAACGAGGAGTCGTGATCGTTCGCATAGATCAGCACCGCCAGCGAGTTGTTGGTCGCGTGCAGCGCGATCGTCGAGTAGATCGTTCCGGACCACGCGTAGAGCAGCGCGAACATCATTCCCAGCAGTGCCAGTGGAACGACCTGAAGCAGCCGGTCGTGGCTGAGCGAGTCGATGTGCAGCGACCCGAACAGCAGCCCGGAGAAGAATGCGCCCGCCCAGACGCCGGCGCCGTTGGCAAACGCGCGAAAGACCATCCCACGGAAGAAGATCTCCTCGGAGATCGGCGCGAGCACGGCTACGAGCACGGCGAAGCCGAGCATGCCGAGTGTGCCGGTGTTGGCGCCGAGCTTGTCCGGGGCGTTGTCGGGCGCTAGGTGGACAAGCGCGTTCCAGATCGCAAGCAGCACGAAGTAGCTGAGGATCGTCGCCACCATCTTGCCGACGGTCGGCCAGAACGGGGCGCGGACGAGCCCGAAGTCGCGGAAGCTGACGGGTCCGCGGGAGCGCGCGATCGCGAACACGGTGACGACGAACACGACCGCCTGCGCAGCCGTGGCGATCACGGTGAATGTCGGGCCGTTGATGTCGCCGCCGCCGGCCGCCCAGATACCGGACAGCACCGCAATCACGAAGAATGCGCCGAACAGGCCGGCGACGAGGGCGAGTAGCCCGAAGTACCAAGGCCAGGCGTCCGCGCCGGTCGGCGCGGGTACAGCCGAAGGCGGCGGCTGCACGAATGTCGGTGGCTGAATCGGTGGCGGGGCGGGCAGTGGCGGCTGCGGCGGGCCGGTCAAATCGTCGGACACGCTGCATATTGTGGCCGTACGGACCGATGACAGCCCCACCGCTCTTGACAATCAGCAAGTTCGTCGACGAAAACGCCGACTGGATCGACGCCGCGGTGATCTTCATCGCGTCGCTGCTTGTCGCGAAGATCGTCGACTGGCTGGTCGGGCGTAATGCCCGCCGGGTCACGACCAGGCTGCCGGGCGACGAGCTCTCGCAGGCGGCGGTCACGCGGCTGCGGTTGGTGCGCCGCCTGTTGACCGTTGTGATCGTGCTCATCGGCCTTGGACTGGCGCTGGCGCAGATCGACGCGCTCAAGCCGCTGGCGACGACGCTGCTTGCTTCGAGTGCGGTCGTCGGCGTCGCGGTCGGACTGGCGGCGCGCGGCGTACTGGCCAACGGTGTCGCCGGAATGATGCTCGCGACCGTGCAGCCGTTCCGGATCGGCGACGTGATCGAGTGGGACGGCAACCGCGGCCTTGTCGAGGACATCACGCTCAGCTACACCTTCGTGCGCCTGCCGTCGGGCCATCGGCTGGTCGTGCCGAACGAGGCGATCGCGACCAGTCCGCTGGAAAACTTCACGATCGGCGGCGCGACAGTTGACGCCGACGCCTCGGTCTGGGTGCAGCCGCCGCTGGCGCCGGGGGCGCTGAAACTGCTGCGCGAGAAGATGGAGGGCATCGAAGTGAACTTCGGCGACTGCGAGGCCGACCGGATCGAGCTGAAGCTCGGCTTCAAGACCAGTGCCCAGCAGGAGGCGACGAAGCGCATCGCGACCCGTGAGCAAGCGGTGGTGATGCTGGCGGACGCCGGTATGCTCGCGTACAGCAATCAGAACGGCTCAGCTGGGCACGACTGACGGAGCTCGCCGACCGCATCGCGGTGGACGGATCAGTGTTCATGCTGAAGCGGGACGGTCCTTGCCAGATTGGGACGGCAGGTGCAAGAAGCACGCCCGCGAACCTCTAGCTAGACCATCAGATGACCGCACGAGAACGACGTAAACGCCGTAGTCGGCGTAAGAACAGCCGTGGGCCGGTGGCCCTCGGCGCTGTTCTGCTGTTCACGCTTGGCGCGATCGCCGGCTTTTCGGCGCTCGGCTACGTGATCGCAATCGCCGCCAGCGCCCCGCCGCTCGGCAAGCCGGTCAACCGCGGCGTCTCTTCGCGTGTCTACGCCGCCAACGGCTCGCTGCTGGGTTACATCCAGAGCGACGAGATCAGCACCCCGGTGGCGTGGGAGCGGCTGCCGCAGGACTGCAAGGACGCGACGGTCTCGATCGAGGACGAGCGCTTCTACAAGCACGGCGGCGTCGACTACACGGCGATCGTGCGCGCCGCGGTGCGCAACATGACGAACGGCAAGACCGTGCAGGGCGGATCGACGATCACGATGCAGCTCGTGCGCAACCTCTACATCGCCCAGCCCAAGCGCGACTACAAGCGCAAGATCCGCGAGGCGAAGCTGGCGAGCGAGCTGGAGAAGCAGCACACCAAGACCTGGATCCTCGACCAGTACCTGAACACCGCTCCTTACGGCACCGTCGGCGGCCAGTCGGCGATGGGCATGCAGGCCGCCGCGCAGACCTTCTTCGCGAAGAACGCGCAAGACCTTGATCTATCGGAGTGCGCGACGCTGGCCGGCCTGCCGCAGGCGCCGAGCGACTACAACCCGTTTCTCAACCCGACCGCCGCCGTCGCCCGCCGCAACGAGGTCTTGAAGAAGATGCAGGAGCTCGGCTACATCACGGCCGACCAGGCAGACGCCGCGATCGGTTCGCCGCTGCGTGTCAAGCGCGGCACGCGCTACACGAAGATCCGCGAGCCGTACTTCTTCGACTACGTCAAGCAGCAGCTGATCGACAAGTACGGCATCAACACGGTGCGCCAGGGTGGCCTGAAGATCTACACGACGATCGACCCGAAGTTCCAGGAGGACGCGCGCGAGGCGATCAACTCCACGCTGAAGACGCCGGGCGACCCGAGCAGCGCGCTGGTCGCGACCGATCCGAAGACCGGATACGTGCGCGCGATGGCATCGAGCGGTGGCTACGGCCAGAGCCAGTTCAACCTCGCGGCGCAGGGCTCGCGGCAACCGGGATCGTCGTTCAAGACGATGGTGCTGGTGACGGCGCTGCGCCAGGGCATCGACCCGGAGACGACGACCTACAACTCGCACCCGATCGACATCACGACGCCGCCGTGGGGCACGCCGGCGAATCCGTTGAAGGTCAAGACCTACGACAACAGCTACGGCGGCACGATGAATCTTGTGACCGCGACGCTGCACTCCGACAACGCCGTGTACATCCAGCTCGACCTCGACGTCGGCCCGCAGAACGTCAAGGACACGGCGCGGATGCTCGGCATCAAGTCGAAGCTCAACGCCTACCCGGCCGAGGGCCTGGGCGGTCTCGAGCGTGGCGTCACGCCGCTGGAGATGAGCCGCGCCTACGCCACGCTGGCCGCCGGCGGTGTACGTGCCAAACAGGAAGTGATCGAGAAGGTCGTCTTCCCCGGGCACAAGACCGTCGACGTCGGCAAGCCGAAGCACAAGCGCGTGCTGACAGACGGCGTTGCCTACGAGGCGACGAAGATTCTCCGCGCGAACGTGCAGGGCGGCACCGCCGCCGATGTCGGCTCCTACTTTCACTGCCCGGCCGCCGCCAAGACCGGCACGACAGACAGCCACCGCGACGCTTGGCTGGTCGGCTATACGCCCACACTTGCCGTCGCCACGTGGATCGGCTATCCAGACGCGCAGCGTTCGTTGTACAACGTCGAGGGCGTCGCGGCGGTCGCCGGCGGCACACTGCCGACAGCGATCTGGGCGAAGTTCATGGCCCGCGCGATCGGCAACAAGTGCAAGGACTTCCCGCTGCCGAAGACGCCGTTCGTCGCCAAGAAGTTTGAGGGCAAGTACGCAGAGCTGGGCAAAAAGGAAGGCTCCGCGTACAACGACAAGGCCAAGAAGTACACCGAGGGCAAGAAAAAGAAGAAGGACGGCGGCAAGGACAACGGCGGCGGCAACGATAAGCCGCAGAAGCAGACGCCGGCCCCGAAACCGGAAACGCCCCAGCCGCAGACCCCGGGTGAGACTCCGGGCGCCGTAGCACCGCAGTAGCCTCCCGGCCGTGGACGCACCCTGGCGGACCTGGACCGCGCGCGCAGCGCTTGCCGTGTTCGCGCTGCTCTCGCTTTGGCTAGCCGCCGCGCCCGCGGTGCAAGGCTCGCGCGTCGTTTTGGCGACGGCCGGCGGCTCGCCCGACTGGCTGCTCGGGCCACTGCGCTTCGCGGGCTCGGGCACGCTGGCGGGCGGCAACGCCGGCTGGACCTACTACGGCGTGCTGATGGCGGCGATGGTCGTGTTCGCGGTGATCGTCTGGCTGGCGCCATCGCTGTCGATCAACGGACTGTGGGGCGCGATCGTCGGCCTCAACCTGCTGTTCCTGCTGGCGCCGCCGCTGCTCTCGCAGGACGTCTTCAGCTACATCGCCTACGCGCGACTCGGCGTCGAGCACGGGCTCAATCCCTACTCGCACCGGCCCTTCGACATCCCCGGCGACCCGGTCTTCGGTTTCGCCGGATCGAAGGACGCAGTCGACGTATACGGGCCCTTCTTCACGCTGCTGACCTACCCGCTGGCCTGGCTTTCGGTGCCGGCCGCGTTCTGGGTGTTGAAGTTCATCGCCTTCGCCTCGACCCTCGGGATCGTCGCGACCGTGCGCTCGATCGCCGACCGCGTGGGCGCGCTGCCGACGCGCGCGATCGCGCTGGTCGGTCTGTGCCCGGCAACCCTCGTGCATGTGGTCGCCGGCGCGCACAACGAGGCGTTGACGATGCTGATCCTGATGGGCGGCGTCTCGCTGGCAGTCAGTGAGCGCGAACGCGTGGGCGGCTTCGTGTCGACGCTCGCTTGCGGCATCAAGGCGAGCGCGGCGGTGCCGCTGCCGTTCATGCTCGCGGCCGCTCGCAACAAGCTTCAGATGCTGGCCGGGATGGTCGGAGCGTTCCTGCTGGCCGTGGTCACTGCGCTGATCGCGTTCGGTCCCGATGCGCTCAACGGCCTGAACCTGATTTCGTCGAACCAGAACCGCTCGAGCCGCTGGTCGCTGCCGCACCGCACGGTCGACGGGATCGACGCGATCTTCGGATCGGTCGACCGGGCCGCGGCGACCGACGTGGTGCGCGGCATCTCCGTCGCGATCCTCGCCGTCGCGGTGCTCTGGCTGCTGCGCCGCAGCTGGAAGCAGCCCGAGACTTGGCTCGAGAACGCCGGCTGGGCGACGCTGGGCGTTCTGCTTGCGTCGGCGTGGCTGGTGCCGTGGTACCTGCTGTGGCTGCTGCCGTTCGCGGCGCTTTCGAAGAACCGCTGGCTGGTCACGGCGACGGTCGTGTTCGCGGGCTACACGCTGGCGATAGCGATTCCCTATTAGCGTTGGGGCATGAGCTCCGTCGAGTCACAACGCATCGCGGTGCTGAAGCAGATCTTCGACGCGCGCGCGAGTGGCGTGCTGCGCGGGATCGGCGACGACGCCGCGGTCGTGCGTGCGCGTGGCGGCGTGGTCGTGACCTCGGTCGACGCGTCGGTAGACGGCGTGCACTTCACGCGCGAACACTTTCCGCCGGAAGCGATCGGCCACAAGGCTGCTGCGACGGCGCTGTCGGATCTGGCCGCGATGGGCGCGGCGGCCGGCGAGGTCTACATCGCCGCCGGCATCCCCGACGACTTCAGCGAAGCCGAGTTCGAGCGGCTGGCCACCGGGATCCAGTCGGTGGTCGGCAAAGCCGGCGCCGTCGCCGCCGGCGGAGACCTGTCGGCCGCCGAACAGCTGTGGCTGAGCGTGACCGTTGTCGGCTACGCCGACGATGAAGCGTTGGTCATTGCGCGCGACGGCGCACGCGCGGGCGACGTGATCGCTGTGACCGGGACGCTCGGCGGGGCCGCCGCGGGCCTTGAACTTCTGAACGGTCGCGTGGAGGCCGGCGAGCATGCCGACGGTCTGCGCGCAAAGCAGCTGACCCCCACGCCGCTGCTCGCGGCCGGCGCGGCGCTGGCCGCGAACGGAGCCAATGCGATGATCGATGTCTCCGACGGCCTCGCCCGCGACGTCGTCAATCTCGCCTCCGCTTCAGAGTGCGCGATCAAGATCGAGCTGGCGCGCGTGCCGCTGGCGCCGGGGCTCGAGGCATTCAGCGACGATCCGCCGCGCTACGCCGTCGAGAGCGGCGAGGAGTACGAGCTGCTGTGCGCGATCCCGCGCGAGCGTCTCGCCGGCGCGCAGGCCGCGGTCGCCGCGACCGGCACGACGCTGACTGAGATCGGTCTGGCGCTCGATGGAGCGGGAGCGACGTTTTCAGGCGGTGATGGCCGGCCCGTCGCTGTCGCCGGGTACCAGCACTTCGACTGACCGGATCAGCGCACGCCGGGCTTTGGCGCGTTCGTCTGCGAGGGCGTTGACGCGGCGGATCAATGCCTCGGCAACGGCTTCGGGGTCAACGACGTAGTTGATGTCGATTTGGCGAGGGTTCATGTCAGCGGGGTCACCGGGTTTGTCACCGTGGTTCTGCGGCATCGTGAGTAGCAATCTACCGATACTTCCTTCAGGCGGATAAGGGATTAGGTGTTCGTTGCCGGGGGGATTCAGCGACGCATTTACGCTGCACCTCAGTTGTCGGAGTTCGCGCGCCGCGGCAACATCCGACGATTGTCGAACCGCAGCTCAACTCCGTTCGAACGGGATATTGGACGCTCCCCGGCGTACCGCAGGGGCCGTCCAGTGCAGCTGCAGCAGCGCCGTCACGACCGCCGCGACGATCGCGCAGCCGGCCGCCAGCGCGGCGATGCCGATGAAGCCGCCGCTCTCGATCACGACGCCGAAGCGCAGCGCGGCGAGCGGCGACAGCCCCAACGCGACCGGATAGAAGATGAGCACGCCGAGGATCGGCAGTAGTCCGATCAGCGCGAACAGCCAGACCTGGGCGCGGCGCGGGCGCGTGCCGGCAAGCAGCAGCAGGACGAGCAGATGCAGCAACAGCACGAAAAAGCCGGCCGCCACCGGATTGACGATGAACACGGCGACGCCCGCGATCACCAGCCAGAGCGCAAAGCCGGCCTCTCCGCCCTGCGGCGTCGCCTGGCGCGTTGCCGCGGCGGCGACAAGTACCCCGAGCGTCGCGAGGATCAGAGCGATGAAGCCGACGACGATCGGCAGCGCCGAGTGCAGCGCCGATGGGTCTGGCGGCAACGAAGGTGAGTCGATCAGGCCCGACAGGCCGAACAGCCGCAGCAGCAGACCGATCACGAGCAGCCACACCAGCGCGGCCGGCGGCGCAATCAATCCGCGTGTGCTGACCTCGTGCCAGCGGCGGGCGCGGGCCCAGCCATCAACCGCGACGACGACCAGCGGCAGCAGCAGCGCGCCGATGAAGAGGATCAGCGCCCAGGCCGGAATCAACTTGCCGCCGGCGTGCAGCGGGCGCACGCTCGGCTCGGCCGGCCGATAACTGCCGTCGAAGGTCGTCAGCGTGCGCAGCGCCGACCGCCCGACGGCGGCCACCTGCTTCGCCGGCGCGGCGGCCGGCGGCTTGAGCGGCTCGCCGCCCGGACTCAGAGCGGCAACGGTCAGCCCGGCGCCCGGATAGTTCGCCTGTTCGCCAAGCGCCAGCGGGAACCCCATCCGCACCAGCTGGGAGCTGACGGCCGGCGTGCCGGAGCGCCTGCTCAGCTCGATCGCCGCAACGCGCTCAACCGTGCGCTCGAAGCGCGGGTCCGGCTGCAGCCGGGAGTCGAAGACGTCGAGCACCGGCGCGGCATCGCTGACCGCGCCCACGTTGCGCAACACGATCACGCCGTCGACCGGCCGGCGCAGCCCCGCGGCGAGCTGCTCGGCACCGATGCCGCCATCGACACCGCCGCTGACCGAGGCGAGTTCGAGGGTGTGATCGAAGGTTCGCCCCTGCAGCACGCGCGCAAGCTCGATCAACATGCCGGTCTCGATCGAGCCGCTACGCCGCAGTTTGCCGTTGGAGCCGTCACGCGAGGCGACAATCACCAGCCGGCGATCGGACGGGCCGGGCCGCACACCGACGATGTTGACGAGCTTGCGCTCGCCGTGCAGCGTCGTTGCGTCGAAGCGATAGGACGCGGAGCCGAAGCCGAAGGCCGAGAGCCGCGCCTGCACGAGGTCGGCGGTGCGCGAGTCGGCGAGCGAACCGGACTCGCGAGCGCCGTAGTTGCCGACCAGCTGATCGGCGGTGGCGAGCGCGCGCTGCGCGTTGAAGGTCGGCGGCGCCAACTCGGGTGTGAGCGCCCGCGGCGGGTCCTGCACAGAGAACGCCAGAACGATCAGCGCCAATAGCGCCGGCACGAAGGCGGCGCGGTAGAGCCTTGGCTCGAGCAGTCCCTGAGGCACGCAGGCAGTCTATGGAGGGGCGGAACGGCCTCCTTAAGCGGGCTTTAGCGGCGGCTTAAGCGAACGGCTTTCCCGTGCGGCAGCCTCTAAGCTGAATTTCGTGGAAGCCTCACCGGTCGCAACCATCCTGCTCGTCGACGACGAAGCGCCGATCCAGCGCATGCTGGAGTTCCCCCTCAAGAAGGACGGCTACGACGTGGTCATCGCCGGTGACGGCGAAGAGGCACTCGACAAGTTCCGCGGCGGCAAGTTCGATCTGGTCGTGCTGGACATCATGTTGCCGAAGCTCGACGGGCTGGAAGTCTGCAAGGAGATCCGCGCCGAGAGCAACGTGCCGATCGTGATGCTGACCGCGCGCGCCGACGAGGTCGACAAGGTGATCGGCCTCGAGCTCGGCGCCGACGACTACATGACCAAGCCGTTCAGCCTGCGTGAGTTCCGCTCGCGCGTGAAGGCCGCACTGCGCCGCGCCGGGATGTCGGCGGACGGGCAGGGCAAGCCGGAGGAACGCACGATCAAGGCCGGCCGCGTCGAGATCGACCCCGGCCGCCGCGTCGTCACCGTCGACGGAGACGAGATCACTTTGACGTTCATGGAGTTCGAGATCTTGATGGCGCTGGCCTCAGAGCCGGGCCGCGTGCTGACGCGCGAGGCGTTGCTGGAGCGTGTGTGGGGCGACTCGGCCTACCGCGACATCCGCACCGTCGACGTGCACATCCGCCACCTGCGCGAGAAGATCGAGCCCAACCCGAGCAAGCCGGAGTACATCCTGACGGTCCGCAACGTCGGGTATCGCTTCCGCGACTCCTAGCGGCTGGTCAGGGCCGAAGGCGGGGCCGCGATGAACGACAAACGATTTAGATGGGGCATCCGCGAGAAGCTCACGCTGCTGTTCTTCTCCGTCACCCTGGTCGCGGTCGCCGTGAACTTCCTGATGGTGGTGCCGCGCCTTGAAGTGCGCCTGCGCAACGAGCGCGTGAAGACGATGAAGCGCACCGCTCAGCGCTTCCAGAAGCCGTTCAGCGAGTTTGCCTTTGCCAACGACCAAAACCTCACGGCGCCGCAGTTCTGGAGCGGCATCTCGTCGATCGGGACTACGACGGGAAATCGCGTGGCGATCCTCCGCAGCGTGCCGCCAAGCACACCGCTCGACCCGCCGTTTCAGATCGTCGTCGATCCCTCCGGCGAGGTGCGACAGACCACGCCGACAGGGGCCTCGCGGCCCGGCATCCTCGACCCTGTCGCCTCGCGGGCGGTAGAAACGCGCAAGATCGCCTCGGGCGTCTACAGCTTCGGTCTCGGTCCGCACGCTGAGGCGGCGACGCCGATCGTGGTCAACGGCAACGTCGTCGGCGCGGCAGTGTTCTCGACTTCGCTGGCCGGGGTCACCCAGATCGTCCAGCAGCAGGCGCGACGCAACCTGATCGCGGCGATCATCGCGCTGTCGATCTCGCTGGTCGCGGGCCTCGTCGCCTCCGGCTACATCGCGCGCCGCATCCGGCGGCTCGAGAAGGCCGCGCGCGAGGTCACGAAGGGCAACTTCACGCAGCCGCTGCCGATCGACTCAAGCGACGAGATCGGCGAGCTGGCGCGCGCCTTCAACACGATGCAGGAGCGGCTCGGCCGCGCCGATCGCGCACGCAAGGCGTTCATCGCCAACGCCAGCCATGAGCTGCGCACGCCGCTGTTCTCGCTCGGCGGCTACGTCGAACTGATGCGCGAGGAAGACCTGGACGCCGAGACGCAGCGTGAGTTCCTGGACACCATGCACAAACAGATCGAGCGAATGACGAAGCTGGCGACCGACCTGCTCGACCTCTCGAAGCTGGACACCGGCTCGCTGCAGATCCAGCCCGAGCGCGTGGACATGGGCGAGCTGGCCGGCGGCATCGCGCGCGAGTTCGAACCACTCGCGGCCGAGCACGAAACCGAGATCACCGTGATCACAATCGACGATCTCGAGGCCACCTGCGACCCCGACCGCGTCGCGCAGATCGTCCGCATCCTGCTGGACAACGCGCTCTCTCACACGCCGCCCGGCACCGACATCAACATCTCGGCGTCGCGCAACAACGGCAACGTTGAGGTCGCCGTGTCCGACAACGGCCCGGGCATCCCCGCCGATGATCTGCCGCGCATCTTCGACCGCTTCCACACCGGCGACAAGACCGGCGGCACAGGCCTCGGGCTATCGATCGCCAACGAGCTCGCCGGCGCGATGGAGAGTCGCCTCGAGGTTGCGTCGAGCACCGATGGAACGACGTTCACGCTGCGTCTGCCGAGCGACGTTCGCGGCAAACAGAAGGGCCAGCCAGCCCCGGCGTGATGCTGGTTCGCGGGCGTTGGC
>JBOGYW010000014.1:0-39043 GCA_050696815.1 Solirubrobacterales bacterium | reverse complement strand
CGCGGAAACGGTCGCAGGCCCGATCGTTCGACGACGAGATCGACGCGGTCGACTCGCTTGAGGCATCCCCCGACGAGCAGGCGCTGGAATCCTTCGATGCAGCCGTCGGTGCCGAGGCGCTCGAGAAACTCAAACCCGACCAGGTCAAGTGTCTGCTCGCGCAGGCGGACGGCAAGACGTACGCCGAGATCTCCGCGGCGACCGGATTCAGTCCGCGCAAAGTCGCACGCTGCGTAAACGAAGGCCGACGAGCGTTCACCCTGCGCTTCGAAGAAATCGAAGCTGGCAGCGAATGCTCGCGCGTCGACGGCCTGCTCGACAAGATCACGCGGGGCGACGAGGAAGCGACCGCCTCGACGCGCGCGCATCTCCGCAACTGCGGCGCCTGCCGAATCGCGGTTCGTGGCTATGAAGAAGCGCCGCGGCGCGCGCGAGTTCTTTTCCCGCCTGCGCTTCTCGCAGTGCCGCACGCGGGCGCGGCGAACGACTCGCCGTTCGACAACGCTTTGGCTCTTTGGCAGGGGATCACGGACCGGCTTCAGACGTCCGCGCACGCGGTCCACTCATGGTCGGAGAGTGCGACCGCCAAGAAAGCCATCGCTGTAGTCGCGGCAACCGGCGCAGCCGTGGGAGGCGGTGCCGCGATCAAACATGCGCATCCCTTCAGCGATAGCCACAACGTCGTTGGCGGACAAGTGCAGCCCCCTCCTGCCCCTCGGCAGCCGCTCTACGACGCGATCGCCAGGCCGGTGGGTTCAACCGGGCCCATTCGACCAAAGCACAGGCGCCGTCACCAGCAAATCAAAGCTTCGTCTGCAGCTCCACGACAGGCGAAACCTCCGCAACCCCTCAGTGAATCCAACCAAGCGACCGGCGACGGCTCAAGCGAGTTCCTGCCGGAACAGCGCTGAACAGAACGGAGAGAAGAAACAGATGACCTCGGCATGCAAGCGACTCCTAGGAATCGCACTAGTCGCATTTATCTACGCGCTCGGCCAAGGAGCCGAAGACGCAAAAGCAGGGACGTACAACGTGACGCAATGCCACACGGGCACGGGCGCGGGGCTGTCACCGCAGTGGTCGACGCAGCTGAACGGAAGCTGGAAGGCCGAGAACCTGTGCACCTCGGGGATGCAGGTCGCCGGCTATGGCCTCGATGGCGTCTACGCGATGTGGACCCTGCACCTGCCCGCGGGCCTGACGGTCAATTCCGTCAACTTCTGGTCGAACGGACTTGGGGCGCCCCAGACCGCTGTATTCGCGACGCTCTGTGCCGCGGACGCGATTCCCGTGTGCAGTTGGGGATCGGGTGGATACACCGATCTAAACCAGAGCAGCGCCAAACACGTCATGACGACGCCTGGTTCGACGATGTTCCGGATGCAGCTCGGCAGCACCGGCTACGTGCACTACACCAGCTCCGCGTACGCGTCAATCTGGAACCTTGACTTCACACTTAACGACGGCGTCAGCCCCTCGCTCGGAACGCCGACCGGGAACCTCGTCGTCGGCGGCTGGAATCGCGGCAATCTGACCGGCGGCGTAGGCGCGACAGACGGGCAGTCGGGTATCAAAACCTTGCTCGCCACGGTTGACGCGAACCCCGTCGGCCCAGCCAGCGTCAGCAACGCGCTCGCCTGCAGCAACCTCAACATCGTTCCGTGCCCTACGTCGACGTCCGGCTGGACGCCGACGATTTCCACGACGGCGCTGGCAGACGGGCCACACAAGCTCGTTTACTCGGCGGCGGACTTCAGCGGCAACTCGTCGGCGAGCCCGGAAGCGACGTTCAAAGTCGACAACACCGCGCCCGCGGTTCCCTACGACGTGCATCTCCCTGGCACAGGCGGATGGAGCGCCGTCAACGACATCGACGTCTCGTGGTCAAACTCCGGCGAAGAGGCCGAGACCGAAACCCAGTCCGGGATCGGGGCGGTCAAAGTCGACGTCGATCCGGGCGAAATCGGCCAAACGGATCCTGCCGCGTTCACGATTCCGGTCGACGCTTCGGTGAATGGCATTTCCGCGACCACCGACTCGCTCAGCGGCTTGACGGTTCCCGCGCCCGGAAAGTGGAAGTTGAAACTGTCGACCGTCGACCGCGCCGGCAACGAGAGCCCGGTCGGAGACGGGGGCAACGGCGCCGCGGACGGCGTCTTCAACATTGGCTTCGACCCGAATCCGCCGGCAAAGCCACAAGGGCAATCGAACGGGTGGATCAGTCGCGATGAACTGGCGGCGGGGTTTGTTGCTGAGTGGAGTCAAACCGTCCCGCGCGGCGCATCTCCAATTTGCGGATACGCGGAGTCGATTTCGTCGACGCCTGCCGATCCAGGATCAACCATTTCGCTTCCAAGCGCAACGACATCGATGTCAGTTCCAAGCAATCTCGCCGAAGGCATGCATTTCTTGAACCTCCGAGCGGTGAACTGCGCGGGCGTTTCAGCGTCGAGCGTTGAGAACATTCAGATTCCCGTCGACTTGACTGATCCTCTCGCGAGCATCTTGAACGTCGCGAGCGATCAGTGGTACAACGGCGATGTGACCTTTGGTTTGGCCGGCATCGACTCGCTCTCCGGAATGACCGGACAGGCCGACCCAACGGCGCCCTACCAAACCGGCGCGTACCTGACATTCGAAGTAGACGGGCAGCCAAAGGAGAATGCTCGCGGTTCAAGCAAAACCGTGTTGATACATGCGGAGGGTAGTCACGCCCTGTGGCTCACCGCAACCGATCTAGCCGGTAACCGCTCAAAGCCAACGTCCATCACCTTCGGCATCGACAAGACTTCGCCATCCGGGGCCTTCGACATGCCGGATCCGTCGACTCCGACTCATTTGGTTGCCTCGGTCACCGATTCTCTCTCGGGACTTAGTTCTGGCACCATCGAAGTGCGGCGAGAGGGGTCCGACGAGTGGCACACGCTCACCACATCGATCGGGGATTCCGCGGGCAATGCCGTGGGCGGCTTTCCGAACTCGGTGCGAGTATCGGCCAGGTTTCCCGACACGATCCTGCCGAAAGGGACTTATCGCGTGCGCCTTCGTGCTCGCGATCGCGCCGACAACCTGTTGACCACGAGCAGGCGCACCGATGGGTCCGAAATGACGATCTCGAATCCGTTGCGTGGCGGCGTCACGTTGTCGGCTGGGCTCTCCAAGGCGAATCGTTCTTGCCGCACCCGAAGTCACCGGCGCTGCCTGCGGCGCAGGCGCGGAAAAGTCGTGTTCACCAATGCGCGTGAGACGTTGACGGTCGGGTTCAAGCGAGGCGCCGTCGTGCAGGGAGTTCTGACCGACGAAAAGCTCCGCGGACTCGCGCGCCAACCGATCGAGATTTACATCAAGGCCGGAAACGGTCCGGAACTGCGCGCAGGCGAGACGTCGACACGGGCGGACGGCTCCTACGTCTTCAAGCTCAAGCCTGGGATGTCGCGCAAGGTCCGCGTCTACTTCCCAGGCAGCGAGCTGGTTGCCGACACCTCGGCGACGGCGAGCCTTGCCACGCAAGCGCGCATCGCCATGCGCA
Source organism: Solirubrobacterales bacterium (assembly GCA_050696815.1). Lineage (GTDB taxonomy): Bacteria > Actinomycetota > Thermoleophilia > Solirubrobacterales > JACPNS01 > JACPNS01. The sequence continues at coordinate 35,514 of JBOGYW010000014.1, read as the reverse complement.
CGTCGACGCGCCACGCCCGCAGCGGGCAAAAGGTGTTTTTCTCGGGCTCGGTGAGGTCGTTCGACGGGACGATGCCGGCCGGCGGAAAGCTCGTCGTGCTGCAGTTCAAAGCTGGACGCCGGTGGCTGCCGGCCGTCGCGGTCGCGCACACCAACCGTCGCGGCAAGTTCAAGGTCGGCTACAGGTTTTCCGGGAAGCGCGTCAGGAATCGAATCGTGTTCCGGGTGTACGCGCCGACGGAAGACGGTTGGGGCCACAGCGCAAGCGCGTCGCGCAGCGTGACGATGGCGCTCAACTAAGCGACGAACCGCCAGAGATCGGCTTCCCCAAGTTTCCGAAGTCGATCGAGGTGCATGCCCGCCGCGATTGCCGAGATCGCGGTGGGCTGTCGCTCCTTCGAGCTAAGACTCGTGCTCGAGCAGGTAATCGATGTAGAACGGCCGCAGCGACTCTGCAAGGTCTCCCTCGTCCGAGTCGAACAAGTCCTGCACCAGTGAGCCGATCTTGAAGATGTCGGCGGTGCTCTGGTCGTCGTTTCCAGCCGCGGCCTCTGCGACCGGAAGCGCCTTCAAAAGGTCGTAGAAGAACTTCACGTCCACATGGTGCTCGGCGCGCTTGATCGCGCGACTGTGCAGCTCCTGGGCGCTGAGCGCATTGAGTTCGTCGAAGGTCGGCATCGCGGGCAGACTAGACGATGACCGGGCTTAAGGAGTGCTGTAGATCCGCGTCGACCCGCTGCCCTGCAGCAGGTCGATCGACCGCACGGCGTTGAGCGCTTCGAGGCTCAGAGGGCCATCCACGTCGAATCGCGTGTTCGTCGCCTGGGCTGGGATCTTCGCGACGAGATCGCGGGACGTGTGGGCCGGCACGGAGAACGACTGCTTGCCGATTTCGAACTTCTGCGGCTTGGCGCCGGTGCGCACGTGAACGCTCAACTCAGCCGGCTTCGCGTTCCACACCGCGATCTGGCCAAGGCGTGAGCAGATGCGCTCCTGCGGACAGCCGAGGGCCACCGAAGCCAGAGCGTGCGGCGCGCCGTCGGTGGTCACCAGCTCGGCATCCTGCTGGCGATGCGACACGCTGCCGGTCTGGTTGGCGAACGTGAACTCCGCGTCCACACCGAGTAGCAACATCTGGCTGCCCGGCGCGGGGCAGTCTTGGGGTTGCAACGTGCCGTCGGGAGCGACCTTCAGCTGGCAGGCATATCCGTCGCCGGCCGACTGCGACGGCAACGGGTCGAGCGCGTAGGCGTCCTCGATGCGGTCGTTGAAGAGCTCAGTGATGTAACCCTGGTCGCGCACGCCCTTTGTCAGCACGATCATCGACACCGGTCCGCTGCCGGCGTGGTCCACCCACGCGCGGTCGGTCGGGTAGTCGACGCGCGCCGTCTCGCCGGTGCGGTCGAGCGTGGAGTTCCAGTCCCAGGCACTCGAAGCCATGAGCGCCAGAGCGATCATCAGGCAGGCCGCCGGTGCGGCGGCCGCAGCGCGGCGGCGGCGCGGCTTGGAGACCTTTTCCGGATCGACCCCAGCGAGCGTCGTTCCGACAAACGCAAACACCATCACGATCAGCGCGAATGCGGTGAGCGCCGTTCCGCCCATGCCAGCGGATTCGCCGACCGTCAGATGCGTCAGCGACGCGAAGCCATCCGAGTAGTACGAAAGCCCGTCTGGGATCGGCATCGTGATCACCGGCAGACCGATCACCACGGCCGCCGCGCCGGCGGCAAGTGCCGTGACGCGGCCGGGGGCGATAGCCACCGCGAGCAGGGCGAGCGGCACGAAGTACATCATGTAGCGGTCGAGCAGCAGCGTCGTGTGCCCGGCCGAGAACCAGCCGGCCTGCAGCACAAGCAAAACCAGCATCGGCACCGCCACACACAGCAGCGGTCCGGCCTTGCGGTCGCTCCAGTTCGCCCGGCGCACCGCGAGGGCGATCAGCACCACGACCGGAATCACGCCGGTCATCAAAGCCAGCTCGATGAGGTTTTGGAACGACCAATAGATCGTGCCGGCGAGCGAAGGCATGTGGGCGGTGATGCCCGAGTAGCGGCCGAGCAGGTTGCCAACCGGCAGCGCGGCCAGCGCGGGCAGCGCGACCACCGCCGCACCGCCTTTGCTCAAAGCCCGAACGCGCGCGGTCGGCGCAAACGCCCCGCGCGCCACAGCATCCAGCAGATACGCCAGCGGCACGACCGGCAGCAGGATCACCAGCTGCAGACGCACCGCGGTCGCGGCAAGCGCACAGCCAATCGCAACCGTCAGCCAGCCGCGCGAGCGCTCGCGCGCGAGGCAGATCACCAGCGCCGCCAGACTCCAGGTGGCGAGTGGCCAGGCGAGGTTCTCGGTCAGCAGGCGTGTGGTCGTGATCATCCAAGTTCCAAGCAGCGTGCCGACCGGGGCGATCCACACGCGCCAGCCGCTCGTGAGCTCGCGTGAGACGAGCCATGCGGGGATCACCGTCGTACAGGCGATCGCCACACCGATCGCGCGCGCCACGCCGTACGCGGTCGTCGGATCGAACAGCGCCCAGGCCGGGGCGATCATGTACGAGTAGATCGGGCTGATGCCCAGCGCCTGGCCGCGCCAGACCGCGCCATCGCCGGCGGCGATGCCCTTCGCCATCTGCCCGTAGAGGATCTCGTCGATCGTCCATTCGGGGATCGCGTGAGTGCGCCCGAGGTACGTGTAAACCACGGTGCCGGCGAGCACCAGAGTGATGGGCGCGAGCCATCGACTGTTCGCGAAACGCGTCAGTTTTGTGCGGAAGGCTGAGATTCCTATGTATCGGTACCGCTGAGGGCCCGCTTGAAGGCTGGAGGCGGGCTAGCGAGCCTCGACAACCATGCTGAGATCGAGCGCCGGAGCGCCGTGGGTGAGCGATCCCATCGAGATGAAGTTCACCCCGGTCTCGGCTGCCGCGCGCACGTTGTCCACGCGATAGCCGCCCGAGGCTTCGAGCTTTGCACGGCCACCGACCTGCTCGACCGCGGCGAGCAGCTCATCGTTGTTCATGTTGTCGAGCAGCAGGTGGTCGGCACCTGCCATGAGCGCCTGGTCGATCTCTTCTCGGTTGCGGACTTCGATCTCCAGCGGCAGCTCAGAGCCGGCACGGCAACGTTCAATCGCGGCGGCGATGCCGCCGGCCGCGGCGATGTGGTTCTCCTTGATCAGGATCGCGTCGTAGAGGCCTTTGCGGTGATTGGTCGCGCCACCGGCCGCGACCGCCGCCTTCTCCAGCGCGCGCATTCCCGGCGTCGTCTTGCGCGTGTCGAGGATCTGTGTGCCGGTGCCCGCGACCGCCTTCACGGCCTGCGCGGCGGCCGTCGCGACGCCCGACAGGTGCATCAAGAAGTTCAGCGCCGTGCGCTCGCCGGTCAGCAGTGCGGCGGCCTGGCCGGAGACGGTCGCGATCTCGCCGCCTTCGCTCCAGACGCCCTCGTCGTGGACGCGCGCGTACTCGGTGGTCGAGTCGATCTCACGGAACACGTACTCGGCGACGTCGTGGCCGAAGATCACGCCGGGCTGCTTCTGCCGGATGACGGCGTGGGCCGGCGCGACGAGCTCAACGGTTAGCGCGGTGGTCATGTCGCCGCTGCCGACGTCCTCCTGCAGAGCCAGAGCGACGAGCGGCGCGTAGTCGTCCTTCGCGAGCGCCACCGGCTACTCGCCCTCCCGCACGCTGCCCGAGCGCTCGCTCGGCCGGCCGGCGGCGCGGCGCGAAAGCTCAGCGTGCACAAAGCCGTCGAGGTCGCCGTCGAGTACGCGCTGCACGTCGCCGACCTCGAAGTTGGTGCGGTGGTCCTTGACCATCGAGTACGGATGCATCACGTACGAGCGGATCTGCGAGCCGAAGTTCACATCGACTGCCTCGCCCTTCTCGGCGGCGAGCTCCTCGGCCCGCTTCGCCTCCTCGAGCGCGACGATCCGCGCTCGCAGCATCTTCATCGCGGTGTTCTTGTTCGCGCCCTGCGAGCGCTCGTCCTGGCACTGCACGACGATGCCGGTCGGCCGGTGCGTGATCCGCACGGCGCTGTCGGTCTTGTTGACGTGCTGGCCGCCGGCGCCGGAGGCGCGGTAGGTGTCGATCTGCAGGTCTGCGTCGTCGATCTCGATGGCGATGTCGTCGTCGACCAGCGGCGCCACTTCGACCAACGCGAAAGACGTATGGCGGCGGTGGGCGCTGTCGAACGGCGACTGACGGACCAGGCGGTGCACGCCGCGCTCGGCGCCGAACAGGCCGTAGGCATTGTCACCGTGCACCAGGAAGGTGGCACTCGTGATGCCGGCCTCCTGGCCGGCGCTGGCCTCTTTCAGCTCGACCTTGAAGCCGCGGCGCTCGGCCCAGCGCGTCTCCATGCGCAGCAGGATCTCGGCCCAGTCCTGGGCGTCGGTGCCGCCAGCGCCGTCCTGGATCGTCACGACCGCGTCGCCCGCGTCGTACTCGCCTGTGAACAGTCGCTCTTCTTCGAGCACGGCCATCCGCTGCTCGATCGCGCCAAGCTGTTCCTCCAGCTCGTCGGCGAGCGACTCGTCCTCGGCGGCCATCTCGGCGAGGGCGGTGAGGTCGTTGACCTCGCCCTGCACCGCGTCGAACTCATCCAGCTTCTTGGTCAGGCGGGCGTGCTCGGCGCTGATCTTGGCTGCGCCCTCGGCATCGTCCCAGAAGCCCTCGGCGCCCATCTGGCCCTCCAGGGCTTCGACGCGCGCGGCCGTCTTCGGGCGGTCGACCGCCTCCGCGAGCAGGCGAAGCTGCCCTTCAAGACCCGTGATTCGGGTGGAAAGTTCGTGCTGATCCAGCGCCATCGCATGCGAAGGCTACTTGCGCGCGCCGCGCGCTCGATCCGTCCAGACCCTGTCGTACGGTGGACCGATGCGAACAGACGTTCGAGCACTGCCCCCACGCGTCGCCGCAGTCAGTGTCGGCGTGCTGTGGGGTCGCAAGCACCGCGAGCCGCAGCCGGAGCTGTTGCCGGTCAGCGAAGTCGGCGTCGCAATCGTCGACTGCGACAACGACGAGCCAGTCGTGGAACGGCGCTATCTGCTGGAGGGCGCGGACCTCGCGCTCGTCAGCGAACATCTCTGCGATCTCGATCTGCCGGTGGTGGGCTTCAACCTGCTCGGCTTCGACTGGATCGCGCTCGAGGGCGTGTGCGACGCGTCGCGCCTGATCGAGCGCACGATCGACGTGCGCTCGGCGCTGCTGCCGTCGGTCGCCGACATCGTCGCCGCGGAAGGCCAGTCGGAGTTTCCGATGCATGGCGAGTACGGGGTCCTCAACCCGCGTCGGCTCGCAGAGGTGAATCTCGGCTTCGTGCCCGGCGACGGCGACGACCCGGGCGGCGACGCCGAGCTGGCGGCGGCACTGTGGCACGAGTTCGCCACGTCTGGGCGCGCGGTCATCGCCGGCCACACTTATGCACTTGAAGACATCCAGCTGGCGCTGCTGCAGGGCGAACGGCCCGAGCATGCAAGCGTCGAAAGCTGGCGCTCGATGGTCGCTGCGCGACCACAGCCGAAGGCGTATCGCAAACGCACGCGACACCAGGTGACGTTTCCGCGGATCGACCAGCGCTACGTCTGAGCCGCTTCGTCTGAGCAGCGCGCGGCGCGGCGCCAGATCGCTACTTGCCGTGGCAGTTCTTGAACTTCTTGCCGCTGCCGCACCAGCACTGCTGGTTGCGGCTCATCGGATTGCCGTCGGGGTCGTAGCCCGCAGGCGCCGCCTTGTTGGCGTTGCCGCCGACGGTCGTAGTGCGTGACTGGCCTCCGGCTGCGCTGGCGCCCAGCACCGGGTCGATGCCGGCGGCCGGAGCCTCTTCAGCGGCCGCGTTGGCCGCGACCGCGGCAGCCACGCCGTACTGAGGCGCGTCGGCGCTGTTGTAGTTGAACTGAGCCGTGTTGCTGCTGCGGTTGCCGTTGAGCAACTGCTGCTGAGCGCGCTCACGCTCGGCCTCATCAGTCAGTTCGAAGTGGTAGATCACGCGGGCGAATTCGTCCCAGATCGAGTCCATCAGCTCGGCGAACATGCCGAATCCCTCGTTCTTGTAGGCGATGATCGGCTGCACCTCGGCGAATCCGCGCAGGTGGATGCCCTCGCGCAGGTAGTCCATGTCGTTGAGGTGTTCGCGCCAGCGCTCGTCGATGATCTCCAGCAGCACGTGGCGCTCGAGGTCGCGCATCAGCTCGCCGCTCAGCTCCTCTTCCTTCTCTTCGTAGGCCTCGACGGCCTCTTCGGCGATCGTGTCGACCAGCTCCTTGCGCTCCATGCCCATCACGTTGATGTCTTCGGGCCCGAACGAGATCGGGAAGATCTGGTCGATCTGGCCGAACAGCTCGCGGATGTCCCAGTGCTCGGGCGCGTCGCCCTGCGTGTAGTCGGCGACGAGCCGCTCAATCACGCCGTGCAGGCTCTCGCGCGCCTGCTCGCTCATGTCCTTGCCTTCAAGGATGCGGTCGCGGAACTCGTAGATCACTTCGCGCTGCTGGTTCATCACGTCGTCGTACTCGAGCACGCGCTTACGCGACAGGTAGTTCTGCTCCTCGACCTTCTTCTGGGCGCCTTCGATCTGCTTGCTGAGGATGCCGGCCTCGATCGGCATCTCGTTGCCTTCGACGTCCTCGTCGCCGAAGCGGTCGAGGATCTTGTAGATCCGCTCGCCGGCGAACAGGCGCACGAGGTCGTCCTCGGCGGAGAGGAAAAAGCGTGACTCGCCAGGGTCGCCCTGACGGCCGGCACGGCCGCGCAGCTGGTTGTCGATGCGCCGCGACTCATGGCGCTCGGTGCCGCAGATGTAGAGGCCGCCGGAGTCGAGCACCTTCTCGCGCTCGGCCTCCACGCGCTCTTCGTACTCCGGCAGGATCTCCTTGAAAACCTTCTCGTACTCCTCGCTGTCGGCCTCGATGTTGCGCTTGCGCATCTCGATGTGCGCCATCTCCTCGGCGTTGCCGCCGAGCTTGATGTCGACACCACGGCCGGCCATGTTCGTCGCGATCGTCACGGCGCCGGGACGGCCCGCCTGGGCGATCGTCTCCGCCTCTTTTTCCGCGTACTCGGGCTTCGCGTTCAGCACTTCGTGGTCGACGCCGTCCTTCTTCAGGCGCTTGGACAGCATCTCGCTGGTCTCCACGGCGATCGTGCCGACGAGGATCGGCTGGCCCTTCTCGTGGCGCGCGACGATCTCACGCTCGATCGCCGACCACTTGCCGCCCTTCGTCTTGTAGATCTGGTCGTTGCGGTCGTCGCGGACCATGTCGCGGTTGGTCGGGATCTCGACGACCTGGAGCTCGTAGATCTTCATGAACTCGGTCGCTTCGGTGAGAGCGGTACCGGTCATGCCCGCGAGCTTGTCGTAGCGGCGGAAGTAGTTCTGGTAGGTGATCGTGGCGACCGTCTGGTTCTCCTCCTGGATGCGCACGTTCTCCTTCGCCTCGATGGCCTGGTGCAGGCCTTCGCTCCAGCGGCGGCCTTCGAGGATGCGGCCGGTGAACTCGTCGATGATCTTCGCCTCGCCGTCGATCACGGCGTAGTCGACGTCGCGCTTGTACAGCTCTTCGGCCTTCAGCGCCTGCATCAGGTGGTTGACGAGGCTGCCGTTCTCGGCGAGGTAGAGATTTTCGATGCCCATGAACTTCTCTGCCTTGGCCACGCCCTGCTCGGTGATCGAGACGGTCTTGTACTTCTCGTCCGCCTCGAAGTCGAAGTCGGCGACCCAGACGCGGTCCTTCGAGCTGACCTCTTTCGGGCGCTCGCCGACGACCATCTGCTTCGCGAGCTTGGCGAACTGCTTGTAGTAGTCGGCGGCCTGCTCGGGCTTGCCGCTGATGATCAGCGGCGTGCGCGCCTCGTCGATCAGGATGTTGTCGACCTCGTCGACGATCGCGAACGGGTGGCCGCGCTGGACCTTCTCGTCGATCGAGTGCGCCAGGTTGTCGCGTAGATAGTCGAAGCCGAACTCGGAGTTGGTGCCGTAGGTGATGTCGCACTCGTACTGGGCCCGCTTGTACTCCCAGTCGTAGTTGTCGCTCTGGAGAATGCCGATCGAGAGGCCGAGCAGCTCGTAGATCGGGCTCATCCACTCGGCGTCACGCTTGGCGAGGTAGTCGTTGACCGTCACGACGTGCACACCGTTGCCGGCGATCGCGTTGAGCACGACCGGCAGGGTCGCGGTGAGCGTCTTGCCTTCACCGGTCTTCATCTCGGCGATGTCGCCGTGGTGCAGCACCATGCCGCCGATCAGCTGCACGTCGAAGTGGCGCATTTTCATTGTCCGGCGGCCTGCCTCGCGGGTCAGCGCGAAGGCGTGCGGCAGCAGGTCGTCGAGCGACTCGCCGCCCTGGGCGCGCTCGCGAAGCTCATCGATCTCCTCGCGCAGCTCGCCGTCTTCGAGCAGCTCCATCTCGGCCTCGAACGCGTTTACGCGCGCGACTTCCTTTTCGAACTGCTTGAACTTCTTGCCTTCGCCCATCCGCAGGGCGCGGTCGATAAGAGACATAGGGCTACTTTACCCTTCCTTTCACGGGCTCCTGCCGCAGCCCATGGCTATAACAGAGGCTTAGTGCCGCCGCTCCACGGCCCCAGAAAGACCGCGAGCCGAACCCGGTGTCTAGACCAAGTCCGGCTCGTAGAACTGCCGCGCGTGCAACGGGAGCGCGCCCGGCTCGGAAACCCGCGCCTACATGGTCGCGGCGTCCCCATAAGCCATGTCGCCGCCGAAGCCGCCACCCTCCATGCCACCCAGGGCCGGACCGGCGCCGCTCGCCTTCGCGGACATCTTGTGGGCTTCACGGCGGTGGCGCCGCTTCGCGCGCACCTTGTCGACCTGGCGTGCCAGTTCGTCGGAGACCTCGTGAATTGCCGGTTTCATCTCGAACGACCGATCGCTCGCTCGCAGCTTGACGCCTTTCAGATAAAGAACCGCGTCGACCACGAAATGCTCCGCGATCGCCGGGTTGTGCTCTTCGCTCAGCTCAATCTCGAGCCTCGCGAGATCCGACACCTGTTTTGCGACCTTCTCGAATCGCTTGCTTACGTATTCGCGAATGTCGTCGGTGATGTTGACGCCGTTGCGTGCTCTGATGTCGATCTGCATGTCCGCTAGCTCCTTTGGCCAATCCTCTGAAGTGTTCAGAGCCAAACGGATCACCGGGCAGTCGGCCTTCGCGGCCACGACACCACAACGATGATCCGGTCAGTAGTTCCTACGGATCACCCTTCTGTGAATGCGTGCCCTGTCGGGAGGCGCTCCCTCGGGCCAGGGTGTGCGCTCGTACCCGCAAATGCGAGAACCCCGATCGCCGCTCGACCATCTCCTTCGCGCCACTCCTTCGTGCGCTCTTCCGAGAGTCGTTCGGCCGGGTATCGCTCGCGTATCGCTGAAGCGCATACCTCCAATGTAACGCCTGTGGTCGTTACGTCGTCGAGCAGTACAACTTTTGTCGGAAATCCAGCTAAAGCAAAGGGATTTTGCCGATAGCTCGCTGGAACCTCGGCCCGGATCGACCACTTCGGAAGGCGCAGGCGCTCGGCACGCGACAGCGTCGATTGAGGCGGCCGCGCGCTGTCACGCACGAGACAGTCGAGCACCGGCAGCTCACAGATCGCGGCGAGCTCGCGTGCGAGCAGCGCCGTTTGGCTGTAGCCGCGGCTGCGGCGATTCGCGGGGTGCGCCGGCACCGGCACGAGCACGACATCGGTCAACATTCCAGTCGGCACGCGCTCGACCATCAGCGCCGCCATCTCACGGGAGACCGCGACCGCGCCACGGAACTTCAGTGCGTGCACGAGCTCACGCGCGACCCCTTCATAAGGAAACGCAGCGAACCCCACGTCGAGCGTGGCCCGCGGAGCGATCGTGCCCGCCGGCAGCCGCCCGAACGCGGACCGGCAGCGCGAGCACAGCATCGACGCCGCCGGCGTAGCGTGAGAACAGACGACGCAGCGCGGCGGAACGAACAGCGATGCGAGAGAACTCGCGATCTCTATCCATCCCGCGCGACTGCGCGTCCGTCTCTCCAGCACTCCATCCACACCGTCATCGTGCCGCGCAAACCGTTACGACACAAGACGCGAATGCAAAAATGGTGTTCGTGAACGGTTACAACTCAGCCGCAAACGACGAAATCATCACAGCCGTCGGCGTGGTGCAGTTCTTTTGGGACTCGGGCGACGACGTGCGCCATCTGCTCGTCAACATCGAGCCCGACGACCACCACCTGCCCGACGCCTACGAACTCGTCGATGACATCCGCGACGCGGTGATCGGCCAGATCGACGAGGGCGTGCGGATCGAGATCGACTACCTGGTCGAGCACCACGAGGTCGTCGACCCCGACGGCGCGACGACGGACGGCCACAGGCCGAAGATCCTGGAAGTCAGGATCCTCGGCCTGGCCTGAGATTCAGTCCCGGGTGCCTAGGCGCAGGCCGGGAAGGGCGGCGCGGCAGGGGTCTGCGCGTTCGCCTGGTCCATCTGCTCGACGGTCGGAACCTGGTCGGGCAGCGTGGCCTTCGCGGTGACCTTGCGGCCGGTGTTCGGCGCCTTGAACACCGAGACGAGCTTGTACGTGAGCGCCTGTCCCGCGGTCGCGAACGCCGCAGGGCTCTGCTTGCGCCAGTGATTGTGCGCGGTCAACGTGACCTTGCCGTCGGCCAGCTGCGCGCCGGTCGCGGCGTCAAGCACCTTATAGGTGACGACGACGTTCCTCGGGTTGGACGTGTTGCGCTTCTTGATCTTCGCCGAGAACTCGAAGTTGAAGCGGACTTGGTCGGCAGCGGGGCGACAGAGATTGACGATCGCGGGCGTGGTCGTGACCTTGATCGAGCTGCTCTTCGCCGCGGCCGGCTGGACCAGCGCGAGGCTGCCGAGCACGGCGATCGACGAGAGCAATGCGAGCTTGATTTTCATTGGCATTCCTTGGGTTGATGGGGGTCGGAGCAAAGTGGCCGTCAACAGGACGGATACCGCGGCGACTGCGGTTTCGCGGCGTTCGCCTGGTCCATCTCGGCCACGGTCGGCACGCTCAGGTTGCTGATCGAGCGCTTCCTGAGTCGTTTGCCGTCGATCGGGGATTTGAAAGCAACATCCAGTTGAAACTGCAGATGGTGTCCGGCGGTGTACTGGGTCGGCAGACCCACCTTGTAGTACTTCTTCGGCTTTAGTTTCAACACCTGTAAGCGCAACACTGCACCGGTGTCCAGGTCAGTTATTTCATACCGCATGCGGATCGAGCGTGGCCGAGCGACGTTGCGGCGCTTCAGCTTCGCCTTCAGCGTGTACGCCCACGACACCTGGTCGGCGCCGGTTCGGCAGGTGTCGACGGCGTTGAGCAGCGGCGTAACCCTGATGTAGCGCTCGTACTTGGCCGCTCCGGCCGGGGCGGCCAGCGCCAAAGACAGCAACGCCAGCGCGGCGGCCGCGCGAAACATCAGCCGAGATCCGCGGCCAGCCGGAGGTTTGCAACGACGTCGCCCTGGCCGAGGATCGCACCGATCGCGATCGTGCCGGCCGGCACTTCGCCACCGGGGAAGACGATCGAATCGCGCACCGCGGCACCGGCGCCGATCGTCGCGCCGTCGCCAATCACGATAGGACCCTGAAGGCTCACGCCGTCGCCGATCGTGACCTCGCGGCCGACCCAGACCGGGCCTTCGACAAGCGCCGCGCCGTCGAGCGCTCCGGACGTGCCGCTGAAGACGCCCTCGGACGCGCCGGTTCCTTCGATCCCAAGATCGAGCGCGCCGGTCAGCGCGTCGTAGGTACCTGAGCGCAGCTCGCCGAGCGAGCCGACGTCGTTCCAGTACTCGTCGATCTGGTGGATGAAGAACGGCACGTCGTTCTCGAGCAGCACCGGGAAGACGTCCTGTGCCCAGTCGACGAACGGTGTCTCGGGGAAGTAGTCAAAGATCTCCGGGCTGAAGACGTAGATGCCGCAGTTGCCGAGGTCGCTGAGCGCCTCCTCCGGCTCGGGCTTCTCCTGGAATCCGGTGATGCGGCCTTCGGAATCGTGCAGCACGACGCCGTACTCGCGTGTGTCAGGCACTTTCTTGACCGTCAGCGTCGCAACGCCGCCGGAGCTTTTGTGGCGCTCGACCAGCGCCGTCAGATTCACGTCGGTCAAAGCGTCACCGCTGATGATCAAGAACGGTTCGCCGCCCTCGCCGAGGATCTCACCGACCGCGCGCACACCGCCGGCTGTACCGAGCAGTTCTTCCTCGAAGTTGTACTGCAGGTTCACGCCGAAGGCCGAACCGTCGCCGAAGTACTCGCGGATCGTGTCGGGGTAGTAGTGCAGGTTTGCGACGGCGTCGGTGAAGCCGTGCTTCTGCACCAGCGTCAGCAAGTGCGCCATCGCCGGCCGATCGATCACCGGCACCATCGGCTTGGGGATCCCGAACGTGATCGGTTTCAGTCGCGTGCCGAGTCCGGCTGCCAAGACCATTGCCTTCATGCCTTTGATCCTTTCAAGTCCCCTGATCCCAGGAGGTGAGATATTTCTGCTGCGTTTCGGTGAGCGAGTCGATATTCACGCGCAGCGATTCAAGTTTCAGACGGGCGATCTCGGCGTCGATCTCAGACGGCACCACGTAGACGCGCTGCTCGAGCGACGACCCGTGCTTGACGAGGTGTTCGACGGCGAGCGCCTGGTTGGCGAAGCTCATGTCCATCACCGCCGCCGGGTGACCTTCGGCCGCTGCCAGGTTGACCAGCCGGCCTTCCGCCAGCAGATAGATCTTGCGGCCGTCGTTGGTGAGGAAGCGCTCGACCAGCGGCCGCACATCGGCGCGCTCGGCCGTGCGGTCGGCGAGGTCGTTCTTGTTGATCTCGACATCGAAGTGGCCCGCGTTGCAGACGATCGTGCCGTCGCCCATCACGTCGAACATCTCGCCCGCGATCGCGTCGCGATTTCCGGTGACGGCGACGATCACGTTGGCTTTGGCGGCCGCCTCCACTCCGGTCAGCACCTCGAAACCATCCATCACGGCTTCGAGCGCGCGCAGCGGATTGACCTCGCAGACGATCACGTGGGCGCCGAGTCCCTTCGCACGCATCGCGACGCCCTTGCCGCACCAGCCATAACCGATCACGGCCACGACGCGGCCGGCGATCAGGATGTTCGTGGCGCGCAGGATGCCGTCCATCGTCGACTGGCCGGTGCCGTAGCGGTTGTCGAAAAGGTGTTTGGTCTCGGCTTCGTTGACGGCGATGATCGGGTATTCGAGCTTGCCCTCCTGCTCGAGCGCCTTCAGGCGGATCACGCCGGTCGTCGTCTCCTCGGTACCGCCGATGATGCCGTCGATCAGTTCTCTGCGATTCGTGTGCACCGTGCTGATCACGTCGGCGCCGTCGTCCATCGTCACGTGCGGCTTGCTGTCGCAGACAGCATCGATGTGGCGGTAGTAGGTCTCGGTGTCCTCGCCATGGACCGCGTGCACAGCCGTGTCGTAGCGCGAAACCAGCGCCGCCGCGACCTCGTCGTTGGTACTCAACGGGTTGCTCGCGCACAACGCGACCTCCGCCCCGCCCGCGCGCAGCGTGCGCATCAGATTGGCCGTCTCGGTGGTGACGTGCAGGCAGGCGCCGACGCGGATGCCGTCGAGCGGGCGCTCGCGCTCAAAGCGCTCGCGGATCTTCGCCAGCACAGGCATCTCGTTGTCGGCCCACTCGACACGCAGCACGCCGGCGTCGGCGAGCGATTCGTCGGCGATGTCGTGTGGTGTCGTCACGGTCTTTGCCGCGGCCATCACGCGGTCGGCCTGCCGAGCGCGTCTTTGAGGCCTTCGATGATCGGCACCGGCGAGGGGTCGTTGCCGCGCAGCACGCCGGCGTAGAGCGAAACCAGGTCGCCGAGAAACACGCTGCTGAAGAGCCGTTCCACCCGTGACTCACCGCGGGTGTCGATGACCTCGGCGGTCGCGCCGTGTTCGCGCACGATGCCGGCGTTGAGATCGATGCGCCGCTTGACGCGATCGTGCTGGTCGGCGTCGCGCAGGAACCATGCGAGCTGACTTACGACGTCGCCGGCGCCTTCCCAGCTGCAGATCTCGTTGTGGTTGCTCTCGGAGAGCGTCGCGTTCCAGGCCGGCAGCTTGACGTTCTCGTTGATCTGGCACTTCCAGCGGTAGGCAACGGGGGCGGTCAGATCGGCGCCGTAGACGACCGGCACGTGGCCGTCGATCGCGCGTGCGAGACGCTTGGAAGGCGCGTCTTCGGTGGCGTCCGGCCCCCACTCGCCCGCCAGCATGCACAGCAGCTCGGCCGCGGCGTTCAGTTCTTGGCGGATCGCCGGATCGACGATGCCGCAGACGATGCCGATCTCGAGTGTGGCGACGATCCCGTAGGCGACCGCCGCGCGCGGCTGCAGCACTCCCGGCAGGCCGATCAGCGGGTGGCCGTTGGCATGCGCCTGCTCCGAGATCGGGCCGCCGGAGCTGACGAGGTAGATCTTTGCGCCCAGGTCGATCGCCTGGCGGTAACAGGAAAGCGTCTCTTCGGTGGCACCGGAGTAGCTTGAGAGCAAGATCGCGCTGTCGGCGGTGACCCACGACGGCAGGTCGTAGTCGCGCACGACGTGGATCGGCTGCTTCAGCCGGTCGCCGAGTGCCGCGACGGCGAGGTCCGCGCCGATCGCTGAGCCACCGAGGCCGCAGACGATCAGCTGCTGTGCCGGTTGCGACGCGAGCATCGCCGATTCGGCGCGCCACTGTGCGTCGGCGATGTGATCGGGCATCGCGAGGATGTCGCCGAGCTGTCCGGCCGAGTCCACGGCGGCGATCGTCGCCGCGCTGAGCGTCGTGCCCGCGACCTCGCTCACGCCGCCACCGCAGCATTTGCGTCGACACGTGCGTCGGCCGCGATCACAGCGTTCGCCTCGATGCGTGCGCCTTCGCCGATCACCGCGCCCGGCTCGACCCGCGCGCCGGTGCCGATCTGAACGCCGGGGCCGATCAAAGCCTGGGAAATCGTCGCGCCTTCGCCGACTTCGCAGTCGTGCATGATCACCGCGGCGTCGACGACGCAGTTCGCGGCAATCCGCGTGCGCTGGCCG
The DNA here is from genome assembly GCA_050696815.1 of Solirubrobacterales bacterium. Taxonomy (GTDB): domain Bacteria; phylum Actinomycetota; class Thermoleophilia; order Solirubrobacterales; family JACPNS01; genus JACPNS01. The sequence goes on along the minus strand of JBOGYW010000014.1, from coordinate 20,467 downwards.
ATCACCGAGTACGGCTTGAGGGCGACGCCCGCAGCCAACTTGGCGTCTTCGCCGACGACGAACGGCTTTTCGAGTTCGGGGCCGAGCACGATTTCGGCGCCCTCGCCGACGTAGGTGCGGCTCGTGGACATCTCGCCCGAGAGGTACGAGCGCGCCTTGTTGTCGAGCAGGTCACGTGTGGCCTCCACGTAGCGCTCGGGCGTGCCGAGGTCGAGCCAGTAGCCGTCGGCGTCGTAGGCGTAGATGCCGTCGCCGACAAGCTGCGGGAAGACGTCGTGCTCAAAAGACTTGTTTTCGCCGGCCGGGATCATCTGCAGCACGTCGCGCTCGAGCACGTAGGCGCCGGCGTTGATGCGCGGGTTCGGCGGCACATCGGCGGCATCGGGCTTCTCGAGAAACGCCTCGATGCGCTTCTGCTCATCGGTGAGCACCAGCCCGTACGCGGTGGGGTCTTCCACCGGCACGAGCGCGAGCGTCGCGCGAGCCCCGGTGGCCGCGTGCTGGGCGATCTCCGCGCCGATGTCGAAGTCGGTCAGCACGTCGCCGTTCAGGACCAGGAAGCGCTCGTCGAGGTGCTGCTCGGCAAACTTGACCGCGCCGGCCGTGCCGAGCGGCTCGGGCTCTTCGACGTAGCGGATGTTCACGCCTTCGTGTCCCGTCGCGTCGAGCGCGGCGCGTAGGCCGTCGGCGAGGAAACCGACCGACATCACGACCTCGCTCACGCCGTGGCCGCGGAGCCAGTCGATCATGTACCAGATCATCGGCCGGTTGACCATCGGCACAGAAGGTTTGGGCATCGTCGCGGTCAGCGGACGTAGCCGCGTTCCCTGACCTCCGGAGAGGATCACCGCCTGCATGCCTAAGGACCTAATCCGTGGTGACGGTCGCCGCCACCGCGTCCACAGGCGTTCCGCCCGGTTCCACGGCCGCGCGTCCGACGCCCTCGTACGTGAAGCCGGCCGCGGCGAGCTGCGCGCCCGAAAGCAGGTTGCGCCCGTCGATCACCAGGGGCGTGCGCATCGCGTCACGCGCGGCCGACCAGTCGAGCTCGGTGAACTCGGGCCACTCGGTCACGACGACCGCGGCGTCGGCGTCCTTCAGGGCGGCGAGCGGCGAGTCGGCGATGTCGACGCCGGGCAGCAGTTCGCCGGCGCGCTCGGCGGCGACCGGGTCGAACGCCGACACTTCCGCGCCCTCGCCTTGCAGGCGGGAGCTGAGCACGAGCGATGACGCTTCGCGCATGTCGTCGGTGTGCGGCTTGAAGCTAAGGCCGAGCAGCGCGATCTTCTTGTGCACGAGGCTGTCGCCGAGGTGCTTCTTGAGCTTGCCGATCACGCGGCGCTTCTGCAGCTCGTTGACCTCGATCACTGCGTTCAGAAGCTGGAAGTGGTAGCCCGAGTTGCCGGCGAGCTGCTTGAGCGCCGTGACGTCCTTCGGGAAGCAGCTGCCGCCGTAGCCGATGCCGGCCTGCAGGAACTTCGGGCCGATGCGCTCGTCGAGGCCCATGCCGCGGGCGACCTCGGTCACATCGGCGCCGACCTCTTCGCTGACGTTGGCGATCTCGTTGATGAAGCTGATCTTCGTGGCCAAGAACGCGTTGCTGGCGAGCTTGATCATCTCGGCGCTGGCGATGTCGGTGCGCACCATCTCGCCGCCGAGCGGCGCGTAGATCTGCTCGACCAGGTCGCCGGCCCAATCGCCGTTGTCGGCGCCCACGACCACGCGGTCGGGATTCATGAAGTCGTCCACCGCGGTGCCCTCCTTGAGAAACTCCGGGCAGGACACGTAGGCCAAATCGTGCTTCTGGCGGCGGATCGCCGCGCCGGTGCCGACCGGCACCGTGCTCTTCATGATCAGCGCGTGTTCCTGGCTGTCGCCGACGTCGGCAACGACGGCCTGCACGCGCGACAGGTCGGCATCGCCGCTGTAGGTCGGCGGCGTGTCGACGCAGACGAACATCAGGCGGGTGCGGTCGAGTAGCTCGCCCATATCCGTCGTAAAGGTCATGTGGTCGATGTTCTTCTTCAGCAGCTCGGGCAGGCCCGGCTCGTGGATCGTCAGTTCGCCGCGACCCAGCACGTCGACCTTCTCCTGGATGATCTCGCGGACCACGACCTCATGGCCGAGCTCGGCGAAGCACGTGGCGGTCACGAGACCGACCCAACCGGCGCCGATTACGCCGATCGGCGGCTTGTCTGAAGCAGAATTTGACATCGCGGGCAGGGTAGTAAACGAGGCCGTTTCAGGCGCTGCCAAGCGGTTTGCGGCTACTTGCGCATGCGCAGCGATTTGGCGATCCCGAGCATCTGCTTCTCGGTCAAAAGGCGAGTCAGCGTGTTCTGCACCCAGTACGAAGCACCGTTGCGGTGGAACGCCACCATGCCGAGCTTGCTGCCCTCGTAGTAGAGGTCGTAATTACGGCCGCCGACCTTGCGCGACTCCGACGGGTTCTGCAGAATCGGCGGGTCGTCCCAGTTGACGCCCTGCACGCCGTAGTACTCGCCGATCTTGTTCGTCTTGGCGACGATCCGGTAGGCGCTGACGCGTTTGTTGTCGGGTGTCGTCAGGCGGTAGGAGCGCGGGTCCTGGTAGGTCGCGCCGGCAAGCTTGACCGTCGGGTAGAAGACCGGCAGCGCGATGCCAAAGCCCGCGGCGACCGCTTGGGTTTTGCCCTCGTCCTTTGCAAAGACCAGGCCCGGCGAAAGATTGCCGGAGGTCTTCTTCTTCTTTTTCTTCTTGCTCGAGCCGGTCGATTCGGTTGAGCCGTCGCCCTTCTGGGTCGGCCCCTCCTTGAAGATTCGCGCCGCCTTGTGCAGGCTCGACTCACTGGCGACGACGTACGACACGCCGCCCTCGGTCGGCGTCGTGACGTTGGGGATCGTCACTTGGTAGACCGCGTTGCCCGCCGACGTGACGGCGAGCTTCAGCAGCCGCTGGAAGTTGGCGCCGTTCTTCAGACCCTGGTCGGTCTTCAGGTTGTGCGCGACGATGCTCTTCAGTTTGTTCGCGTTGGTGACGAACTTGACGATTCCGACCTGCTGCTTGGCCTGGCGCAGGAACGACTGCTGGCGCGCCGCGCGCAGCAGGTCGTTGTCGAAGTGACGGAAGCGCACGTACTGCAGCGCCTTGGTGCCGCAGAGCTTCTGGTAGCCGGCCTTCACATCGATCGCGGCGAACTGGTCGCCGATGTAGCGGCCGACGTTGTTGTTGAAGTACTTGCGGTCGACGTCGGTGTAGACGCAGCCGATCTTGTCGACGGCCTGACTGAAGCCCTTGAAGTTGACGATCATCACGTGGTTGACCTCGAGGCCGGTCGCCTGCTTGATCGTCTTCACGACCAACGGCGCCCCGCCGAGCTCGTAGGACTCGTTGAACTTGGCGACTCCGCGCCCGGGGATCGTCACCTTCAGGTCACGCGGAATCGAGAGTGCGGTGATCACCTTCTTGTGTGGATCGAGCCGCAGCAGCATCATCGTGTCCGAACGCGCGCGCAGGCCGTATTTTTTGTCCGTGTTGCGCTCGTCAGAGCCGATCAGCAGGATCGTCTGTGCGCCACCGACCGGACCGGGGATCACGTCCTTGTCGAGACCCGGGATCGGAGCGATCGTCTGCGTGACGTCCTTGCGCTCGGCAAAGGCCGTCAGCGAAACGACCGCAGCGGCGACCAGCACCATCACCAGCGATCCCGCAATGAATCGCTTCCAGGGCGCAAAGCGCTCTTGCTCGTGTTCTTCGAACATAGGGGGTTACGTTAGAGGTCGGGGGCGCGGGACGGCGAGGTCACTGTCGTAACACCCGCGAAAGCGGGTCGATGCGGCTGGGATCCCCTGCGATCGCAGCGCGCAAAGCCTTGGACGCGACGTATTTGATGTTGCGGCCGCGGCCGCGCTGTTCGACCAAGCCAGCGTCCAACAAGCGGCGGAAGTCACCGCTAGCAGTTGGCAGAGCGATATCCGCTTCCGCTGAGTATCTGCCGCGGTCGGAACTGCCAATGAGTGCTTGTTCGATCGCAATTGCAAAGCGTTCGGGCCATCCGCGTTCGGCGAGCAGCGTTTCTATTGCCGCCCAGCGCCGCACGGCGTCTTCCACCTGTTTGACGCGGCGGCGAGCCTGTTCGAGGTGCGCGTCGATACAAAACTCAATCCACGGTGTGGCATCGAGCTGCGGCGAGTACTGGCCCTTCTGCACTTCGGCCAGCACGGCGTAGTACTCGACGACATTTTCCGCGATGAACTCTTCGATCGATCCGAACTCCGGACTCACGTCACCGGCCTCGGCAAGTACCAGCGATTGAAGAATCCTCGCGGTCCGGCCATTGCCGTCTTCGAACGGGTGAATCGACGCCAAATGCAGATGAGTCATTGCAGCCGTGACGATGAAATGTGTTTCAGCCGGCGTGGCGAGCCACTCAAGGACCTCTGCCACCAATCCTGGGACCTCACTGCTGGGTGGGCCCTCATACACCGGCCTGTCGCGTTGGTCGAGAACCCCGACCCCGCCTTCGCGAAATGCGCCCGGATGCTTGTCTTTCTGAAAGCTGCACGCGTCGAAATGGAGATCGAGAACGACCCGGCGATGCCATTTGAATTCGTCTTCGCGCGACATGACGCCGACGTGCTGCATCGCGCGCAGGTAGCACTCAAGCGCAATCTGACCTTCTGTTTCGGCCGCGCGCGAGTCGGCAACCACGCGAGCGGCATCCTCGTCACTCGTTTCGAATCCCTCCATTCGTGTCGAACTTGAGTATGCGGTCGCCTGCACCTGACGCCGAAGCCGCTTCACCCAGGCCTCCGGTGAAGATGTGCCTGCGCCGATCTGGCCGCGGAGTTCGTCGATCTCCTCCAGCTTCCGCGACAGTTCCGGCGTGATCTCGGGTGTCAAGTAGATTGCCATGAAGCCATCTTATACGAATAAACGATTATTCGTATATATGCAATTTCGTATGTTTACCCCCGAAGCTTGATTCGGCAGCACTTTTCCAGGCCAGTCGAGGTCAGACTGCGCGCAGATTGCCCTTGGCGCTGCCCGATTGCTGGGCTGCGACCTTCTGTGCGAAGGAGACAAGCGACTGGCGGTAGTCGGCCAGCGAGCGCACTGAAACGTGCTCGTGCGGGCCGTGGTGGCCGGAGCCGACGGGTCCGAACTCGACTGCGGGGATGCCAAGCGCGAGAAAAGCCGTGGCCTCGGAACTGCCGTCGCGGCCGACGAGCTTGACGTCTTCCACGCCGCACTCTCCGAGCGACGAGTAGAGCGCCTGCACGAACGGGTTGTCGTTCGCCACGAAGGCCGGTTCGCGTTCGAACAGCACTTCGACACTGGTGTCGTCGATCGCCTTGACGGCTTCGAGGATCGCCTCCGGGTCTTGACCGGGGACGTAACGGATGTCGACGTCCATCACGCAGTGGTCGGGCACCTTGTTGATCGCGTCGCCGCCGTCGATCCGACCGAGATTGATACTCGCCCGGTCGAACATGTCGGAAGATTCGCGAGCGAACGGCAGGCCCTCGATCTGGCGGAAGATGTCGTTGGCCTTGAGCACCGCGTTGTCGCCGAGCCACGGCGTCGAGCCGTGCGCGGCGGTGCCGGTGACGGTCAGCCGTAGCGCCAAGACGCCTTTCGCCTGAACACCGACGTGCAGGTTGGTCGGCTCACCGGTGATCGCGAAGTCGCCGCCGAAGCCGCGTTCGACCAAGACGTCGGTGCCGCGAATACCCATCGACTCCGACTCCTCGTCGGCGACGCAGAGGAAGCGCACCTGTACCCCCTGCTCGTCCTTCAGGTCGCGCAGCGCGCACATCATCGCGGCGAGCGCGGCCTTCATATCGTAGGCGCCGCGACCGATCAGATCGTCGCCTTCGATTCGCGGCTTGAACTGTCCCGGCTTGCCGGGTACGACGTCGATGTGGCCGTGGAAGACGATCGTCGGACCGTTGCCGTTCGTGCTGGTGATCAACACCGGCAGGCCGGCGACCTCCATCTCCTCGATCTCAAAGCCGTTCGACTCGAGCCAGCCCTTGATGAAGCTGACGCCGGTGGTGATCCCCTCCGGAGTCGAGGTGTCGTACGCCATCAGGCGCTGTGCAAGGTCGCGTTCGTCCATCTATGGGAGGTTAACGGCGCGCCGAGGGATCAACCTGAATTGCGAAGCCGCGTTGCGCATCGCGCCTCCCGTCACACTTTCGCAACGCGAATCGGCCCGCTTGGTGTATTTCTGACTCCAAGGTTGGGCCTTGGAACGCTCCAAAGTCCGACCTTGGAGTGAAAACCGACCCGGCTGCGGTAGAGGGCGCGAGAAGTGGTTGCAAAGCTGTGACAAAGCTGCGACGAACCGCGCGGCGGCGGCCGCAGCGCGCAAAAGGGCTAGGAGCCCTGAGCGATCTCGAGGTAGCGCGTCCAGCGATTGACGTCGCGGGCGGCGCGCTCGGCGGCGGCCGAACCGTCCTCCGCGTCGGACAGGCGGGACTGAGCGTCGTCGAGCTTGGTCTGCAGTTCCGCCGCGTCGAGGTCGGCGACCGGGATCGCCTCCTCGACCAGCAGCAGCGCGTGGTTCTTCGCCATCTGTAGGTAGCCCTCGCCCTGGGCGAAGCGCACGATGTCGTCGTCGCTGCGGTACAGCCGCAGCTCGGTCGGGTCGAGCATCGTCATGATCGGCTCGTGGTTGGCCTTGATGCCGATCGTGCCGATCGTCGTGCGGGTCGAGACCATCTCGACCTCGCCCTCGAAGGCCGCCCCCTCGGGCGTCATGACTTCAACTGGAAACATGGTCGCCATAGGAAGAGTTACTTCTTCGCGGCCTCGAGGACCTCGTCGATGCCGCCCTTCATGTAGAAGGCGCGCTCCGGCAGGTCGTCGTGCTGGCCGTCGACGATCTCCTTGAAGCCGCGGATCGTCTCCTCGACCGGGACGTACTTACCGGGCGTGCCCGTGAAGATCTCCGCGACGTGGAACGGCTGCGAAAGGAACTGCTCGATACGACGGGCGCGGCCGACGACGACCTTGTCCTCGTCGGAGAGCTCGTCGATTCCGAGAATCGCGATGATGTCCTGAAGCTCCTTGTAGCGCTGGAGGATTTCCTGAACGGCGATCGCGGTGTTGTAGTGCTCGTCACCGAGAACGTCGGGCTTGAGGATCGTGGAAGTGGAGTCGAGCGGGTCGACGGCCGGGTAGATGCCCTTCTCAGAGATCGAACGCGACAGCGTCGTCGTGGCGTTCAAGTGGGCGAACACCGACGCCGGCGCCGGGTCGGTGAGGTCGTCGGCCGGGACGTAAATCGCCTGCACCGAGGTGACCGAGCCCTTGCGCGTCGAGGTGATGCGCTCCTGCAGCTGGCCCATCTCGGTCTCAAGCGTCGGCTGGTAGCCGACCTGCGACGGCATACGGCCCATCAGCGCCGAGACCTCGGAGCCTGCCTGGACAAAGCGGAAGATGTTGTCGACGAACAGCAGCACGTCGCGCTCTTCGACGTCACGGAAGTACTCGGCCATCGTCAGACCGGTCAGCGCGACACGCAGACGCGCTCCCGGCGGCTCGTTCATCTGGCCGAAGACCATCATCGTCTTGTCGATGACGCCCGACTCGGTCATTTCGTTGAAAAGGTCGTTGCCCTCGCGTGTGCGCTCGCCGACGCCGCAGAATGCGGACAGACCGCCGTGCTCCTGCGCGAGGTTGTTGATCAGCTCCTGGATCAGAACGGTCTTGCCGACTCCGGCACCACCGAACAGACCGATCTTTCCGCCCTTGGCGTAGGGGGCGAGCAGGTCGATCACCTTGATGCCGGTCTCGAACATTTCACGCGTCGGTGAAAGCTCTTCGACGGAAGGCGCGGAAGCATGGATCGGACGACGCTCCTCGGTCTCGGCCGGTCCGCGCTCGTCGATCGTCTCGCCGAGCACGTTGAAGATACGGCCGAGCGTCGCGCTGCCGACCGGAACCGTGATCGGCGCACCCGTGTCGCGCACTTCGGCGCCGCGGGTCAGGCCGTCGGTCGCGTCCATCGCGATCGTGCGTACGCGGTCGTCGCCGAGGTGCTGCTGCACCTCGAGGGTCAGCGTGAAGCCTTCCTTACCCTCGGTCGCCGGAACGTCGACCTCGAGAGCGTTGTAGATCGCCGGCAGATCGTCGGGGAAGTGGACGTCGATGACGACTCCCTGGATCTCCTCGATCTTGCCGGTAATTCCTGTTGCTGTGGCTGACATCTCTTTGTGTACTCCTGTTGGTTTCTTGGTCGAGGGCGGGCGGTCGTAGGCAGCTGCCTAGACGCCTTCCGCTCCGCCGACGACTTCCAAAATCTCTTGCGTGATCGCAGCCTGGCGCTGCCGGTTCATTTCCAGAGTCAAGTTCTTGATCATCTCGCCCGCGTTGTCGGAGGCGCTCTGCATCGCGGTCATCTTCGCGCCCATCTCGCTCGCGGCGCTTTCCAGCAGCGCGCGAAAGATCGTGATCTCGACGAAGTCCGGGATCAGGCGCTTCAAAAGCTCTTCCGGCTCGGGCTCGTACAGCCAGAGTGCGTGGCCGGCGCTGCCCTCGACGCTCTCATCCGCGTCGTCGGTCTCGCCGGCGTCGAAGTTCTCGGACAGGCCGCCTTCCAGGATCGCCGCCTGCTGCAGCGGAAGGATCCGCTGGCGCGTGACGACCTGGGTCAACGGCGAGACGTAGCTGTTGTAAATGATGTTGACCGCGTCGATCTTGCCGTCGACGTAGTCGGCGATCAGCTCTTCGCCGATGTTGCGCGCGTCCGAGTAAGCCGGGCGGTCGGTGAAGCCGGTGTAGGCGCCCTTGACGGCCAGGTTGCGGAAGTTCAGCGAGCTGTCGATGCGGCGGCCAACCGCGTAGAGCGTGACGTCCTTGCCCTCTTCGCGCAGCTCTTCGTAGCGGCGCAGGCCACTGCGAATGATCTGCGAGTTGAACGAGCCGGCGAGCCCGCGGTCACCCGCGATCAACACCAGGCCGACGTTCTTCTCTTCTTCGTGCTCGTTGAGGATCGGCAGCTGCGGCACGTTGCCGGCGGCCTCGGCCGCCTGGCGGGTCATCTTGCTGATCGTGTCCGCGTACGGACGCAGCGCCTGGATGCGCTGCTCCGCCTTGCGCAGACGCGCGGCCGCGACCATCTGCATCGCAGAAGTGATCTTCTGGATGTTCTTGACCGAACCGATGCGGTTCGCGGTGTCGCGCTGTGAAGCCACTGTGCCGAGTCGTCACGCCGCTTAGGCGGTGACGGGCTCCTTCTCTTCGACTTCCTCGGTCTCCTCGACCGCTGCGGCGGCCGCGGCTCCCGAAGAGATCACACGCTCGGACTCGCCCTCTTCAAGCGGCAGGCCCTCTTCGTCGAAGTCCGGGCCGAAGTCGTCGATCGCGTCGGCGAGCGTCTTCTTCAGTGCGGCCTCGATCTCGTCGCCCCAGGTGCCGTCGTCGATCTGCTTCATGACGTCGGCCTGCTCGGCGTGGAAACGCGCGACGGCGAAGTCCAAGAACTCCTTGACACGGTCGGTCTTGATGCGGTCGAGCGATCCGCCGGTACCGGCGTACACCGCGACGACCTGCTCGGAAACTTCCCACGGCTTGAGCTCGCCCTGGTTGAGCGTCTCAACCAGACGCGCGCCACGCGCAAGCGTCTTCTGCGTGTCGGCGTCGAGGTCGCTGCCGAACTGCGCGAATGCTTCGAGCGAGCGGTACTGCGACAACTCAAGACGCAGACCACCGGCGACCTTCTTCATCGGCTTCGTCTGGGCGTTACCGCCGACTCGCGAGACCGAGATACCGACGTTGATCGCCGGGCGAACACCACTGAAGAACAGCTTCGGCTCGAGGAAGATCTGACCGTCGGTGATCGAAATCACGTTGGTCGGGATGTAGGCCGAGACGTCGCCGGCCTGGGTCTCGATGATCGGCAGTGCCGTCAGCGATCCCGCGCCGAGTTCGTCGCTCAGCTTGACGCCGCGCTCCAGGAGCCTGGAGTGCAGGTAGAAGACGTCGCCCGGGTAGGCCTCGCGGCCCGGCGGGCGGCGCAGCAGCAGCGACATCTGGCGGTAGGCGTAAGCGTGCTTCGTCAAGTCGTCGTAGACGCACAGCGAGTGCTGGCCCTTGTACGTGAAGTACTCGGCCATCGCGGTACCGGCGTACGGCGCCATGAACTTGATCGGCGCGGCCTCGTCGGCCGGCGCGGCGATGATGATCGTGTTGTCGAGCGCGCCGTGCGCACGCAGCGTTTCGGCGACCTGCACGACGGTTGCCATGCGCTGGCCGATCGCGACGTAGACGCAGATCAGGTCCTTGTCCTTGTTGTTGATCAGCGTGTCGACGGCGATCGCGGTCTTACCGGTCTGACGGTCGCCGATGATCAGCTCGCGCTGGCCACGGCCGATCGGCACCATCGCGTCGATCGCCTTGATGCCGGTCTGCATCGGCTCGGAGACGCCCTGGCGGTGGATCACGCCCGGAGCCTTGAACTCGGCCGGACGCGTCTCGGTGGTGTTGATCTCACCCTTGCCGTCGAGCGGACGGCCGAGCGGGTCGACGATGCGGCCCAGCAGGGCTTCGCCGACCGGCACCTCGAAGAGCTTGCCGGTGCGCTTGACCGTGTCGCCCTCTTCAATCTTGTCCCAGTCGCCGAACAGCACGGCGCCGACGTTGTCGGCTTCGAGGTTCAGCGCAAGGCCGGTGACGCCGTGCGGCAGCTCGAGCATTTCGAGCGCCATCGCGTTGTCGAGGCCGTGGATGCGGGCAATACCGTCGGCCACCGAAAGCACGGTTCCGACCTCGGAGAGGTCGGCCTGGCCGGCGTCGAGGCCTTCGATCCTGCCCTTCAGGATGCTTGTGATTTCGTCTGGCTTGATCTCCACTTGGAACTCCTAAGTGCTTCTTTGATTAGGCGGCCGCGGCCGTGACTTGCTTACGCAGGTTCTCGAGGCGGCCGTGGATGGACGCGTCGAGGACCATGTTTCCTACCTGAAGGACGAGGCCACCGATGATCGAGTCATCGACCTTGCCCGTCAGTACGACCTTGCGGCCGGTCTGTTGCTCCACGCTCGAGCCGATCTTGTCGATCGTCTCTTGCGGCAGGCTCACGGCACTTGTGACCGTGACCGGCAGGAGCTTGTTGTGGTCGGCCCAGAGGGCCTCATACTGGTTGCGAATGCGCTGGAGCGCCGGAAGACGGTGCTTCTCGGCGAGCAGCTTCACGAAGTTGACGAACTCCGGCTCGGCGCCGCTGATCACGCGGTCCAAGCCCTCGACCTTCTCCTGTCCGGAGAAGTACGGCGAGAACAGGAAGAGGCGCAGCTCTTTGTTGCTGTCGATCGCGTCGGCGAACTGCTCGAGCTCGGCCTTGATCTCGTCGGTCTTGTTGCGGCCGAGGGCCGCCTCGAAGAGCGAAGTTGCGTAGATGCGTGCGATTTCTTCCATCGTTCTCTGTTCGTCCTATTAGTTCTGCGAGCCGTTCGTGCCGCCGGCGAGTGCCGAAAAGTCGACCTCACCAAGGGCTTCCTCGACCAGGCGCTGCTGGTCGTCACCGGTGAGCGACTTGCGGGTGACCTTCTCGGTCGCCTGCACGGTCAGCGAAGCGACCTCGCGTCGCAGATCCTGCAGCGCCTTCTGGGTCTCGAGCTGGATCTCGTGCTTGGTCTGCGCCATCAGCTCCTCGCGCTCCTTCTCTGCGGCGACCTGCGCGTCAGCCTCGCGCTGGTCGGCAGATTTACGGGCGCGGGCGACGATCTCGTCGGCCTGTGAGCGAGCCTCGGTGAGGCGCTGGCGGTAGTCCGCGAGCAGCTCGTCGGCCTCCTTGCGGGTGTTCTCCGCGTGCTCGATCGACTCGGCGATCATGTTCTGGCGCTTTTCGACCGCCTCGACGATGCGCGGCAGCACCTTGCGCTTGAGGAAGAACAGCACGGAGAAGAAGACGATCAGCGTCCAGATCATCAGGCCCAGTCCGGGCGAGACGATGAACGACGAGCTCTCTTCTTTCGGTGCAGCTTCCGCCGCGAAGGGCAGTGCGTTGATTAGTTCGATCACGGGAGTTCCTTCGTTCGTATTAGGCGATGAAGAAAGCGACCAGCGACATCAGAAGCGCGTAGAACACGATCGCTTCCGTAAGAGCGAAACCAAGCCACATGATCGACTGGATTTCGTCCTTCATCTCGGGCTGGCGGGTGACCGACTCAATCGTCTTACCGAAGATGTAGCCGACGCCGACGCCCGGGCCGATGGCTCCGAAACCAGTACCGAGACCGAGTGCAATCGCCTTACCAGCGTCAGCGCCGATCGCTTGATTGTCGGCCACCGTGTCGGCGATCTGGATAAAGAGGGACATTGCTTTATTGCTCCTTAGTGTTCCTCGGCGACAGCGCCGCCGATGTAGATGGCTGAGAGAATTGTGAAGATGAAGGCCTGCAGCGATGCGACCAGCAGGACCTCAAAGACGTAGAAGGCGAAGCCGATCGGCAGCGTGACGGCCGCGAAGACCGAGCCGAGCAGGACGATCATGCCGCCGCCCATGATCAGGATCAGCATGTGACCCGCGAGCATGTTCGCGAACAGTCGCGCGGTCAAAGAAATCAATCGAACAAACTGGCTGAGCGCCTCGATCGGAGCGACCAGAATCAAAGCCGGACCTTCAACGCCCGACGGGACCCAGCTCTTGACGTAGCCGATCGGGCCCTTGGCGCGGATGCCCTCGAAGTGGTAGCTGAGCCAGACGATCAGCGCCAGCGCCAGCGGCACGGAGATGTTCGCCGTGGCGGCGTAGAGCGCGAAGGTCGGGAAGTTGACGCCGAAGATGCTGAAGGTGTGCTCGGTGTTGGTCGGCAACGGGATGTAGCCGATCATGTTCGAGAACCAGATGAAGAAGAACAGCGTGGCGATGAACGGGAACCACTTCTTCGCCATCCGCTTGTCCATATTGCCGTCGGTGATCTGGTTGGAAGTGAGGTCGTATGCGGCCTCGATGATCGTCTGCGTCTTGCTCGGCTTGGAGTCCATCTTGCGAGCGATCCACCAGAGCGTCACACAGGTCAGCACGCCGGCGAGGATCAGTAGCGCGACGGCCTTGTTGATCGACATGTCGAACGGACCGATCTTGATCGAGATCCACGGGTCGAGCTTGAACTCGTTCTGCGGCTTGAAGTCTTCGTTGACCTCGATCGCCGAGGCGACCTGCGGGCTCATCAGGAGCGCGATCACCGGCATTAGGAAGGCAACTGTGCGCCAACGGAGGCTCGTCAGTGCGTTGGTCACTTTTTCTCCTTGATCACGCCGGCGGCGACGAGCTGTTCGCCCGAGGTGGCGTAGTAGTGGCCGATCACCTTGGTCAGGAAGTAGACGGTGAAGAGCACCAGGATCAGGCCGACGGCGGCGAGTCCGGTGCCGTCGCCGAAGACGACTCCGGCGATCAGTGCAGCGATCGCGGCGAACCAGGCGCGCGCCATCGCGCCACCGGCGGTCAGGCCGACCACGGTGCGCGGGTCGTCGCTGTTGTCGATCTTGTGCTGCATCCACGACTGAGCGATCGCCTGTGCGATCCAGACCGTGGCGGCAACCGCGTAGCCGATCAGCGACCAGTCCGCGGCGATGAAAACGGGAAGAGCGAGAGCAAGCACGACGAAGTCGAGGTGGCGGATGAGCACGCGGCCCACCGGTTCGTGAGTCTCAGATGTCTTTAAAGCGGCGGTAGACAAGTGTGAACCCCACGGCGATCCCGAGGAAACCGCCGATCACGGTCATTGCTGCTGTTGCTCCAACGAGACTCCCCACAACGAAGCCGAGCACCCCGCACAGCACGATCGCGGCGATTAGCAAACTGCCAGCAGTCAGCGTGGTTGCGCGCGGATGATCCATCGTTGGGGAAAGAAGAACTCATAGTTGATGTATAGAAATCGATTTGCGCTATTCGGCCCCGGAGGACACTGTCAGCGACGCGGTAGGGCGGCTAGGCCACATGCCTCATCAACTTCCAATGAGAAAGATACAACATCGCACAAAGTCTTCTAGTGCGCTTTGTGACGGGGTTTTTCGGAGTGCTGCCAGAAAAAAGTCGCGCCGCCGCAGAGAGCTGCGACGGCGCGAATTTCTCAACACATGACGGCGCGTTCTAGTTGTCGATGCCGCCTCCGCCGCCTCCGCCGCCGCCGGTGTCTGGCGGTGCAGGCGGATCCGGCAAGATCGCGGCCACGACCCAGGAGGGCCAGAGATAGTTGGATCCCTCGATCGTCCCGATGCCGCCCGCGGCCCCTCCCCAGCACTTGACGCCGTGCGATTCAAAGAGCACACACGAGTGCGAACTGCCGACCTGCGTGTCAGCGACGTCGGAGAGTCCAGCGACCGTCTGAGGCGTGTTCTGGTTTCCGTAGTCGGGGCCGTTGCCCAACTGACCCGACCCGTTCGCGCCCCAACACTTGACGTCACCGTCGGTCGTGGTTGCGCAAACGTGATTCTCACCGACGCTCACGGTCGTCGCGTTGGACAAACCTGAAACTGTGTGTGGCGTTCCGGATTCGCTGCCAGTTGTTCCGTTGCCGAACTGGCCGGTGCCGTTGGCACCCCAGCACTTCACGCTGCCTGAAGTGAGAAGCGCGCAGAATGTGCTGCCCGCACCGGCGTAACCACCGGTCGAGATCGACTCCACGCCGCTTGACAGCCCCGACACAGTCGCGGCAGTGGATACGCCGCCGCTGTCGCTGCCATTTCCAAGCTCACCGTGGCCGTTATAGCCCCAACACTTGGCCGCGCCGTTCGTCGTGACTGCGCAGGCGGAATACCAACCGACCGCAACTGACTTGACGTCCGAAGACAATCCTCCTACGACCGTAGGTCCGTAGGAGTTCTGTGTGTCGACTCCAGTGCTGTTGCCGAGCTCGCCAAACATGTTCGAACCCCAGCAGACGGCCGCGTCATCGCCGTTGACAGCGCAGGTAGACATGTTGCCGGCCGAAATTGACTGCACCCCGGACACCCCGGAGACAGTCACAAGCGTGTGGCCGCTTGAGCTCCCACCGGCCTGGCCTCTGATGTTCCAGCCCCAGCATTTCGCCACGCCGCCGGTCGTCACCGCGCAGGAGTGGAACGCGCCTACCGACACCTGGGCGACCCCGCTTGTGAGGCCGGCAACCGTCACAGGACCTGGACGATCGGTCGTTGTGCCGTCGCCGATCTGGCCGTAGTTGTTTTTGCCCCAGCATTTGAGCGCGCCTGTGGTCACAATCGCGCAGCTGTTGGAGTAGCCCATCGAGATCTTGTCCGCTTGGATGCAGCCGCTTGGGACTTCCATCCAGCCCGACGCCTCCGAACCAGCGGAGTTGCGCGCTACGACTCGCGCGAAGCGGCCCTCGTTCGATGACAGGCACTTCGCATAGTCGCTGGGCGGAATCTGCGTTTCCGCGTAGTCCGAACCAACCGACCGGTAAGCGGTTTCGTCGACAACGTGACCACCTTCTGTGTTCGCGAATTGGACGGCGTACTTCGTGTTTGGTCCGCGTGGCGTCACATAGATCGCGGGCGCACCTTCCGACAACTCATTGACTGCGCCGGTTCGCACCTTTGGTGACGCGGTGAAGGCGCCCACCATGTCGCTGGAAAGGCAGCGGTCTCCGGTCGCCAAGACGCATGCGTTAGTGACTTCAAGCGCGCTCTTGACGTTCGGCATGCCCTGCACGATCCTGGGATCGACCAGAGGGGTGAAGTACTGCTGGCAGCCACCATGTACTCCGCCGATGTACAGGCCGTACGCGACATGGTTCTTGACTACGGACCCGCCGCTGTCGCCCCCGATCGGGCCGCACTGATTTGAATGAATCTCAATGCGCGTGGAGTCTTGAACCGTGTTTCCGTCGGACCACGTGTGAGCTTTCGACCGATTTTTCAGATCCCCGCAGTGGACTGCCGAGTGCGCGCCCGAAACGCAAAACTCTCCGCCCTGGACGATTCGTCCCACGGACTGGATCGAGTAGGCATTTTTAGGATGACGGCCACGCAGCTTGTAAGCGATGATCGGTTTGAGCTTTTGGCCGGTGGATTCGTTCCAGTGGTTCGACGAGATGTAGATCGCGCCCGCGTCCGTGCCGTACGGCGCCCCGCCAACACTCCTGTTCGTGTAGACGCTGCCGTTTTCGAAGTCGGCGAGGGTCGCGCCGAGTCCCAACGAACTCTTTATTCCTTGCGCGTAGTAGAGCGCATCGGCGTACGACTGTTGGCTCGGAGCGTCTCCCCAGGCAACGTTGCTCGCCTGGACGCAGTGGCCGGCAGTGAGCGCGACGAAGTTTGTCGAGACCTTGCCGATAAATCCAATCGAACAGAACGGCGCAGGCATCTCGGTGTCGTGGTAGGCAAGCGCCTGTGCGCCTCTCAATGGGCGGTTGCATGCTGTGTAGTAGGGCGAGGTCTCGGGACCTCGACCATACGAGCATCCGGCAGGGCTGCCCGTGAACAATTCGTCTCCGCCCATTCGTTTGACGGCGAGACCCTCATGCTCCGAAACGGAGTCGTCAACAAGATCCTCCGCTTCAGAGCCGATCGAGGACACCGTTTCGATAACGACGGCGTTCGCTTTGTCGTCGGAGTAAACGTCCACAACGCCATCGTGGATCAGGTCTTCGAGCTCGCCCTCGATTGCAGTCTGCGTGGTCGTCAGATCTTCAACCGAATTCGGCGACCCTTCGAGTTCGACCTCCGAACCGACGCCAAGATCTTCAATCATCTGCTCGGCCGCGCCTGTGTCGCCACCGCTCGCAATCCGGATGTGCAGTTTGCCGCCGTCCGCGGCGTCGTCATACCAAGCTCCAGCGAAATTGTCGTCAATGACGCCTGCGACGGCATCGACGACTCCTTCGGTTCTGCTCTGCAGAGCGACTGCCGCATCCGCGGTTTCCGTCGAAACGCTCTCGTCTGCTGCGATGCCGCTCGACATCTCGTCGGCAAGATCGGGGTCCTCAAGACTCGCGGGGTCGTCGTCCGACGTGGGATAGACGTGCGAGTCACCATCTGGGCGTTCGACCGCAGTCGAGTCGCCCGAATAGTCGAACGTCGTCGTTTCGTCGTCTTCACCGGGGACGGATAGCGTGACCGATTCAACGTGGTCCTCACCGTTGTACGACACCGCAAGCGTCGTGCCGCCGGCGAGCGAAACGTGGTCGAGCAATCCATCGCCGTTGTACTCGTAGGCCGTCTCGCCGTCAGCGCGAGTCACTGATTCGAGCTGGTCTTCTCCGTTTCTCGCATACGTGGCTTGATTGTCAGCCTCACTTGAGACAAGTCGGCTAAGTAGCGGACCTGAGCCGTAGCTCGCGACGACCTTTCCGGTCTGCCCATCGCCGTACTCGTCGAGCACTTTGCTTCCCGAAATTGTGCGGTAAGCAATCGGTGCAACGCGGCCGTTCACTTGCTGAACTGATTCGAGTTCTCCATCGCTGCCGAAATCGAGGACGTCATTTTCACCCCAGCGTTCAAGCGAGAAGCCGCTCGGGTCACGCTCGCCAAATGTGCCCGCAAAGTTCGACGGCACCTGGAACGCTCCGTCTTCGTCCTGCCATAGCTCGACTGAATAGCCACCCGGTCCGTCGAGAACGGCGGAAATTCCCTCTTGAGTCACCTTGACCGTCGGGTCGAGCTGGGTCGACCAGCGGTCTCCCAGCCCCGAGGCGGTTGGCGTCGTCCCGCTCCGGTAGTAGCGCGAGACCGTCAGGCCTTCATCGGCGACGAAGTCATCCGAGGTTGTCGTCAGCTCACCGGTCTTGAGGTTGACGGCGGCTGAATCGCGCGAGCCGAGGTCGAAGTCGACCACTTGCTCCGCTCCCGAGTCACGCTCCGCTGGCGGAGGGAGGTCCGGAGTGAAAGTGAAGTCACGCGTCGCCGGGTCGGGCGACCAATTGCCTGCCGCATCCTCGGCTCCAATTTCAACGTGGTGCCTGCCACGCGCGAGGTCGGAAAGCGACCACGATTCGTCGCACGACGTCCAGTCACCATCGTCAACCCTGCAGTAAAAACTGACCCATTCGCTTGCGCCCAGTTCAAACACCACCGGCGCCTGACCGACCCGGCTGTTTTCGACCGGGCCACTGTGAATGAATACCGATGGCGGATCGGTGTCTTCGGCCGCGATTCCTTCGTCGAAGAACACAGACCGTGAAATCGTCGCGCCCGGCGCCCCAAATACGTCCAGCGCTCGAACAGCCAGCGAGTGGCGGCCTTCGTGGCTTGAAGTCAACGTGAACGGCGAGGTGCACGCGGAGAACGCCCCGCCATCTATCGCGCATTCGATTGACGTACCGGTGGCCGACGCGAACTCGAATTCCGGCGGAGTCGCCCCGAAATGTGACCCTTCATCAGGAGCATCGGTGAACGCCACGGTAGGCGCGATCGAGTACGTGAACGAGCGCTCTGCCCAGCTCGAGCGATTTCCGGCACCGTCGATCGAGCGAATGCGTACGACATGGTCGCCGGCAGCGATACCGGCCGCGGCGAATGGCGATTCGCAAACGTAGACGTCGTCGTCGTCGATTTCGCACTCAAACGACGCCGTGGAATCGCTTGATTCAAATCCGAACGCCGGCGCAGGGTCAGAAATTGTCGAGCTGTCAGCCGGCCCTGACGTGATCGAAACGTCCGGGACCGCAGTGTCAACGACAAACTCCCGCGAGACTTCGGCCGTCAATTCGGTGGCGACAATCGCCCGCAGCTTCAGCTCATGCGAGCCGTCGGCTAGCGGACCCAACTCGACCGGCGAGGTGCACACGGACCAACCCGCGCCGTCGAGATTGCACTCGAACACCGCCGAATCCGCGTCCGAGTCGAACGCGACTTCGGGGGACGTCTCGCCGATCGATGCGCCTTGATCTGGGCCATCGGTGATCTTCACCACCGACTCGCTGGCAGCGGTTCCGCATGCGGAATCGACCAGGTCGAGAGAGTCCGTCGTTGCCTCGTCCGCGGTACTCAGGCAGACTGCTTGGTCCGCGTCTCCGTCGCGCAGACGCAGTTTGTCGGCTCCGTCGCCGCTATCGACAACGTCGTGACCGGTCCCCGGATCAATGACATTCGAAGCGTCACTGCCGGTGACCGTGTCGTCGCCCGAACCGGACTTGACATTTTCCACATCGTCGGCGTTCGCGTCGCCCTCACCGTCGACACCGCTCGTGGCTTCGCCATCGAGCGCGATATTCACCGCGTCCGACCTGGCGGAGTAGTCAGTCGTGTCTTCGCCGTCGCCGCCCGCAAACACGTCGGCTCCCGTTCCGGCCGAAGCAACGTCATCGTCGTCGCCGCCGTAGATGGTGTCGTCTCCCGCAGCGCCGACGAGCGTGTCATCCCCAGTCCCGCCGTCCAATTGGTCGGTTCCGGCACCGCCGGTCAGTTCGTCGTTGCCCGATCCGCCGTCGACCGAGCTGATCATCGCGGTCGTCGATTGGAGCGAGAACGAGTCGTCTTCGTCACCCAGGTCGGCGTAGATGCCGAACACATCTCGCCCGACACAGGACACGTCGTGTGAGCTGACTTGGGTGCAGCCGATGCCCGCCTCGATCGGCGCTGCTGAATCGTGAAACTTCGCCGTGCGACTGGTGACCTTGGCGGTCACGTCGTTCGCGTCGCCCGCGGTCGCGACAAACGCAAAGGCCTCGCCGCTCAGCAACGGCGCGGAGCTGGCTCGTGAGACGACCGCCACAGCGGTGTCCGCCTCGCAGTTCGCCGACGAGTCCAGACTGTCGTGTACCAACGCGTCGCTGTCAGCGCCGCAGTCGATCTCGTCCGCCTGCCCATCGGTCGTCGCGATGTCGTCAGCACCGGCACCTCCGTCAACACTGTCGGAGCCTGACGAAGGATCGATCTGGTCGGCGCCACCGCCACCGTCAATCGAGTTGTTGGCCGAGTCGCCGCGCAGGTCGTCGTCGTACGCCGAGCCCGTCAGGTTGTCGACCTGGTCCAACGTGTCGTCGCCGGCTCCTCCGCTGACCTGAGGTGAACCTGACCCCAGGTCTGCCTGGATGGCCGCGCCCGCACCGGAATAGTCAGCCGTGTCAACGCCGTCGCCGCCGAACAGCGCGTCGTCGCCAGCGAGGCCACGCAGCGTGTCGTCTCCGTCGTCACCGACGAGGGCGTTCGCACCCGAGTTGCCGATCAACGTGTCGTCGCCGGAACCACCCTCGATCGCCTCAAAATCAGAGGCAATGTTGTCGGACTCGCCGGATTCTCCGTCGTTCGCAGTCGCATCGAGTGAAAGGTTGACCGGTGCCTCGCGCGACGCATAGGTCGCCGTGTCGTCCCCGGCATCTCCGTGCAGAACGTCGTTGCCGGTGCCACCGTCGACCGTATCGTTGCCGTCACCACCGTCGATCGTGTTGTCGTTCTCATTTCCGGTGAGGGTGTCGTCGTGAGAAGAGCCGAGCAGGTTCTCAACGTAAGTCACCGTGTCTGCCCCGGCGCCGCCAGTTTGCTGCTGGCCCCAGAGTGCGAGCGACACCGACACCCCGCCGGGAGCGGAGCTGTAGTC
>JBOGYW010000013.1:0-39437 GCA_050696815.1 Solirubrobacterales bacterium | reverse complement strand
AGAGATCTCCCTCCAGAGTCGCTTCCGTATCTACGTTTCAGCGTTCGCTCTCGATGCGTTTCTTGAGAGCGGCGTTGAAACGCGCGTGCGTGTCGTTGGCGATCTTGACTGTGAGGTTGGTCGCCGCCACGCCGGTGAACTCCTCGTGGTGGCGTAGTACTGATCTGCCGTTGCCAAGGTCATCGATGATGAAGCGGTGGTCCGCCACCATCACGCCGGGCACTCCGCCCGCCCAGCGCAGCTCCTCGTTGGGCCGCAGGGTCGTTAGCTTCGCCTGGAACGGCGCCTTCAGCGGCCCGACCTGAGCCTTGCCCTTCAGCTTCGCGCCTTCGGCGAGCTCACCGGCCATCGCCGGAATCATCGGGTTCCACTCGGGGAACGATTTGAAGTCGGTGATCTGCTGCCAGACGACAGACGGCGGGACGTTGAGTTCAACTTCGTTTTTGTTGGCGTAGCGCATGGTGGGGATCCTACCTGCGAGGCGCGCTGATCTAGGATTCCCGACGGGTCCTTAGCTCAACTGGTAGAGCATCGGGCTTTTAACCCGACGGACAGGGTTCGAGTCCCTGAGGACCCACTCTCCCTACGCCTCGACCAACTCCGCCAACCGGTCGTAGGTCTCCCGCAGGCCACCTTCCATCCCGACCTTGATCGTCTCGTCGAGCGCCTCGGGGCTGGGGTAGACCGAGGTGGCGCGCACGCGGGTGCTGCCGCCTAGGTCCTCGATCGTCATCGTCTCCAGCGAGACGTGGCCCGGGGCGCCTTCGAACTCGAAGGTCTGGACGATGCGGCCGGGCGCCTCGGTCTGCACCTCGTGGAAGACACCGTGGAATCCGAACTCTCCCGCTTCGCCCTTGTGGACCAGCCGCCACTCGCCGCCGGCGCGCGGCTCGAACTTGTCGACCACGGTCTCGAAACGGCGGGGTCCCCACCACTTCGCGATCTCGTCGGCGTCGGTGTAGGCGCGCAGCACCCGGTCGTAGGGAGCGTTGAAGACCCGCTCCGCGCGGATCGACTGCGGGCCGGTGATCTCAAACTCTGTCTGGTTTGTGTTCGCTGTCTCAGCCATCTTGCTGGTCCTCCTCTAGGTATTCGGCGAGCTGGTCGAGGCGCCCGCGGAAGTGCTGTTTGTAGAAATCGAAGTACTGCTGCGCGTCCTGCATCGCCTTTGGCGCGAGGCGCACGAGCTGCTGCTTGCCGTAGCGCGTCTTCGTGACCAGGCCGGCGTTCTCAAGCACCTTCAGGTGCTTCGAGATCGCGGCGAGGGTGACGTCGTACGGCTCAGCAATCTCCGTTACCGATAGAGCCGTCGTGGAAACCCGCGCGAGGATGTCGCGCCTGATCGGGTCCGACAACGACCCAAACACCAGATCCAGCTCTGTCGTTCGTTCAACCATTTGGTTGAACGATAGCAGGGCCCGGGAAGCTACGCAGCGGGGGCGATCGCGCGCCAGATCAGGTCGGTCAGCGCATCGGCGACCTTTGCGACCTGGCGCGTGCTCGCGTCGCGGCCGACCATCTGGTGGCATGCGCGCTCGCCGGCCCAGGCGATCGTCTGCGCGAGCGTCGCGGCCTGGGCAGAAGTCAGATCTCGCCGTCGCGCGCGGAGCGCGATCTCCACGCTGCGCGCGATCGCCTCAACCGTCGCGCGCCAGGTGGCGCGAGCATCGGCGTCGTACTCGGCGAGCTCGATCAGACTTGACAGCACGCCGGCGTGGTCGCGCCACAGCTCGACCACTCCCCGCACGGTCGATGCCAGCTCGTCGCGCCCGGCGTCGGGCACCTCGAAGAACGCGTCGGTCGCCTCATCGAAGGCGCTCAGCTCGCGCGCCGCGAGCCGGGCGATCAAGGCCCGCTTGTCGGTGAAGTGCAGATAGAACGTCGCGCGCGACACGCCGGCCGCGGCGACGATCCGCCCGACACTCAGCTCGGCCAAAGAAGCGCCTTCGTCGAGCAACGCGGCTGTGGCGTCGAGGATCTTGCCCTCGGTCGCGTCGCGACGCAGGCGGCGGTCGCCGCTGGGAACTGTGAACGTCGCATTCATGAAGAGATCTTGCCCGGCGTGAAGCGTACGGGAATCGACTTGTGCTGGTTGAGAAACAGCGAAGTCGCGCGCACGGGCGGCCCCGCCAGTTCCAAATCGGGCAGACGCAGAATGGTCTGCTCGAGCATCGTCTTCAACTCCAGTCGCGCCAGGGCAGCGCCCAGGCAGAAGTGCCGCCCGCCGGCGCCGAACGCCTGGTGCGCCACGCGCCCGCGCGCAACATCAAACGCTTCGGCGTCTTCGTAAACCGTCTCATCGCGATTGCCCGAGATGTACCAGAGCGCCAGCTTGTCGCCCGCGCGCACGGTCTCGCCGTGCAGCTCGACGTCACGCGTCGCCGTGCGCCGCATGTAGCTGAACGCCGGGAAGCAGCGCAGGCACTCCTCCACCGCATCCTCAATCAGTCCAGGATCGTCGATCAGCATCTGTCGCTGCTCGGGGTTCTGCATCAGCGCCAGCATGCTGCTGCCGAAGACGGCGCGCGTGCTGTCGTTGCCGGCCGACATCAGCAGACCGAAGGTCATCACCATCTCGGCGTCGTTGAATCGCTCCCCGTCCACCTCGGCATGCGCGAGCGCGGAGGTCAGGTCATCGGTCGGATGAGCGCGGCGCTCGACCACCTTCGGCAACACGTACTCGAACGCCTCAACCATCACCTGCTCAAGCATGTCGAACTGCGGCCGGTAGTCGGGGTCCTCGTAGCCGAGCGCGATGTTCGACCACTCGACGAGCTTCGGGTCGTCTTCCGGCGGCGTCCCCAAAAGCGATCCGATCACACGCGCGGTCGTCTGCGCGCCGATGTCGTGCACCAGGTCGCACTCGCCCTTCTCGATCACGCTGTCGATCGCACGGTCGATGATCAACCGGATCGCTTCGGAGTGCGCCGCGATCCGCTTCGGCGTGAAGGCCTGCTGGAACAGCGCCTTCACGCGGTCGTGCCGCGGCGGGTCCTGCGCAATCGGCTGCATACGCATCATGTCGAGCGGGACGCCGATGTCGTCGACCAGGAAGATCCCTCCTTCTTCCGAGGAGAAGGTCTCCCAATCCATGCTGATCGACTTCAGATCAGCGTGCCGCACGACCGACCAGAAGCCGCCCTCGTCGGGAAACTGAGAGAGCGGGCTCCAATGAAGAGGCCGCTCAGCACGCAGAAGCGCGAAGACCTCGTAAGGAGGATCGGTCGCCCACAGCGAGTGATCGCTGAGATCGATCGATCCGAGGTCGGGAGCAACGAGCGGACTCACGCAGCCATCATACACATTATCTAGACACTATGTCTAGCTAATTGGTCTATCTAAATTTCATACGCAAAAGTCATCCACCGGTGGCCGGGGCACGTACATCAACACGTGGCGACATTCTCACCGCGCCGTCACCAATAGATCCATCCGTAGTCACCGGCCGTTCTGCGATTCGAGCCAGGTGAATAACGCCGGCTTCGGCATCCGAAGCCGCACAAGAAGGAGACAAGAGAATGCGACTGCAAACTCTGCGTAAGCCCCTGCTCGGGGTGATGATGGCGCTCGTGCTGGGACTGGCTTCGATCGCGGCAAGCGGCTGTGGCAGTGACGACAGCAGCGACACCGCGATGAAGTCCTCGGACACCGCGATGGCCAGCGCAAGCACCGACGGCACCACCGTCGGCGGCGCCAAGATGGTCCGCACGAAGGACATCGTCGACAACGCGGTCAACGCCGACAACGTCACCACCGTCGTCTCGCTGGTCAAGCTCGCCGGCCTCGTGCCGGTACTAAAGGGCGAGGGACCGTTCACGGTCTTCGCGCCGAACAACGAAGCCTTCAAGGCACTCGACCCGCAGACCGTCGCCAGCCTGCAGAAACCCGAGAACAAGAAGACGCTGGCGAAGATCCTCACCTACCACGTCGTGCCGGGCACCTACACCTCGGCCGACCTCGAAGCGATCGCCAAGCAGGGCGGTTCCTTGAAGACCGTTGAGGGTGAGAAGTTGACGCCCGAGACAAAGGCCGGCGAGGTCGTCCTGAAGGACGCCCAAGGCAACACCGTCACGATCCAGACCGCTGATGTGATCTCGTCGAACGGTGTAACGCATGTCATCGACGGCGTACTGATGCCGTAGAGAGTTTGCGAAGGAGAAGCTGACCATGGTCCTCTTACTGATATTCGGATTCATCGCCGGAGCGGCGACGGCGATCTCGCCGTGCGCTCTTCCGGTGCTGCCGATTGTCTTCTCGGCCGGCGCGACCGGCGGGCGCAAGCGCCCGTTGGGCATTGCCACCGGACTTGCGGTCAGCTTCACCTTCGCGACGGTGCTGCTGGTCTATCTGATCTCCGCCCTCGAGTTGCCTGATGGCTTCCTCAGAACCTTCGCGATCGCCGTGCTGCTCGTGTTCGGCCTCTCGCTGATCGTCCCCAGCGCCGCCGCGAAGGTCGAGGGCTGGATCAGCCGGATGACGGCGACCAGCGCCAACAAGATCCAGAACGCCACGACCGGCGCTGCGACGAACGAGGACAACACTCCGCGCGAGGGGTTCTGGTCGGGATTCCTGATCGGCACGGGCCTCGGCTTCGTATACGCCCCCTGCGCTGGACCGATCCTCGCCGGAGTGATCACCGTCTCGGCCTCACAGAACTTCTCCTCCGGCCGGCTCGCCGTGGCGCTCGCGTACGGACTCGGCTCGGCCGTCACCTTCTACGCGCTGATGCTGGGCGGGCGCAAGCTGATCGCGCCGTTGGTCAAGCGCAGCAGCCGCTTCCAGGCGGCGATCGGCGTGGCGATGGTGCTGGTCGCGGTCGCGATGTTCGTGAACCTCGACACCCGCTTCCAGACGGCGATCGCCAACGACCTGCCGTCGTTCCTGGTGAATCCGACCGGCGACATCGAGAAATCCAGTTCAGCAAAGAAGAACCTCGCGCAGCTGAACAACCGCAAGCAGGCCGAGTCGCAGGGCGGCGACGAAGCCACTTCCGGCGCGGCGCTGCCGCTGCTCGGCGACGCACCCGACTTCACCGGCAACCAGCGCTGGTTCAACACGCCCGGCGGACAGCCGCTCAGCTTGAAGCAGCTGCAGGGCAAGGTCGTGCTTGTCGACTTCTGGACCTACACCTGCATCAACTGCATCCGCACGCTGCCCTACGTAAAGGCCTGGTACGCGAAGTACCGCGACAAGGGCTTGGTGGTGGTGGGTGTGCACACGCCTGAGTTCACCTTCGAGAAGTCTGCAAGCAACGTGCAGTCGGCGATCAAGCAGAACAAGCTGCTCTACCCAGTGGCACAGGACAACAACTACGCCACCTGGGACGCCTTCGGCAACCAGTACTGGCCGGCGAAGTACCTGATCGACGCCGACGGCGAGGTCCGCTACACGCACTTCGGCGAGGGCGACTACGGCGTGACCGAGCGGGCGATCCGCTCGCTGCTGGCCGAGCGCGGCGACAAGGACCTCGGCGCCGAGACCTCGGACAAGGTCAAGGCCGAGTCCGTCAACGACCCGGACATCACGCCGGAAACCTACCTCGGTGCCGCGCGCGCCGAGCGCACGGCCGGCAGCACGCCTGAGCTCGGCACCAAGGACTACGGCCGGCCCGGCGGTCGCCTGCCGGCGAACACCTACCGGCTCGGTGGCCGCTGGACGCTTGCAACGGAGAGCGCGACCGCCGCCGGCGCCGACTCACGCCTCGACTTCCGCACAAAGGCACAGAAAGTCTTCCTCGTGATGGGTTCGAAAGGCGGCGCCCCGCGGAAGCTGCAGGTGCTGCTGGACGGCAAGCCGATCCCGAACAAGCTGGCCGGCGACGACGTGAAGGGCGGAGTGGCGACGATCAGCAACCAGCGGCTCTACCGGCTGGTCGATCTGCCTTCGGTCTCAACGCACGTTCTGACGCTGAAACCGCAGTCGGGAATCAGCGGCTACGCGTTCACCTTCGGCTAACGCGCAGCCCGCATTCCAATGCGGCGTTTTTGCCGATTCCCGCCCCCTCAGGGAGCGGGAATCGGAAGAATCGCTCGACGACTGCCCCGCGGTGGCACTCGTCGCCAGATTTGCGGTTTGGGCGCGGCTAGCGCGCCTGCGTCGCCTTCCACACGTGGAAGATCGCGGCGAACTGCAGCGGCAGTCGGCCCCACAGCTGGACGGGCGTGAAGCGGTTGAACTTGTCGGGGTTCAGCGCCATGTTGACGTTGGCGGGAAAGACCGCGATCAACAGAGCGATTAATCCCTTGCCAGCGAGTCGCCGCGTGCGCGGGATGAACACTCCGATGCCGCCCGCGATCTCGGCCACGCCGGAGATGTAAACCAGCGCCTTCGGGTTCGGAAACTTCGGCGGAACGATCGAGGTGTAGAACTTCTCGATCACGAAATGAAGGATCCCGGAGACGATGTACATCAAGCCGGCCGAGATCTGCAGCGGCGTCAATCCGGACGTCGTGTGGTCGTCGTTCATCGAGCGCGCAGACTAGCAATTTGACGCTGTGTTAAATAGCGAAATCGGCCTCCGCTGGTAATCTGGCGATCAACCCGGCCCCATCGTCTAATGGTTAGGACGTCGGCTTTTCAAGCCGAAAACCGGGGTTCGACTCCCCGTGGGGCTACTTCTTCACCACCGCGAAACCGGATGTTCACACTCGCATGACCGCCCGTCCGTAGTGTCGCCTGCATGAACTCCTCGCGGAAGTCCTCACGCTCCTACTTCTCTGTTTTCGCCGCGATCTTCGCCGTTCTGGTCTCGGCGGCGTTGTTCGTGCTCAGCGCCGCGGTCGCCGGCGCCGTCCCTGCGTAGTACCCGCCGCCAGTCGTGAATGCATAGGCGGTGAAGCGAAAGGCGCCCCGGGGAAAGGGGCGCCTTTCGTGTCTCTGTCTCCGGCTCCGTGGTGCTCAGTCCACGAGCGTCTGCAGCTCGTCGGTATCGACGTCGCGTGCGGTGAGGATGCAGGTGTGGCCGCCGCGCTGCCAGACGACTCGGCGCGTGCCGCCCGTTGCGGACACGCGGTAGGTGATGCCGTCGTCGCTGACATGCGCGGTGCCACCTGGGTCGAGCGCCTGGCCGCCGACGATCGTGTACGCCACCTCGCGGCGTGAATCGTCGCGGTAGTACACGGTCTTGGCGGGCGCTCCCTCGAAGCTGTCGTCGCGGGCGCCGTAGCTCTTCCAGCCGCGCTCGTCCTCCCAGTAGGGGAAAGCCACGTCGTCGACCTTGGCGTCCAGCCAGCGCTCGTCGCGCCGGCTCTCCTTCGGTGCCGGTAGTACCGGCCCCGCCGCGGCCAGCTGCGCCGCGCGGTCGATCTTCGGCGTGCCGCTGTCGACCATCAGAACGAGAACGATCAACGCCGCGGCGGCCATGCTGCCGACTGCGAACGCGATGCGGGTGCGCGCGCGTCGGGGCGGCTCGGCAGACGAGGCCGCCAGCTCGGCCACCGCGGCGTGCAGCGAGGCCGGCGCGTCCACTTGCGCGCCGCGCACAATGTCGACTACTCGCTGCTGCTGCGCGATTGCCTCGCGCGCAGTCTCCGATTCGTGGATCCGGTCCTCGAGCTCGCGGCGCCGGTTTGCCGGCAGCGAACCGTCCGCGAACGAGGCGATCTCGGAATCGTGAATGTGGTTTTGTGGGTTGTCTTTGTTGCGCCTCATTGGCTACTCCCTGTCGTCTCCTTGACGTTCGTGCTTGCGCGCGGTTTGACTGACTGGTCGTCTCCGACGACGCCCTGCGGCCCGCGCGTTGCCGCTCCTTCTGCAAGATCGAAGCGCGCCGCCACCTCAGCCCGCGCGCGGAACAGCCGCGTTGCCACGGTCGCCTCGCGTGTGTCGAGTGCCTGACCCGCCTCGGCGTACGACAGCCCGACGACGTCGACCGCGACGAGCGCCAACCGGAACTGCTCGGGCAGGTCGGCGATCGCGGCGTAGACCTCTTGGGTGTGGGCGGCGAACTCAGGCTGCTCGCCGGCCGGCGCGGCGGCGGTCAAGTGCTCCAACAGTCCGACCGTGCGCGGCCTGCGCTCGGCTGTTCGCAGCGACTCAGCGAACGTATTGCGCAGCCCACGCAACAGATAAGCCAAGTCGCTGCCCCCCCGAACAAGCCGCGGTCGCGCGAGCACTCGCGCGAACGTTTCCTGAACGAGGTCCTCGGCTTCCTCACGCGAACCGCATAAGCCCCACGCCGCCCGGTACAGGCGGTCGGTGTAGGCCGGGAGAGACTGCGGGTCGAGCCGATGCACCTGTTCAGTATCCGCCGTAGCCGCTCGAGCTGTCGCCCTCTGACGTCGAGGACTTCGACGAATCCTTTCCGCTTTTGCCGGCTTCGGCCTTTGCTCCGGCCGCCGTCATCGCGTACCAGTCGGCGCCGAACGCCGAGACATCGTTGCCGTACGCGTCTTCTTCGTCGGTGTCCTTCACGTAGTAGTAGAGCGGGTGGCTGTTGTACGTCACCTGCTTCGAGCCGTCTTCGCGCGTGATCGTTCCAAGCATCGAGTCCTTCGCGCTGCCGCCGGCCGTTGCGCTGCCGTCTGCCGTGACCGGCGGCCACGCGGCCGCACAGTCGGCGGTACACGCCGATTTGCCGCCTTTGTCGGCCTCGAACATGTAGACGGTGTGATTCTTCGCACCGGCCAGGATCTCGCCGAGCTTGTCGTTGTTCTTCGTGGTGATCTCCGCGGTCTTCATCGCCGACGCGGCCGTGCTCTGCGTCGCGCCGCTCTTGGCTGCGGTGTTCTCAGTTGACGTCTTGTTGTCGCTGCCGCACCCGGCCGCGGCGACGCTAAGCGCCGCCAGCGCCAGTGCCGCCGCACTCCTGGCTGAAAGTCTCATCTGTATTGACTCCTCGGTCGAGTTGTGTCCCTCAACCTCTAAAGACGCCGCAGGCGGTGAATAATTCCCGGAAACGCGAAAGGCGCCCTCCCAGGGGGCGCCTCCGCGTTGGTGTGACTTTGGGGGGAGTCGCGCGGGCTCTCGGCAAGCGCGCGCGTCCACAGTCAGTTGGGGGATTCGCGTACGTCGCGACCGAGCCTTGGCGTTGGTCGGGAACTTGCAGAAAGGGGCGCCGGGATCGAATCCCGACGCCCCTTGCCGCGGCCCGAGGTGGCCTTACGCCAGCTCGCTATGCGTGAGCCGGCGCGACCTCTCCGGTCGTACCGACCGGGAGAGACTGTGCGTCCTGCGGTGTGTCCTCGGTCGGGCCCTCGTGCTTGAGCTGCGGCAGCCACTCGAGCCAGCTCGGCAGGTACCAGTTGCGGTCGCCGAGCAGCTTCATCGTTGCCGGCAGCAGCACTGCACGGATGATCGTCGCGTCGATCAGGATCGCGGCGGCCAGGCCAACGCCCATCTGCTTCATCGGGAGGAACGTCAGCGAGCCGAAGATCGCAAACACGGCGACCATCACGACGGCGGCGCTGGTGACGACGCCGGCCGTCGAGCGGATGCCGAAGCTGACCGCGTCATCGCTGTTCATGCCTCCGTCGTAAGCCTCACGGACCCGGGAGAGGATGAACACGTGGTAGTCCATCGAGAGTCCGAAGAGAATCACGAACAGGAACATCGGCAGCCACGGTGCGATCGCGCCGTTCGGCTCGAAGCCGATCAGACTGTGCAACCAGCCGTGCTGGAAGACCAGCACCAGCACGCCGTAGGCAGCGGCGACCGACAACAGGTTGAGCAGGATCGCCTTGATCGGAACGACGATCGAACGGAACGTGACCAGCAGCAGCAGGAACGCCAGCGTCAGCACGAATGCGAACACCACCGGCGCGCTCTTCTTCAGGCTGTCGCTGAAGTCGATCGACCCGGCGGCGTCGCCGGTCGTGTTGACATGCGCGCCAGGAACGGCGGCGAGCGTCTCGGGGATCACGTTGCCACGCAGATCGCGCGTCTCGCGGATCGCGACGTCGGGGTCGTCGCCGCCGACCAGCGGCACACTGATCTGCACGACCTTGTTGTCGTGGCTGTAGTCGAACTCGGTCGGAGCGGCCAGCCCTTTGGTGTTGTCGGCGCGGGCGCTGAACTCGGCGATCGCCTTCTTCGACTCGGCCGAGCGAACGTTTGCGTTCTCGTACACGACCTTGGCGCTGGCGCCCTCCGTCGGAAACGCTGCTTCGAGCGCGTTGTACGCCTTGATCACAGCGAGGCTCGAAGGGAGGTCGCTGACGCTCATGTCCTGCGTCTTCAGCTGCATCGCCGGCAGCGCCATCGCGACCAGCACGCTGGTGGCGAGCACGGCCGAGATCAACGGGCGGCGCAGCACGCCTTCCACGACCTTCGCCCAGACTCCGCCGGTGTAGCCGGTCGCGGCGCGGCGCTCGCGGCGCTTGCCGAGGAACGGGATGCGGCCCTTGTTCACGCGGTCGCCGAATGCGCTGAGCATCGCCGGCAGTACGGTGAGCGAACCGATCATCGCGATCGCGACGACCATCATCGTGCCGATGCCGAACGAGATGAACGTCTTGTCGCCGGAGAACAACATGCCCGCCATCGCGGCGATCACGGTGATTCCGGAGATCAGAACGGCGCGGCCTGACGTTGCGGCAGCCGCCTCGATCGCCGCGATGTGTCCGCGGCCGGCTGCGCGCTCCTCACGCTCGCGCTTGATGTAGAACAGCGAATAGTCGACGCCGACGGCCATGCCGACCAGCACGATCACTTCCGCGACGGACTCGTCCATCGGGCTGATGTGGCTGGGCAGCGCGACCAGGCCGATCGTCGCCATCACGGCGGTGATCGCCAGCAGCACGGGAATCCCCGCCGCGACGAGGGCGCCGAAGGCAAAGAACAGGATGAACAACGTGATCGGCAGCGACAGGTTCCGCGCCCTCGCGAGGTCCTTGTCGAACAGCCCGTCGATCTCCTTCTCGGTGGTGGCGTCGCCGATCTCGAGCACGTCGACCTGCGGGTTGGCGGTCGCGGCGGCCTTGACCTTCGCGACGATCGGGTCGATCTTGTCGGTCGCGTCGTCGGCCTTGCCGGCGATCCTGAACTCGATACGGACGGTGTGGCCGTCCTTGCTCACGTAGCCGTCAGGTCCGGCGCGCGTGAACGGAGTCACGACCTTGTTGGTGTGCGGCGCCGCCTCGATGTTGCCGGCGACGGCCTTGACCGCCTTGTCGAACTGCGGATCGCCGTACTTCAACTCCTTCGACTGGACGATCACCGTCTCGCCGGCCGG
This sequence comes from Solirubrobacterales bacterium, assembly GCA_050696815.1. GTDB lineage: Bacteria > Actinomycetota > Thermoleophilia > Solirubrobacterales > JACPNS01 > JACPNS01. The sequence continues at coordinate 28,267 of JBOGYW010000013.1, read as the reverse complement.
CGCTTCCTTGTAGTGGTTGTGGATCGCGAGCTCGGCCTTCGCGCTCTCGCCGCTGAAGTTCTCGAACGGCTTGATGTTCTTCTGGCCGACCTGGCCGCCGATCCAAAAGGCGGCGATCACGAAGACGAACCAGCCAAGGATCGCCGTCTTCTTGTGGGTGGCGCTCCAGCGTCCGGCGCGGGCCGCGATGTTGCGGTTGTACGCCGGGTTCGGAACGAAATTCTCTGTGTTCTTCTTGTGCTTGTTGCGTCGGAGTTGCATAGGAAGCCTCCTCGGGCTACTGGACTAGTTGGATGGCTCCAGTTTTCTCTTTGCCGAGTGTTTTTCCAATCCGGCTTCCTGGGAACTTCGGGCGCGGATTTCATGAGTTTTCACAGTGGGGCTAGCCAGCCATGGGGTGGGGAAATCCCCACCCACTCGCACCTCCACATAGGTCAGAATTGGGCCATGTCCGAGCACGCCAAGACTGTTCTGATCGTCGACGACCATCCCGCCTTCCGCGCCAGCGCACGACTGCTGCTGGAATCCGAGGGCTATGAGGTGGTCGGCGAGGCGGCCGACGGCGCCAGCGCGATCGAGCAGGTCGGCACGCTGTCTCCGGACCTGGTGCTGCTCGACGTGCAGCTGCCGGACATCGACGGATTCGCAGTGGCTGAACAGGTCAGCGCCGAACGGATCGGCGGCACGCACGCCCCCACGATCGTGCTCGTCTCCAGCCGCGACCGCACCGACTTCGGCTCGCTCTTGGACAGCGCCGGCGTGCGTGGCTTCATCAGCAAGGGCGAGCTCTCGGGCGAAGCGCTTGCGGAGCTGGTCAATTGAAGTCATTGCGCAGCGCGCTCATCCTGATCGGTGCCGCCGGCTTCGCCTTCGGCGTAGTGCTCGGCGTGCTGATCCACACATCCAGCGGCGACACCGACTCGCCGACGATCGACACGATCCTCACGCTGATCCCCGCTTGGTCATTCATCGGCACCGGCCTGTTCGCCTGGTGGCGCCGGCCGAACAACCGCTGCGGCATGCTGATGACGCTGGTCGGCTTCACTTGGCTGCTGATCCCGCTGACGATGTTCGACAACCTCGCGGTGTTCATCGTCGGCGGCGTAACCCAGAACTACCCGTGGGTGCTGCTGATCGCGCTGCTGCTGGTGTTCCCGACAGGCCGCTTCGAGCGGCCGTGGCACCGTGGGTTCCTCGCCTTCACCTTCTTCGACGCAACGATCCTGCCGCTGGTCACGATGACGTTCCAGGGCAAGGACCTCTCGCAATACGGCTGCACCGACTGTCCGCTGAACCCGATCCAGCTGCATCACAGCGAGGACATCGCAAACGTGCTGGACGCCATCACATCGCTCGCCGCGGTCGGGCTGCTGGTGACGCTGGTCGTGATCCTTGTCCGCCGCTACCGCGGATATGGACCCGCCGCACGTGCCGCGATCCAGCCGGTGCTGTTCGCCGGGACCGTGACGATCGGCTCACTCGTGCTGCTCGTCTCGCTGCAGTCGGTCGGCATCAACGACTCGCTCGGCCAGGCGATCTTCATCGTCACCGTGCTGGCGCTGAGCTTCGTGCCGTTCGCCTTCCTGCTCGGACTGCTGCGCAGCCGCTTCACCAGCGCGGGCGCGATCAGCGAGCTGATCGCCGCGCTCGGCGAGACGAGCCTGCAGAGCTCCGACATCCGCGACGCGATGGCCGAGGCGCTCGACGACACTTCGCTGCAGTTCGCCTACTGGCTGCCCGAGCGCGAGCTGTACGTAGACGAACAGGGTCTGCCGATCGAGCTGCCGGACGACGATCCGCGGTGCGGCTGCACCACCGTCGAACACGACGGCGAACTGATCGCCTCGATCATCTACGACGCCTCGATCGAAGACAACCAGCAGCTGATCCGCGCGACCGGTTCGGCCGCCGCGCTGGCGCTGCGCAACCAGCGGCTCGAAGCCGAGCTACGTGCTCGCGTCGAGGAGCTGCGCGCCTCTCGCACCCGCATCGTCCAGGCCTCCGACACCGCCCGCCGCGAACTCGAGCGCAACCTGCACGACGGCGCGCAGCAGCACCTCGTCTCGATGGCACTGACGCTGCGGATGGCGCAGAACAAGCTCGATGACGATCCCGGCGCCGCGCGCGAGCTGTTGCTTCAGGCTTCAACGGACCTCGCCGAAGCCACCACCGAGCTGCGCGAGCTGGCCCGCGGCATCCACCCAGCGATCCTCACCGACCGCGGCCTCGGCGCCGCGCTGGAGGCGCTCGCCTCGCGCTCGCAGGTGCCGGTCGAACTCGGCGAGGTGCCCGAGGAGCGCCTGCCCGCACCGGTGGAGTCGGCCGCTTACTTCGTCGTCGCCGAGGCGCTGACCAACGTGGCGCGCTACTCGAATGCCAACTTCGCCCGTGTCGACGTGCAGCGCGTCAACGGCACCGCGATGATCGAGGTGAGCGACGACGGCGTCGGCGGCGCCAGCATCGACCTCGGCACCGGCCTGCGCGGGCTGCAGGACCGCGTCGCGGCGCTCGATGGCCGCCTCGTCGTCAGCAGCCCGCTCGGCAAAGGCACTACGGTGACCGCAGAGATGCCATGCGTGCGGTGATTGCAGAAGACTCTGTCCTGCTGCGCGAAGGCGTTGCACGACTGCTCGAGGACGCCGGGATCGAAGTCGTCGGCCAGGCCGGCGACGGCGAGGACCTGCTGCGCAAGGCCCGCGCCCACAAGCCCGACATCGCGATCGTCGACATCCGCATGCCGCCGACGAACACCGACGAAGGACTCGTCGCCGCCAAGCTGATCCGCTCGGAGCTGCCCGGCACCTGCGTAATGGTGCTCTCGCAGTACGTCGAAGAGGGTTACGCGCTGGACCTGTTGTCCGAGAACGCCGAGGGCGTCGGCTACCTGCTGAAAGACCGCGTCGCCGACGTGGACAACTTCATCGATGCGATCCGGCGCGTCGCCGACGGCGGCTCGGCGCTCGACCCCGAGGTCGTCTCACACATGCTCGGCCGCCGCCGCGCGGACGACCCGGTCGACACGCTCAGCGAACGCGAACGCAACGTGCTCGAACTGATGGCCGAGGGGCGTACCAACAAGGCGATCGCCGCGGAGCTTGTCGTCACAGACAGCACCGTCGAAAAGCACGTCACGAACATCTTCGAGAAGCTCGGCTTGGACGCGACGCCCGAAGATCATCGCCGCGTCCTCGCCGTGCTTCAGTTCCTCGGCCGCTAGCCCTCAGGCGTGGCCGAAACGGACCGCCGGTAGCGCGCGGTCGACCCAGCGCGGGACGTGCCAGGCGCGCGCGCCGAGCAGGCGCATCGCCACCGGGATCAACACCAACCGCACCAGCATCGTGTCAAGCAGGACCGCGAAGCCGAGGATCAGTCCCATCTCTTTCGGCGGCAGCGGGCCGGACAGCGCGAAGGTGAAGAACACCGCCACCATCACCGCGCCGGCCGCGAAGATCACGCGCCCCGACTGCGCCAGGCCGCCGATCATCGCCGCGCGCGCGTCGCCGCTGCGATCCCAGTGCTCCTTGGCGGCTGACAGCAAGAACACCGTGTAGTCCATCGAGATCGCGAAGATCATCGAGAAGAAGAACACGGGCGCCCAGGCGTCGAGGAAGCCCTGTGGCTCAAAGCCGAGCAGCCCGGCGAGCGCGCCGTCCTGGAACACCCACTTGGCAGCGCCGAACGCCGCCGCGGTCGCCAGCAGATTCGCCAGCACGGCCGCCGCCGCGATCAGCGGCGCCCGCAACGCAAACAGCAGCAACGCAAAGCTGAGTGCCAGCACGACGCCGATCACCAGCCAGGTGCGGTGCTTGAGCACCTGTTCGAGGTCGTGACTCTCAGCCGAGACGCCGCCGATCAGGGTGCCCGGCGGCGTGACCGCGCGCAGGCGCTCGATCGTCGCTCCGGTTGAGTCGCCGTCAAGCGTGACCGCAAGCATCGCGCGCTCGCCCCGCGTCACCGGCGCGGAGACGCTCGCGACAGCACTGTCGCTCACCAGCGCCGTACGCGTTGCCGTGACGTCGCGGGCCGGCGCAACCACCTGCAGCGGCGCCGTCGCCCCCTCGCCGAACGCGGATGCGATCTGCTCGTAGCCGGTCCGGGAAGCGTCGCCTTGCGGAACGACCGAGATCGACGGCATCGCGGTCTTCAAGCCCGTCAGCGGCAGCGCGAGCAAAACCAGCGCCAGCGCAACCGGCGCGCCGACCGCCAGCGGCCGGCGCCACACCAGATCGCCCCAGCGTTCGAACCGCTCGGAACTGAACTCGCGCGCGCGGCCGTTGCCGAACGACAGCTTGTCGACACGCGTGCCGAGCTTGGCCAGCACCGCCGGCAGCAGAGAGAGGCTCGCGAACAACACGAACGTGACCGCGAGCATGATGCCGAGGCTGGTCGAACGGAACGCCGGGCTCGGAATCAGCATCACGGCGCTCAGCGACACCAGCACCGTGAGACCGCTCAGCAGCACAGCCTTGCCTGCCGTGTCCATCGTCTCAGCGACCGACCCGTTGCTGCGAAATCGGTGTACGACGAACAGCGCGTAGTCGATGCCGAGCGCGAGCGCGAACATCATCGCGAAGTTCATCGACCAGATCGAGATCGGCGTCAGCAGTGACAACAGATACAGCGAGCCGGCCGCGGCCATCAGCGAGACGATCGTCAGCATCAGCGGCAACCCGGCGGCGACCAGCGCGCCGAACGCCAGCAGCAGGATCACCATCGTCACCGGCCACGAGATCAACTCCGACTTCGCCATCGCCGCGCGGTTGGCGGCGTTGAAGTCTGACCACATCGCCGGGCTGCCGGTGAGGTTTCCGCCGGCGCCGGCAACCGCGACCTTCAGCCTGTCGGCGGCACGAACCATCTCGTTCGCGTCGGCGCCGGCGCCGGCGCGCAGGATCGCGGTCTTTCCGTCGCGTGAGAAGACCGGCTGCGCAACGGACGCGACCGCTGGATCGTTCTCCAGGATCTTCGAAACGCGAGCGACTGAGCCGTCCTGGACGACAGCCGCGAGCGCGTAGGCCCCGAAGCCGCCGAACTCTCGGTCGATCACCGTTCGCGCAGCGACGGACTCGCTGCCTCGCGCCTCCCACCCGGCGCCCGAGAGCGCGTGTTCCGCGCGCGGAGCGAAGGCGGCGAAGAAAACGAGAGCGGTGACCCACGCGACGATCACGCCCGTCGAGTGCCGCTCCGTAAATGCCCCGGCCCGGCCGAGCGGACCGAGATTCTGCTTGTTACGACTGATTTTCATGCCAACTCCCAAGTTGATTGCTGTACCAGCATACAACTTTACAGTTGTACATGCATTACAGCGTCCAGGCGGTGTATCCTTTGGGCATGGCCGAGGTCAACCTCACCGAACCGCTGATCGACTTGATCGCTGAGCGCTTCCGGGTGCTCGGCGAGCCGATGCGCATCCGCCTGCTCAATGAGTTGCGCAACGGCGACGCCTCGGTCGGCGAGCTGCAGGAGGCCGTCGGCGCCTCGCAGCAGAACGTCTCGAAGCACCTCTCGATCCTGCACTCGGCCGGCATGGTCGAACGGACTAAGCAGGGCACACAGACGCGCTACGCAATCGGCGACCCGAGCGTGTTCGAGATCTGCGATGCGGTGTGGGGCGGGATCCGCCGCAAGCTCGACGAGCTCGACTCGATCCTGCGCAGCGGCGACGCCGCTTAATCCGCGTCGGCCAAGTAGTTCACGACCGCCAGCACGCGGCGGTGGTCCTCGCTTGAGGGCGGGAGGTCGAGCTTGTCGAAGATCTTGCTGATGTGCTTCTCGATCGCACCCTCGGTGATGAACATCTGTGCGGCGATCGCCTTGTTCGAGCGTCCCTGGGCCATCAGGTCGAGCACCTCGCGTTCGCGCTCGGTCAGCTCACCGAAGGCGTCGTCGGCCGCGCGCGGTGTCATCAGCTGGCTGACGGCCTCGGGGTCGAGCGCCATCCCACCGTCGGCCACCCGGCGCACGGCGTCGACGAACTCGCCGACGTTGGCGACGCGGTCCTTCAGCAGGTAGCCCACCCCGCCATCGCCGTCGGCGAGCAGCTCGGCGGCGTAGGTCTGTTCGACGTACTGCGAGAGGATCAGCACGGGCAGCCCGGGCGAGCGGCGCCGCGCCTCGATCGCTGCACGCACGCCCTCGTCGTTGAAGGTCGGCGGCAGGCGCACGTCCACGATCGCGACGTCGGGCCGGTCCTTGTCCACCGCGGCTAGGAAATCGTCGGGGTTGTCGACCGCGGCGATCACTTCGCAGTCGTTGTCGGCGAGCATGCGCGTGAGCCCGTCACGCAGTAGTGCGAGGTCTTCGACGATCGTTACCCGAAGGGCAGCCATCCGTCAATAATGGTCGGTCCTCCGGGCGGGCTGTCTACGTCGAGCCTGCCGTCGACCTCCTTGACGCGCGCGCTCAAACCGCGCAGCCCTTCGCCCGCGTCGAGTGCGGCGCCGCCGGCGCCGTTGTCGCTGACGCGCACGAACAGCCATGAGTCGTGTTTCAGCGCTTGAACGTTGATCGATGTCGCCTTGCTGTGCTTGATCGCGTTGGCCAGCGCCTCCGAGATCACGAAGTACGCAGCGATCTCGCTGGCCTCGGCCGGACGTGAGCCGAGCTCGATCTTCAGGTTGACCGGAATCGGGCTGCGCGCCACCACCGGCACCAACGCCGCCTCGAGACCGCGGTCGCGCAGGATCTGCGGTCCGATGCCGCGCACCAGGTCGCGCAGCTCCTGCAACACACGCTGCGCTTCGTCGCGCGCTTCGGACACCAGCTGCTTCGCCGAGTCGGGGTCGTCGTCGATCTTCGTCTCGGCCATGCCGAGGTCCATCGCCAGCGCGACCAGCCGCGCCTGGGCACCATCGTGCAGGTCGCGCTCGATACGCGAGATCTGCGTGGTCTGGCGCGACAGCGACTCCTCGCGGGTGCGCTCGAGCTCGGTCACGCGAGTTCGCAGGATGCCTTCCTGACTGGTACCGAGACATGCGCGGCACGCGGTCGCTAGCGCGATCGCCGCCGCAGCGCAGATCCACGTCGTGACCACGACCAGGATCAATCCCAACGGCACGAACAACCAAGACTCTGCGAACGAGATGTCGTTGCCGACGACAAAGCCGAGCGGCGACCCGTCACCGGGTATCGCCCAACCCCACAGCGGAAAAAGCACGTAGCTGATCGAGCCAAGCCACAAGGCGATGCCGCCGATCGAAGCGGCCAGCCCGACCGTCGAGAGCACGATCATCCAGCCGAAGTCCTTCCAGGCCTGGGGGTCGCTGATCAGGTCGGCCACGGAGTCCACGAAGCCGGGGCGCGGCTTCTTGTAGACCGGCATGAGCGGCCGGTCGTCGACGATCCGCAGGCGCATCCGCTCGAAGCGCGCGTACTGCTTGAAGACCCAGAACATCGCGATCAGCAATGGAATGCCGAGGATCGTGACTGCCAGGCCGAAGGCGATGCCGCTGGCGCTCGTCCAGATCACCAGCGCGACGATCGCTGCCGGGATCGAAGAGAGCAGGTACAGGAACTCGTCCCACGTGCGGCGCTCGAACGGCCGCGCGACGATCTGCCGGAACAGGCGCTCGCCCGGCGACAGGTCGGAGGCGACGACTTCGGGTTCTAAAACATCTGACATGACGAAATCATGCCCGATCCGCCACGCGTCGCCAATACGGCGGGCTGGCGAATTCGCCTGGGGATAACCCGACTGCTACTTAACGACGAGCTTGCGCGTCGCCGACCAGGGTGCGACTGCGCCGTTACCGGCGAAACGGAAGGCGAACTTCGCCTTCTTGCCGGCGTAGCCCTTCGGCAGCTTCAGCTTGAAGTTCAGCGAGCAGCTGTTGGCGCCGGGCTTGAGCGCCGACTTGCCGGCGACCTTCCGCTGTTTCGGCGCTGAGACGCTCACGTTCGCGGCGCCGGTGCAGGCACTTGCCGGGTCGCTGCCTTCCGGCAGCGCGAGGCTGTAGGAAACGCTGACCGTCAGCGAACGGCCCACGCTGAGCGAGGTCACGCCTGTCGCTGCCGACGTCGGCGCGACCGCGGCGAACGACGGTCCGTCACCCGGGTCGTACGGCGGTGGCGGTGGCGCCACAGTCAAAGTCATCTGGGCGTCGTCGCTCTGGCCGGCGTCGTTGGTGACCGTCAGCTTCACGACGAACTGGCCGCCGTCGGTGTAGCTGTGGCTCGCGCCGGACGTCGGCCCATTCTGCGTTGTGCCGTCGCCGAAGTCCCAGGCGTAGTCAACGATCATGCCGGTAACGGAGCGGTCCTCGCCACCGCTCGAGTTGCTGCCGTCAAAGCTGATCGGGCGGCCCGCCACCGGCGAGGCCGGTGAGATCGTGAACGCCGCTGTCGGGACGGGAGTAGGAACGCTCTGCACGACCACGTCCTGGCTGACGCTGTCAGTCTGCCCGTAGTCGTTGGTGACGGTCAGCTTCACGCTAAAGGTCCCCGCCTCAGCGAAGGTGTGGCTGGCGACTGCGTCGGCGCCGCTCGCGGTCTCGCCGTCGCCGAAGTCCCACGCGTAGTCGACGACGCTGCCGACGCGGCCGTTCGACTCGCCGCCGCTCGAGCCGCTGCCGTCGAACGAAGCGGCCTGCGTGGCGGTCGGTGACGCGGGATCCACGCCGAAGCTCGCGGTCGGCGCAGGCTGAGGCGATACGACGAGGCTGTGGGAGACGCTCGCTGTCTTCCCGCCGTCGTTGGTGACCTTCAGCGTCACGTCGTAGGTGCCGGGGTCGGTGAACACGTGCGAGACGGTCGGACCGGACTCGGTCGCGGTACCGCCGTCGCCGAAGCTCCATTCAAACTTGGTGAGTGTGCCGACGGTGTCCTCGCCGTAGTCGTCGTCGATCATTCCGCCGGTCGATGCCGACGCGTCGAACGCGACGCTTTCACCGGCGAAGGACGCGGCGGGATCTGCCGTGAACTCAGCGGTCGGCGTCGGAACGCGGTGGCAGTGGCCGTAGTGGGAATGACTCCACCACCAGTGCCAGTTGCTGTGATGCCCGGGGTAGTGCCCCCAGCCGTACGCGTAACCGTGGCCTTCGTTTGCGCTGGCCGTGCCGGTGCCGCCGCCGATCGCAAGTGCGATGGCAAGCACGACGGACACAGCCGCGACGCGAACGATCCCTGTTCGCACGGGTGCGGGGGTAAATGCGAGCATGTCACTTCAATTTACGGCAGTTCAGCGCCGCGAGTGGAGGTCAAATCGGCCAAACATCGGCTATTCGTTGACACGAGTTTTGGCTCTACTCAGCGGTATTTCGGTGCAATCGCAGTGCCGGTGCGCGCTTGCGGGAGATCGCGCGTTGCGCGTCCAGAACGTGCAATTGCAGGTCGTCGAGCGCGGCTGACTCTCCGCAAACGGGATAGGCTGGGTTGATGGCTGCCGTCCCGCTTTCAGGCAAGGTCGTCGCGATCACTGGTGCCGCTCGTGGCATCGGCCTCGAGACCGTCAAGTTGCTGCTGAGCAACGGTGCGAAGGTCGGCGGCGGCGACCTCGAGCTCGAGGCACTCGAGCAGGCGTTTGGCACGCTCCCGGCCGGCACGACGACGCGGACCTTCGAGGTGGACGTCACCGACCGCGACTCGTTCGCCGACTTTCTCGAGCGGGTGGAAGACGAGCTCGGCCCGATCGACATCCTGATCAACAATGCCGGCGTGATGGCGATGAACCCGTTTCACGCCGAGCCCGACGCGATCTCCGAGCGGATGATCAACGTCAACCTGCTCGGCCCGATGTACGGCATGAAGCTGGCGATCCCCGGCATGCTCACGCGCGGGCACGGCCACATCGTCAACGTCGTCTCGACGGCGGGTCGTTTCGGTATCCCCGGCGAAGTGATGTACTCGGCATCAAAGTTCGGTGCCTTCGGCATGACCGAGGCCGCCGCCGCCGAGTACAAAGACACGCCGCTCGAGTTCACGGCGATCTGCCCGGTCGTCGTCGAGACCGACCTGACGCTCGGCGTCAAGCAGAAGACGCGCGGCGTGCCGACGCTGCAGCCGATCGACGTCGCCGAAGCGATCGTGCGCGCGATCCACAAGCCGAAGGTCGCGGTGTACGTGCCCTCGAACGTCAAGTTCACTTACGCGCTGACGCAGATGGTGCCAACGCGTGTGCGCCGCTGGGTCGAGAAGTTCACAAAGGCCGACCGCGTGATGATCGACATCGACAACGACGCGCGCGTCGACTACTACGAGCGGATGTTCCGCGAGCGCACGCCGCGCTGAGCGGTCGGCGCTACTTGATCTCGACCGGCGTGCCCGGCGGCAGCAGTTTGTAGAGCCGGCGGACCTTCGCGTTCTTCACACGGATACAGCCGTGCGAGATACGGCCGGGGATCTTTCCCGGTTCGTTCGTTCCGTGAATGCCGATGATGCCGCCGCCCGGCCAGTCGGTCAACTTGCTGGAGTAGGCGGAGAGGCCGAAGGCGTAGGGGCCGTACGGGCCATGTGAGTCGTTGGTGATCAAGCGGTCGCGCACGTAGAAGTGGCCGGTCGGCGTAGCCGTGCCCTTCGCGCCGACACCGACGCGGGTCTTCCAGACCACCTTCTCGTTCTTGTAGAGCGTGGCGGTGAAGCGGTTGCGGCTGATCACCATTCGCGTGTGGATCACGTTGTAGTTGGCGAGCGCGCCGCGGCGCACCCAGCCGGTCTTGCCGGAGCCGCGCATCGGCAGCCGCACTTGTACCCACACCGAGCCGTCGTTGAACTTGCGCTCCACCAGCGCCAGCACCAGCTCGTTGGTGCGATCGGGCGTGCGCGTCGTCAGCTTCCGCACTTTGCGACCTTGGGCCTTCGGCTCGCTGTAGGCGATCGTCTTGCGCGTCACGAACGCCCAGCGCGACGTATCCAGCTCGTTCGAGAGCAGGGTGTCGGTGTAGTCAGCCGGCGCAGCATCTGCTGCCTCGGCCACGGCCGGTTCCGCGCCTGCAGATGCGGCGGAAAGCCCCATTGCGGTCGGAATCAGTGCGAGCAAGGCGGCGCTCAGCCACGCGACAAGCGTCTTGCTTGAGGCGCGATCCATCAAAACTGAGTTTAGATCACATTGGTACGGCTGCACAACGATTGAAACCCGCTGCTGGACGCATGGTTACGGCGGTTTCGTACGAAAACCTTCGCCAACTGCAAGCGACTACCCTGCCTGACGGGCGCGTAGCTCAGTTGGTTAGAGCGCCTCCCTTACAAGGAGGAAGTCCCCCGTTCGAGTCGGGGCGTGCCCATTGCTTCGCCCATTGGTTGCCGGTCCTGCGACCTGCCACAATTTGTCGGCATCCCGGGGATGTAGCTCAGTTGGTTAGAGCGCCGCCCTGTCAAGGCGGAGGTCGCGAGTTCGAGTCTCGTCATTCCCGTTTTTTCCGGTCCTTCTGTTCCTCCGCGGCGGCATCCCTGCCGCCACGAAAGCTTTGGTCAGTCCGTGCGCGGTTGCGCGTACTCGGACATGTCGCCGAAGTCGATCAGAACGCAGTCTGCGTCACCGATCACTTCCGCATCGTGTCCCGGCGGGATTTCAAACACGTCGCCGGGTCCGACCTCGAGCGCATCGCCGTTGTCCATCGTGATCCGCATCCGGCCTTCTTGCACCATGCCGAGATGGAACACCTCGCAACTCTCTGTGTGCACGAGCGGCTTGATGTTGATCGACCACTGCCAGCCCGGTTTGAAAGTCGAACGGCTGGCGGTGTGGTCGCCGATGCGCACCAGCTCCGCGCGTCCCTTTCCGTCCGTGAACTCGCGCGTCTCGTCGGGTGATTCGAACCTCTTTGCCGTCAGCTCGGTCTGCATCATGTGAGCCATCGGGCCTCCCTTCTTTCGTTGGTTAGAGGCTTCTTCCAACGTACCGCGATTTAGACTCGCGCGATGGAGGAGATTGCCGAGCACAAGGTCAAGCCGCTCGAGCTGTTCTTCGACCTCGTCTTCGTGCTCGCGTTCACGCAGGTCACGACCAAGCTGGCACACGACCTCACTTATCGCGGTGCCGCGCGGTCGCTGCTGGTGTTGGCGGTGCTGTGGTGGGCGTGGGCCGGCTTCGCCTGGCTGACGAATGCGTTCGACGCGGAGTCGAAGCTGCTGCGGCTACCGATCTTCGTGGCGATGGCTGCGCTGATGGTGGTTTCGCTGACCGTGCCCGAGGCGTTCGGCGAGTACGCGCTGCTGTTCGCGCTCGCATATCTGCTGGTTCGGCTGATCCATCAGCTGTTCTACGTGATCGGCGCGTGGTCGAACCCCGAGTTCCTGAAGGCCGTGTTGCGAATGTCGCCGGCCTTCATCGTCGCGCCGCTGCTGATCGTCGCCTCGACCGCGTTCGACGGCTGGGCGCAGGCCGCCATCTGGGTGCTCGCGATCGCGATCGACTACGGCGGCGCGTACGTGCTCGGCGGCGAGGGCTGGCAGCTGTCGCCCGACCACTTCGCCGAGCGATTCGGTCTGATCGTGATCATCGCGCTTGGCGAGTCGATCGTGTCGATCGGCGTCGGTGCGACCGGCGAGCAGCTCGACTTCGTGACGGTGCTCGCCGCGGTGCTCGCTGTTTGGCTGGCCAGCGCGATGTGGTGGATGTACTTCGACGTCGTCGCGCTCGTTGCATCGCGCGTGCTCGGCGAGGCCCAGGGCATCGAACGCACAAAAATGGCGCGCGACACCTACGCCGTGCTCCACTTCTTCCTGATCGCCGGCATCATCCTGCTTGCTTTGGCGATCAAGAAGACGATCGCCGATCCGCATGCGCACCTGACAGAGATCCCCGCGCTCGCGCTCTGCCTCGGCATCGCCCTGTACTGCGGCACGCTCTCGGCGATCAAGCGGCGCGACATCGGCAGCTGGAACCGTGAACGCCTGTTGATCGCCGCGTTGTTTCTCGCGCTGATCCCGGCGGCAACCGAGGCGTCGGCGCTGGCGGTACTGGCGATCGCCTTCGCCGTGCTCGGGGCGCTCGTTACTTACGAAGCCATCCGCTACCGCGAAACACGCGTTCGCGTGCGCGGATCCTCGGCTTAGTGGGTCCTACTTCAAATGAGTCAAAACCGAAAAAGGTCCGGCGGAGTTGTCTGACCTTTTTGGCTTTTGCAGATTTGTAACGCCTAGGAATGCGGGTCTGCGCGAAAAGGTCAGACACGTGCGCCGGACCTTTCGCTGGGGAGCCGGGGCCTAGGCGTTGAAGGCCTCGTCGGCGGTGCGCGCCAGGTCCATTAGTTCTTCTTGGGCGTTTCGGCGTTTTTCCGGGGACGCGGCTCGTAGCCGCGTCCATGAACCGTCCTCGCCGAGTTCCCAGGCGTTCGTGTTGTCGGCCAGACAACGGTCGACGACGTCGAGCAGTTGGTCCTGCAGCGCCTCGTTCTCGACCGGGGTGACCAGCTCGACGCGGTTGTCGAGGTTGCGGCGCATCAGGTCGGCCGAGCCGATGTAGACGTGGCGCTCGGGGCCGTCGGCGCCGTGACGCAGGAAGGCGTAGACGCGCGAATGTTCGAGGAAGCGGCCGACGACCGAATTGACGCGAATGTTCTCGGAGATTTCCGGCACGCCCGGGCGCAGGCAACAGATGCCTCGCACGTTCAGATCGACCTTCACGCCGGCCCGCGAGGCGCGGTACAACGCCTCGATGCAGGCGACGTCGACCAGCGAGTTCATCTTCATCACAATCCGCGACGGGTGCGCATCGGAGTGCGCCTCGATCGTCTCGTCGATCTCGTTGAGGATGCCCTCACGCATCTGGTTCGGTGCGATCAGCACCTTGCGCATCTCGTGCGGGCGGGCGAAGCCGGTCAGGAAGTTGAACATGTCGGTCACGTCGGCGCCGATCTTCGGGTCGGTCGTGAAGAGACCGAAGTCGGTGTAGAGACGCGCGGTCGCGGAGTGGTAGTTGCCGGTGCCGATGTGCACGTAGTTGCGCACGCCGTTGCCCTCGCGGCGCACGACCAGCACGCACTTGGTGTGCGTCTTCAGCGCCGGTGGACCGTAGACGACGTGCACGCCGGCCTGTTCCAGCGAACGTGCCCAGGCGATGTTCGCCTGCTCGTCGAAGCGCGCCTTCAGCTCGACCAGAGCGACCGCCTGCTTGCCGCGTTCAGAGGCACGGATCAGTGCCGGCACCAGCGGCGAGTCGTCGCTGGTGCGGTAAACCGTCAGCTTGATCGCCAGAACGTCGGGGTCGCTGACGGCCTCGGCGACGAAGCGCTCGACCGAGGCGGTGAATGACTCGTAGGGATGGTGCACAAGGATGTCCTCGTTGCGCATCGCCGACAGCACCGGCACGGGCTCGCCGTCGGCGTCGCGCAGGCGGGCAGGCTGCACCGGCGTCCACGGACGGTCGCGCAGCTCCTTGTGGCCGGGTAGCTTGACGATCTGCCAGAGGTCGCCGAGGTCGAGCAGGCCGTCGACCGCGTAGACATCGCGCTCCTCCACCTCGAGCGACTCGATCAGCTCGTCGCGCAGTTCGCGCGCGATGCCGGTGCCGACCTCCAGGCGCACGACTTCGCCGAAGCGGCGGCGACGCAGCTCGGCCTCAACGGCGCGCAGCAGATCATCGGCTTCGTCGGAAACGGTGAAGTCAGCGTCGCGGGTCACGCGGAAAGGTGCATAGCTGACAATTTCAGTGCCCGGGAACAGCGCGTCGAGGTTGTCGGCGATCGCGTCTTCCAGCGGCACCAACACGTCGTCGCTCTCAAGGTGCACGAAACGCGGCAGGATCTCCTTCGGAACCTTCACGCGCGCGAAGGTCGTCTGATCGAGCTGCGGGTCGCGCAGCAGAACCGCGAGGCTGAGGGAAAGGTTGGAGATGTACGGGAACGGCCGGCCGGGACCGACGGCGAGCGGCGTCAGCACCGGGAAGATCTGCGCCAGGAAGACGCGGCGCAGCTCGGAGCGCTGCACGATGTCGAGTTCGCTGCCGCGGAGGATGCGGATGCCTTGCTCGGCGAGTTGCGGCAGCAGCTCCTCAGCGACCAGCCTGCTCTGACGCGCCGCGATCGCGAGCGAGTGTTCGCGGATGCCGTCGAGCGTCTCGTCGGGCAGCAGGCCGTCGGGGCCACGCTTCTCGATGCCGGCGTCGATCAGGTCGTGCATGCCCGCGACGCGGATCATCACGAACTCGTCGTTGTTGCTCGAAACGATCGCGGCGAACTTGACGCGCTCGAGCAGCGGCAGGTCCTTCTGCTCGGCCAGTTCGAGTACGCGCTCGTTGAACTGCAGCCAGGAATGCTCGCGGTTGAAGAAGTACTCGCGTTCGCGCAGGTCGACCTCGTCGGCCGTGCGCTCGACCGCGGCGTCGTCACGCGATGCGATCGCGGCTGGGACGGGGACGGCGTCGATTGCGTCGGGGGTCATCTCAGGCCACCTGCGCCGCCAGCAGCTCCAGCAGCTTCCCTTCGCGCAGGCCGCCCTTGCCGATCCGCAGCGGCTGGCCGATCCGGTCGGAGATGTCCTCGAGGATCATGATTCCGGCCGGCAGAACCTGAACGCGCTCGATGTCGAGGCCGAAGTCGTCGGCCACCTCGAACGACGCGTTGCGCGTGATCAAACGGATCGCGCGCTCCATGGTCTCGTGCTCGAGCACGCCGCCGACCATGCGGCGCAGCGACGAAGAGCTGCCGCCGATCGCGATCGCCAGATCCACGTCGGGAAAGCTGAAATCCTCGAATATGCCGTCCACGTAAGTGCGCGCGGCGTCGAGCTCATCGACCGTCGGCGGGTCGTTGTGGATGAAGTTGTCGGTCACAACGCCGGAGCCGACCTTGAACGAGGTGGACCACTTGACGCCATCGCTGAGCGTGCCGATCGCCACCTCGCTGGAGCCGCCGCCGACGTCGATCACGGCGATCTTCTCCTCGCCCTCGAGCGGCAGCGCGCGGGTTGCGCCCATGAATGAGAGGCGGGCCTCTTCCTCTTCGTCGAGGATCTCGACGTCCAGGCCGCTCGCTTCGCGGATCGCCTCAACCAGCTCGTCGCCGTTCGAGGCTTCGCGGGTCGCCGCCGTCGCCATCGCGTAGATGTCCTCGGCGTCGAGCACGTTGGCCAGCCGGACCTGGGTCGCGACCGTCTGCGCGACCTCTTCGATCTTCTTGCCGGAAATCAATCCGTCGTCGCGAATGCCACGGCCCAGCCGGGTGAACGCGCGCTGACTCAGCAGTTCGCGCAGACCGTCACCGGCGCGCTCGGCTACGAGCAGGCGCGTGGTGTTGGACCCGATGTCGATGACCGCAGAGGGCATCTTGCCGTTCGCTTCCTTCTTTGGCTTCTCGGTCATGGTGCTATCTCACCATACGCGGCTGGTGAAAAAGCTGTGAAAGACCGTCTAAACGTGCGGGTTCGTCTTGACCAGCTGCTTCTTGTCGGATTCGTGCAGGCCGCCGTGATCGTCGAGTGAGACGCAAGCCGCTTCAATGTCATCCGCGAGCTTCTCCACCAACGAATACGTGAACGTCTCCTTGACCAGCGCGCGCATCACCGTGACGTTCTCGGCGTTCGGCGGCAGCGTGTAGGCCGGGACCATCCAGCCGCGCAGCGCCGAGAGCTTGCCGGCCACGTCGAACTCGTCGTACTTGGAGGTGTCTTTCAGCTTGAAGGCGACCAGTGGTAGCTGCGGCTCGCCCTCGCCGATCAGCTCGAAGCGGCCGCTGTCCGCGACCCGGGTTGCCAGCTCGATCGCGTTCTGCGCCATCAGCTTCATCACGGCCTCGTAGCCCTGGCGGCCGAGTCGCACGAACTGGAAGTACTGCGCGAGCAGCATCGACGAGCCGGTCGAGAAGTTCAGCGTGAAGGTCGCGTCCTCCTTGCCGAGGTAGTTCTCCATAAAGACAAGGTCAGGGTTCAGATCCGACTCTTCGCGGAAGATCAGCCAGCCGATGCCCGGGTAGACGAGACCGAACTTGTGGCCCGACGCGTTGATCGAACGCACCTGCTCGAGTTGGAAGTCCCACTCGACCTGCGGGTGTAGAAACGGCCAGACGAAGGCGCCGCTGGCGCCGTCGACATGGATCGGCACGTCGAGACCTTGCTCGTTCTTCAGCTGCACGAGGAAGTCATTGATGCCCTTGACGTCGTCGGCGTGACCCGTGAACGTCGTGCCGACGACTGCCGCGACGCCGATCGTGTTCTCGTCGATGAACTCTTCGATGTCCTCGGCGCCGATCGTGTACTTGCCGGGCTGCAGCGGCACGATCCGCGGTTCGACGTCGAAGTAGCGGCAGAACTTGTCCCAGACAACGTGCACGTCGCCGCCGAAGATCAGGTTCGGCTTGTCGTACGGCTTGCCGTCGGCCTCGCGGCGCTTACGCCAGTTCCACTTCAGGTTGAGCGCGCCGAGCATGATCGCCTCGGACGAGCCCTGCGTACGCGCGCCCGTCGTCGCTCCGGGCGCATGGAACAGGTCCGCGAGGATGCGGATGCAGCGCTGTTCGATCTCGGCCGTCTGCGGGTACTCCGCGTGATCGATGAAGTTGCGATGCAGGTTTTCGGAGATCAGCCGCTGGGCGTCCGGCTCCATCCAGGTGGTCACAAAGGTCGCGAGATTGCGCTGCGGCTCGCTGTCGAGGTACAGCTCGGCGGTGATCAGTAGGCGCACGTCTTCGGCGGCCATCCCCTGGTCCGGCAGGCGGTCGGTCGGCAGTTTCTCGGCGCTGAATTTGGCGACGGCTGTCTCGCCCGGGTCGTTGAACGGCATCGCTGCTCCTCGTTTGCGGCTCGAATTGCTGAAGGTTGCCGCCACTCTAATGCAGACGGCACCGGATCGATGTCCTGCCTCGCGGATAGAAATGGGAGTGTGAGAAACCCGCTGCGAAAGGCCGCCGGACCGCCGCCGGTCGAAGACTCCACGTACGTAAAGATCGAGCCGGGCACGCTCGACACCGTCTTCGTCGCGCCGAAGTGGCTGCGCGACGTCGGTTTCACTTCGTGGTTCCTGGTCGGCGCTGCGCTCGTCGTCGTCGCGGCGGTGACACTGCTCGCGATCACAGAGACGATCGTGATGCCGGTGCTCGTCGCTTCGATCATCGCCGCGGTGACCTCGCCGCTGGTCAGCTACCTCCAGCGCCACGGCGTGCCGCGACTCGGCGGCGCAGTGATCGTGCTGCTGCTCGTGATCGTCGTCGCCGGCCTCGTCACCTACGCGATCTTCTCGGGCGTCCTCAGCTACGGCGACCAGATCAGCAGCCAGCTCAACAAAGCGATGACGAGCATCTCGAACTGGCTTTCGCATCACGGCATCGACCCGGAGCAGGCTAAGAAGGCGAAGGCCTCCGCCTCGCAGAGCACGAGCGATGGCGCGAAGACGCTGCTCGAAGGCGTCAAGACCGGCATCTCGATGCTCAGCGGGCTCGCGATCTTTCTCGCCTTCCTCTTCCTCAGCCTCGTCTTCCTGCTGAAGGACGGCCCGATGATCCGCGCCTGGGGCGAGCGTCGCATGGGCGTGCCGCCGCCGGTCGCGCACATAATCACCGGCCGCCTGATCAGCTCGATGCGCGGCTACTTCGTGGGCGTCACGATCGTCGCGACCTTCAACGCGGTGGTTGTCGGAATCTCTGCCTGGGTTTTGAACGTGCCGCTCGTCGCGACGATCATGATCGTCACCTTCGTCGGCGCTTACATCCCGTATCTCGGCGCATGGGCGGCCGGTGCGTTCGCAGTACTGATCGCGCTGGGCACAGGCGACCAAACTGCCGTGGTCGGCATGGTCGTCATGTGCCTGCTCGCCAACGGCATCCTGCAGCAGCTGATCCAGCCGGTCGCATACGGCGCCGCGCTGGGGATCCACCCGCTCGCCGTTTTGATCGTGACGATCGCCGCCGGCTGCCTGTTCGGCGGCATCGGCCTGATCCTCGGGGCGCCGGTCACCTCGGCGATCGTGCGGATCTCCGCCGATCTCGGCAACGCCCGCGAGCGCGACGACGCTCCCGCCACCGGCACGGGCGGAGGCGACCCGCTGCCGGCGCCTACCTAAGCGTCTTTCAGCCGGCGCAGACCGCGCACGAACGGCTCGCGGCCGCGTCCCAGCGCCGCAAAGAACTCGTCGTCACAGGACTCGACGGCGACCACCGCCCGGTTGGCGAGCGCGCGGCCGGCAGCCGTCGGCGCAAGCGCCCGCGCGCGGCCGTCCTCGGGATGCGGCGCACGCTCCACCAGGCCGCGCTTCTCGAGGCCGCGCAAGACCTGCGAAGTCATCATCGGGTGGCTCGCAACGTGTTCGCTGAGGTCCTTCTGCATCACCGGGCCTTTGGCACCCAGCCAGGTGAGCGACGCCAGCAGCACGAACTGCATGTGCGTCAGGTCAAACGGCTTGAGCGCCGCGCGCTGGGCGGCCTGCCAGCGGTTGGTGACCTGCCAGAGCAGCAGCCCCGGGCTGTCCTCGGCGTCGGCGTGACGCGTGGCCAGGCCGTCGCTCATGCTTCAGCGACGGCGACGAGCCGGTCGAGGTCGGGCTGGACGCTGCTCTTGATGTCTTTGCCGAGGATCACGTTCCAGACCCGGGCCAATGGGCCGTCAAGCGTGACCGCGACGCTGACGTCGCTGCCGCCTGCCGGCGTCTGTTCGATCCGGTGGTCGAACGTGAGGCGAGCGCCGATCAGCTTCGAAACGTCGACGAACTCGCTTGCGCTGAGCCGCTCGATCACGAAGTTGACCTTCGGGCCGCCCTTCGGTTTGAGCTGACCGGTCGAGCCGGACTTGAACGGGCCGTCGAGGCGCACCCACTCGGTGTCGGTGTTCCACTCGGGCCAGGATTCCATGTCAGCCCAGCGGGCGAAGAACTCGGCCGGCGGGGCGCTTGAGATTGTGTGTGCTGTGGTGAGTTTGATCATGCCATTTAGTATATACGCTTACTAAATGTCGCGCGAAAGATTGCCGGCGGCGGCCGGTCGCGCGCGGCTGTTCGGACCTACGCGCGCATACCTTGCCGCCGCCAGCCGCACCATGCATCCGTGCGATGGCTATGAACGGCGGACTCAGCCACGGTGAACCCCTTCACCGGGCGCGTACGCAACGACTCCTCAATCACGCGCATTCCGGGTAGCCAACCCCGCCGAATCAGGGGATCGGCGTTGCCGGCCGGATTCCCGGCCTACGCGTGCTGTCTGCTCTAGGGGCATTGATCGCACTTCATCCAACCATTCACAAAGGAATGTCGCACCGGGGGACGCCCCTCCCCCCTATTAGTTGGGCTACTTAAGCTCGAATTCCTCGGAACCGCCTGCGGCGGGTGCCGGAGCCGGTGCCGGCGTAGCCTGCGGCTGCGGGGCTGGCGCGGCCGCGGTCTGCTGCGGCGGCTGCTTCGGCTCGTGCTTCTTCGCCTTCTTCACCTTCTTCGGCTTCGGCGCGGCGGCAGCGGCCGCTCCGCCGGCGACGGCGGGGGCGACCGGCTTGTCGGCCGGTGGCGATGCTTTGTTGCCGGTCGAGAACGGGTTGGCGATCACAAGTGCGGTCGCGGCCACAGCCACGGCTCCGCCGGCGGCAGCGGCAGGCAAAAACGCGAGCCCGCCGCCGGTTCCGCCCGAACCGGCCGAGTGACCGGCGGCCACGGCACCGGCTGTTCCAGCAGCCGCGCCGGCGGTGCCGATCTTGCCGGCGGCGAAGAGGAACGGCAGCGGTGCGATCGCCGCTGCGATCCCACGCTTGCGCAGAACGTCGCGGCGGCAGGCGGAGCATTCCTTGAGGTGTTCAACGGCGATCTCGTAGCGCTCGGAGCCTTCGTCGAGCAGGCCGAGCGCGTAGGCGTTGATCAGCGACGCCTGCGACTCGCACCACTCGCCCGCGCGGATCTCGCCGACCAGCGGATTGATCTTCTTCGAGACCGAGTCCATGATCTTCTCCATCCGCTTCGGCCGCACGCCGACGACCTCGGCCGCCTCCGGCCGGGTGTAGCCGTACACGTAACAGAGGCCGGCCGCCTGCAGCTCGCGCTCTGACAGCCGCGCGCGCATGCCGGTCATGAACTGTTGCAGCTGCGCGCGATCGTCGAGCAGCGCGTCCACGTCGGCCGGCGAGCCGATCGTGTCCAGCGCCTCCGCGTCGGCGCGGCGGTCGGGATGCAGCGCGCGGAACTCATCGAGCGCGCGCCGGTAGGCGATCGCGACCAGCATGCCCTGGCGATTCTCGATCACCTCGCCGTCGGCCAGCTTGATGTAGACGCTGTGCCAGGCCTGGTTGTAGAAGCCGTCCATGTCCAGCTCGGAGAACTGGATCTTGCTGGCGGCGAGCTTGCCGCCGACGGCCTTCAGCACGTCTTCTTTCAGGAGCTCGTACTCGCGCTCGATGACCTCGTCGGGATCGGCGTTGCGGTGCAGACGCGGGCCGCGCTGGAAGATCGGAGCGCGGCGGATCGCCGCGTACTCGTTCGCGGTGCCCGAAACCTCTTGGCGCTCACGGCCGATGCGGTCGTTGTCGCGCGCCACAGCTACACCCCCACGGTGACCCGCGTCCGGCCGCTCGTCGTCGTCGGCCACGGCCAGCCGGGCGACTTGACGATCTGGGCGCGGAACGAGAACGTCGTCAGTCCGGTGACCGCGACGAACTTGTAAGACCACTTGAAGCTGCCGTCGGCGCGCACCATGCCTGCGCCGACCGGGCGCCACTTGCCGCGAACGATCGCCTGGATCGTCGCGCTGACGCCGCGTGCCGACGGACCGCTGCCGACCAGCTTGCCTTTGAGCGTCAGCTTCTGATCGTTCTTCAGCTTGGACTTGGCGGCGGTGAGCGTCAGCTCCGTGCGCGTGCGGGCCGTGGCCGTCGCGCTGGCGGTCGGCGCCGCGCCGGCGTACGGCGCGAACTCCACGCGCACGCGCTGCGCGCCGTCCTTGCCGAGCGCGACCGCGAAGGCCCCGTCGGCGCCGGTCGTCACATCTGGCAGCGAAGTCTCTTTTAGATCGTGTAGGCCGAGCTGGATCGAGCTGACGCTCAGTCGCGCGCCGGCGATCGGCAGTCCGGCCGTCGTGCGCAGCTTGCCGGTCAGCTTCGTCTTCTTGCCGTGATCGCGGATCCAGCTGGTGCGGTCGAAGTTGAGCAGCGGCGTGTTCGTCCCCGGCGATCCGTTGGCCGCCTGGCCGATCACGACCGGCGGGTCGGTGTTGTCGGAGGTGAAGGCGAGCGGCCCGAAAGGTGTGGAGTTGCCGGCGGCGTCGAAGACGCTGCCGCTGACCGAGTGCTCGCCGTCGGCCAGCGCGGCGGTGTCGATCTCGAAGCTCGTCTCGGTCTCGGCCGGGCAGGGCCGCGGCGCGGTGTAGGGGATCGCGCAGCCGGCGAAGCTGGTCGAGCCAGACCAGTTGACCGGCGGTCCACCGTCGACCGACGCCGTGGCCGAGGCGATGCCGCCGCCGAGGTCGCGCGCGCCGACGCGCAGCAGCGCGTTGCCGTGGACGGTCCCGCCGGCGACCAGCGAGCCTGAGGTCGCCAGCACCTCCGGCGCGTTGTCGTCTTTCAAGGTCACGTGGGCGGCGAACAGGCGCAGTCGCGCGGCAAATGCCGCATCGGGCTTGCCGCAGTACCAGTAGTCGCACTCGACGCGCAGCGAGATCTCCGCGAGGGCGTCCGCGTGCTGCCGGGTCAGGTTCTCAGGCGAGGTCGGATCGTCGGGGTCGCCGGCGCTGGTGCAGTCGCCGGCGAAGCTCGCGCAGCCGTAGTCCTTCGCCGTACCGTCGGCCTTGCGCTCGTGGACGTAGGCGCGATACAGAGATTCGAATAGATGCTCCTCCGGTGCGACCTCGAGCGAGCGCAAAAGCTCGTAGTCGACGATGCTCGTGCCGTCCGGCGCGGTGAAGTTGTAGGCGCCGAAGCCGAAGGAGTGCTTGGCGGCGGCGAGGTTCAGCTCGAGCGAGCCGTCGTCGGCGCAGCTGTCACCGGCGCTGAATGCCTTGTCGTCGTTGAACCAGTTCTCGAGCTGCCAGCCGAGCGCCGAGACCGGCGCACCGCTAGCGGTTCTGCAGGACCAGACGTCGTAGGTGGCGGCGTTCGCGGCGGTTGCGGTCGCCAACAGCAGCGCAAGCGCGCAGGCCGCAGCCAGCGCCGATGCGCAGATCGCCAGCAAATCCATTCCATGATCGCCTTTGAACGGCGATTTGACGTTCATGATTGCCGAGTCCTCCGCGGCGTGGCTGCTCCAAGCAACCAACCAAGCGCCGTCCCAAGACGTGTTGAAACTCCAACTTACCGCTCCGTGACGCCTCGCGACGCCACACGAACTACCGCAATCTAGCTCAAACGTGAATAATGGTCAAGTTTGTTCGCCCTGAGTGATCAGTGCGATGAAGTCGGCGGTCGGAATTCCCTCGATCCCGGCTTCGGTCGCACCGAGCTCGACGTAGTTGGCGATCATCTCCGTGTAGGCCTTGACGGCCTCGGCGCGACCGGCGTCCGAGTAGTCGTGCTCGAACAGATACTCGAAGACGTGGTTGAAGGTCGAGACCAACAGCTCGATGCGATCGACCGGGATCGGCGCCTTCACGAACTTCGCGGTGACGCTCACATAGGAGAGCCACGACGCCATGCCGTGGATCTGCGCGTCGATCTTGTCGCGCACGACCTGGCTGCGGCCGCCGCTGAACCAGATCGGGATGTTCTCGGGACGCTCGCGATGGAAGTCGGTGTACGAATCGGACAGCGCGCTGATCAGCACACGCATGTTGACTCGCTCGACGTGGTTCAATCGCTCGAGCACCTCGTTGTCCAGCCTGGTGAGATTTCGCGTCACCAGCTCGCCGACGATCTCATCGACGCCGTCGAAATACCCGTAGATCGCGGACGGCGGGATTTCGGCGCGTACGGCGATCTCCTTGGTTGTCACTCCGTCGACACCCTTCTCAACAACCAGTTCAGCCGCCGTGCGCAGGATCAGTTCCACGCGCTCGCGGCTGCGGCGTTGCACCGGCTTGCGCCGAGACTCGCTCATTCTGTTGGCTCCCTCGTTGTTCTTTCGCCCTAAGTCGCGTGGCAGATACGCGGCTCGCCCGAGCTTGATCCGAATTTGCGGGCAGTGGGATATGGGCACGATACCCGGCGCCCGACCGGACACTTCGATAATTTGCGGCGATGGAGTTGATGAACGACGAAACGGTGATCTGGGAAGGTCACCCAACTTGGCGAGCGATGCTGGCCTTCCACATCAAGGGCTTCGCGATCGCGATCGCCGCGGCGCTGCTGTTAGTCGCGATCCGCTGGATCGGCGCCGACATCAGCACCTTCATGATCGTGTTACTGGTCTTGATCATCGTCGGCGTGACGATCCTCTCCGGCTGGATCATGCGCTTCTTCACCGAGTACGCGATCACGACCAAGCGGCTGCACATCCGCCGCGGCATCCTCTCGAAGACGGAGAGTTCCACGAACGTGGACCGGATCCAGAACATCACCACCTTCCAGTCGCCGGTCGAGCGCATTCTGCGCTGCGGCACGATCGACTTCGACACGGCCGGCGACTCCGACACCGACCAGTTCAGTTTCATCGGCGTCAACAACCCGCAGGACCTGCGCGAGCGGATCATGCAGGCGCGCGACGCCGAGAAGACCGCCGGGCACGATCCGCAGGGCGGCTTGGCTTAGCGCCGACGCGTCCTACCCCGATTGGACAATGTCTGGGTCCGTCCAGACCATCCAGAAGGGACCAACATGGACAACTCTGCACGAGTAACGGGCTGGTGGGTTTTCGCCGGCGTGCTGCTGTTCGTCGGCGGCGCTCTGAACATCATCTACGGCATCGCCGCAATCGACCAGTCGAAGTTCTTCGCCCAGGACGTGACGTTGATCGCCACGAACCTGAAGAACTGGGGCTGGGTCACGGTGGTCCTCGGCGTAGTCGAGCTGATCGCCGCGTTCTCGCTGTTCGGCGGCGGCGGGTTCGGCCGCTTCATCGGCATCGTCGGTGCCGCGCTGACCGCGATCGCGACGCTGGTGACCGTGCCGGCCGCGCCGATCTGGTCGCTCTGCGTGTTCATCCTGTCGCTGGTCGTGCTCTACGAGCTGGCGAAGGCGCCGGAGAACGCCTAGCGGCGTTTAACCGGCAGGCCGTAGAGACGGCAGAACAGCAGGTAGCCAGGATCAACTGAAGAAGCATCTGCGTCGCCGGCGGGTTCGAAGATCTGCTCGCCGGCGACTGCTTCGTCGTGCACCGATACGCCGGCCGGCTCGACCACGCTAGCCGATCCCTTCGCACTCGCCGGCAGATAGCGGATCGTCGCCATCATGCCGCTGTCCTCGTGGAAGAGGATGTGGCAGTGGAAGACCGCCAGGCCCGTGTACGTCTGCGGCCGGAAGCGGACCGAGATGCTGCCGTTGCGCGGCAGAATCGTGTTGTCGATCGGCGCGGCCGGGCGACGACGCTGGCCGTTCACCGCGACGACCTGGAAGTCGTTGGTGTGAAGGTGGATCGGGTGGTCTTCGGAGGTCTCGTTGATGAAGGTCCACTCCTCGACCTGACCGAGCTTCGCGCGGGAGTCGATGCGTTGCGGGTCGAACGTCTTGCCGTTGATCATCGCTTTGAAGACCGGCGCGCTGTCGGGCGAGAACGACAGCACCCAGTTGCGGCGCACGGCGACCTTGGCGCGGCTGAGATCCTCGAACGACTTGACGTGGTGCGGGACCGGCTGGCTCTTTGTCGTTGCGCCGGCAACGGTGAGCGTGAGCAGGTCCTGCGCCGGGAAGTTGTTGAAGCCCTCGAAGTACGGCAGCTGGCGTAGCTTGTAGTCGCCGGCCGCGCCGGCCTTCACCAGCACCTCGTAGCGCGAGCCGGGCGCCAGCAGGATCGTGCTCACGCGCTGAGCGACGCGCACGGGGTTGCCGTCGATCCGCACGACCCACAGCTCGTGGCCGTCAAGCTGAAGCTTGTAGAAGCCCTCGTTGCTCATGTTCGCGATCCGCAGCATCCGCGTCTCGCCCGGGCGCATGCTCAGCGTCTGACCGACCTGGCCGTTGACCGTCGTGGTCGAGCTGGCGTCGCTCTCGTCGTTCGGGTTGACGACCGACTTGCCGTCGGCCGAGAACTGCGTGAGGTTGAGACCGATCTGCGTGCCGCGGAACTTGTCGAGCGACTTCACGCGATTGCTGCCGCCCGAGACCGAGATCATCCCGGCGTAGCCGCGCAACACCTGGTCGTTGACGGAGCCGTGCAGGTGTGGGTGGTACCAGAACAGGCCGTTCGGGTGGTCGTGCGGGATCTTCACGACGACCTCGTAGGTGCCGCCGTTCTTGAAGCGCCGGAAGATGTTGTCGGAGATGCCGGCCGGCGACACATGAAGGCCGTGGAAGTGGATGTTCGTCGACTCGCCGAGCTTGTTGACGAACTTGATCTTGATCGTGTCGCCCGCGTGCACGTTCAGAGTCGGCGCGGGGAACTGCCCGTTGATCGTCATGCCGCCGGCCACGCGCTTGCCGGCCATCGTCACGTCGCCGGCGCGCGCCACGAAGGTCGCGCGCATCACGCCATGCTTGCTGTAGAGCTGCTTCGGCTGGCTGAAGGCGGCGGCCGATGCCGCTGTCGCGAAGAACGCGAGCAGCGCCGCTGCGAGTGCTATCCGGGATCGTCTCATCATGCGCGATTGGTCGCCAGCAGCGTTACGACCTCGACCAGCTCGTCTTCGAGTTCGACGAGGTCGGCCGCTTTGCCCTCGCGCAGCGCCGCGCAGATCGGCTCGGTGATCGCGCCGACGATCGCCGTCGCACGTGTTTCGGAGAGCGGCTTCACCTGCGGGTGGTGCGAGCGCACGTCCTCGCGCAGGCTGATGTAGAACTGCGCCAGCATGTTGTGCGCCTCGGTCAGCCGCTTGACCGCCTTTGGGCCGGCCAGCGGCGGCTCGATCGCGATTACACGGGCGCGGTCGTCGTCCTTCGCCAGGTAGTCGAGCAGCGCGTTGACGCCGACGCGGATGCGTTCGGCAGTAAGCGCGTCGGGATCGAGCGATTTCGTGATCGCGCTCACCAGACCGTTCGCGTCTTCGTCGAAGACGGCGATGAACAGCTCTTCCTTGCTCTGAAAGTGTTCGTAGAAGGTCGGCTTTGCGACGCCGGCGCGTGCTGCCAGCTGGCCGATCGTCACGTTGTTCGCACCCTCGCGCGCCGCGAGCTCGCGCATCGCCTCGATCAGTCGCGCGCGCTGCGACGACTGAACGACTTCGCGGCTGGCCGCGTTGCGGCCGCGCGGCAGTACGCGCGTGATCTCTTCCCGGCCTTCCACTGCGACCGAGCCTACCGGCACTTGCAGAAGTCCACGATTTCGGGTAGTCTAAAAACCAGGCGGTTTTTTAAGCGTGCTGGGGAGCATGTTTTTCAGTTGCCGCCGCTGTGTCTATACGTCTCAATTCAGGGGAGAATCATCCATGAAGAAGCTTGTACTGCTTGCGGTTGTCGCGGCCTGCGCGCTCGCCGCGAGCGCAACCTCCGCGTCTGCCGCCTTGCCGGTGATCTACAGCCCGGTGACCGGCCTGCCCGGCGTCGGTAATCCGAACGCCTCGCCGGCCGGCGCGAACGACTGGAACTGCAAGCCCTCGGCGGCGCACCCGCGGCCGGTCGTGCTGGTGCACGGCACGTTCGCCGACCAGGCGGAAAACTGGGGCACGCTCTCGCCGCTGCTGAAGAACAACGGCTACTGCGTGTTCTCATTCACCTACGGCGCCGCGCCGGCGAGCCTCGGCCTGATCTACGCGATCGGCCCGGTCGCGAGCTCCGCGGGCGAGCTGTCCACGTTCGTCGACCGCGTACTCGCCGCGACGCACGCGGGCAAGGTCGACATCGTCGGTCACTCGCAGGGCGGCATGATGCCGAACTACTACATCAAGTTCCTCGGTGGCGCCGCGAAGACCAATGCGATGGTCGGCCTGGCGCCTGACAATCACGGCACGGACGTCGACGGCCTGCTGAAGGTCGCGAACCTGGTGACGGCGTTGTTCCCGGGCCTCGGCAACGCAATCTACGGCGCGCTAAACGCCAACGCCCCCGGTCTAGCCGATCAGAAGTTCGACTCGCAGTTCATCAAGACGCTGAACGGCGTGCCCGACACGGTGCCGGGCGTGAAGTACACGGTGATCGCCACCAGGTACGACACGGTCGTGACGCCGACGAAGACCCAGTTCTTGTCCGGCGGCGGAGGAACCGTCAAGAACCTCTACGTCCAGGACAAGTGCGTGTTGGACCTCGCCGATCACATCGCGCTGGCATTCGATCACGTAGCGCTGCGAGAGGTGCTGAACGCGTTGGACCCCTCCCACGCGAGCGGCACGATCTGCACGCCGGTGCTGCCGGCGCTCGGGGGCTGACTCTCCCCGGTCGCACCACCCCCGTAAATGCGAAGGGCCGCCCATCACTGGGC